>NZ_WVUH01000417.1 GCF_017614955.1 Micromonospora echinofusca
GGTCGGCGCGGGCGGTGGTGCGGGGGTTGCACTACCGGCTGGATGTCAACACGCTGCACCGGGACGAGACGGCGGATCAGTTGCGGTTGAACGAGATCGGTCGGGTGCGGCTACGCACCACGGTTCCGTTGCTGGCGGACGAGTACCGGCGGAACCGGACCACGGGTGGGTTCATCGTGATCGACGAGGCGACCAACCGTACCGTCGGCGCCGGCATGATCGTCGAAGCCGACTGATCCGACGCGCGGTCACACCGAGGGCCCCTTCCCGGGAGTACGGGAAGGGGCCCTCGGCTGTCGGTACGGCCCCGCCGGTCCGGTTGCCCCCGCCGGTCCGGTCGTCGGGCGCTCTGCCGGGCAGGGGTGGCGTGCGGGACGGGACGGGACGCCCGCGTTCCCGGCGACCGGTGTGTTAGGAAGGGCCCCTTCCTCTACCGAATGCGTTAACCGGGGGCCCTTCCTTGCATCACTGAATGGCGCGGCGGGTGAAACCGCGTACGGCGGTGGCCGTGGTAATTGCGGCGACGGCGGTGAGCACCGCCAGACACGCCCACGGGGAAATGTGCGGGACGGTCGGTAGAAGTGCTCCGCGTACGCCTTCCGAAACGTACGTCATCGGATTGAAGAGCGTAACAATCTGGTACCACGGAATGGTCGACAGTCGGGGCCACGGGTAGTGGATGCACCCGGTCCAGATGATCGGGGTGACGACCAGCGACAGGGTGATGTTGATCCGTTGGATCGGCAGGATCGTGGCCAGCGTGATGCCCAGTCCACCGCCGATCCAGGCGCCGAGCAGGACGACCAGCAGGGCCTGCGGCAGCCCTTCCGGGCGCCACGGCGCGGACCCGACCACCAGCGCGCCGAGCGGGTAGATCAGCACCGCCGCGAGCAGACCCCGGATCGTCGCGATGACCAGCTTGCCCACCGCGACCAGGCCGGTGGGGATCGGGGCCATCAGCCGGTCCTCGATCTCCATGGTGAAGCCGAACTCCTTCACCAGCGGCAGGGCGACGCTCTGCAGGGCGGTGGTGAAAGCGGCCAGCGCGATGATGCCGGGCAGGAAGAGGTCGGCGAAGGACCGGCCCACCACCCCCTGCGCACCGAGGATCGTGTCGAAGACGAAGAGCATGAACAGCGGGGTCAGCCCGACCTGGACCAGGATGACCCACAGCTCCTTGCCGGTGACCAGCAGGTCCCGGCGGAGCACGGCCAGGAAGACCGTGGCGGTGGAGGGGCGGGGACGGGCGACGGTGGTACGGGCCGGTGCGGCGGTGGCGTCGACGACGGTCACCGGAGCCCCCTTCCGGTGAGTTCGATGAAGACGTCCTCAAGGCTGGGCTCGGAGACACGTACGTCGGTCAGGTTCGCCGAACGGTCACTGAGCAGGGTCAGGATCGGACCGAGCAGGGCGGCCGGGTCGGTGGCCAGGTGCAGCCGGATCCGGGTACCGGCACGGGCGCGGGCCGACGGCAGCGTGCCGACCGCCGCACCCAGGCCGAGCGCGGCCAGCCGACCGGCGCCGAGCCCGGGTGGCAGACCCCGTCCCCCACCCGGACCGGGTGGACCGCCGCGACCCGGGCCCATCGCCCGGCCGTTCGCACCGAACCCGCCCGGTCGCCGTGCGGCCGGCAGGGCCGGTGCCGCCAACTGCTCCGCCTTGCGTACCCCGGAAACCTCCCGCAGCGCGGTGAGCAGGGCATCCACGTCGCCCTGCGGGCCCAGCGCCACGGTCAGGTCGAGGATCGACCGGCCAGCGAGACTGCGAACCAGGTTGGTCGGGGTGTCCAGGGTGAGCAGCCTGCCGTGGTCCACCACGCCGACCCGGTCGACCAGCCCGGCCGCGTCGTTCATCTGGTGCGTGGTGAGCACGATCGACACGCCCCGGTCCCGCATCTGGTGGATCCGGTTCCAGATCAGCAGTCGGGTCTGCGGGTCCAGGCCGTTGGTCGGCTCGTCGAGGAAGAGCACCGCCGGCTCGTGGATGAGTGCCCGGGCGATCATCAACCGCTGGGCCATGCCACCCGAGTACGCCTCGATCCGCTTGTCGGCCCGGTCCGCCAGGCCGAAGCGTTCCAGCAGGTCGTCGGCGCGGCTCTCGCGTTCCCGTCGCCCGACCCCGTGGTAGGCGGCGTGGTAGAGCAGGTTCTGCCGGGGGGTCAGCGAACGGTCGAGGTTGTTGTGCTGGGGTACCACGGCGAGCTGGGCCCGGGCGCCCACCGGATCGCGGAGCACGTCGACCCCGCCGATCACGGCCCGCCCGCTGGTGGCCCGGATCCGGGTGGTCAGGATGCCGATGGTGGTGGACTTGCCGGCGCCGTTGGGTCCGAAGAGTCCGAAGATCTCGCCCGGCTCGACGGTGAAGGAGAGGCCGTCGACGGCGTTGACCTCGCTCTTCGGGTACCGCTTGACGAGCTGGTCGACCTCGACCGTCGGCGGGGTGCCTCTGCTGGTCATCGCTGCTCCCTGTGCTGGGGTGGTCGGCCGGGCCGGTGGCCGGGGTCAGCCGCCGGTGGCCCGGGGGTGGGCGCTGAAGAAGCGCCAGATGGTGGCGGTGGCGTTCAACGCGGTACTGGGCGGGTCGAGGTTCAGCAGGCGTTGCGCCCGCTCGTTCGCTGCGGCACTGCCGGGCCACTGGTGCCCGGCACCGGTCACCGCGATCAGCTCGACGGACCGGCCGTCCGGGCAGTCGGCGCGGGTCGTGGTGACCGTTGCGGTGGTGGTGACCTCGGGTGCACCGCACCGGTCCACCGCCCGCCACCGGTCCATCAGGTCGGTCGTCGCCGGCCCGTTGATCCGTACCGGGTTGCGGCCGGTGCCCCCGTTGTCACGTTTGCCCGGCCCGCCGCCGAAGGGCATGGTGCGGTCCGCCGTGCCGTGGATGTGGATCACCGAGACCGGTGCCGGATCGGCGCAGTCGCCGATCAGCGTGGTGGCCACCGCGCCGACCGCCGCGAACAGGTCCGTCGTGCAGACCAGCCGGTAGGCGAGCAGGCCACCGTTGGAGATCCCACTGACGTAGACCCGGGCCGGGTCGACGGGCAGGTCGGCGGTGAGGGTGGTGACCAGGCGGGTGACGAAGGCGGTGTCGTCGACCCCGTCCCGGGCCGGTGCGCCGCAGCAGTCCTTCGTCACCGCCCAGGCCCGGTTGAGGCCGTCGGGGTAGACGACCAGGAAACCGCCCCGGTCCGCCTCGGCGTTCCAGCCGTACGACGACTCGGCCTGCTCACCGGTGCCGAGGGCGCCGTGCAGCATGACCACCAGCGGGACCGGCCCGGTGAGCGGGACCGACGCCGGCCGGTACACCCGGTAGCCGCGTTCCCGGCCGTCCACCTCGATGGTCCGGACGGAGGTGCCGATCGGCAGCCGGTCCGCGCCGACGGTCGACCGGGGGGTGGCCTGCTCCGGCGCCGGTTCGGCGCGGTCCGCGCGGCAACCGCCGAGCACGACGAGGAGAGCCGCCGTCAGTACCAGCGGGGCGCGTCGGCCGGCGGCCCGCCGCCCGGCCCGGCGAAATCTGTGAATTGTCATCATAGGGGTAGCTTGCGCCATCCATGTTCGAGGAAGGTAAGCCTTCGGCCACGGTGTGTTAAGAGCATCCGGGCGGGTCCCGACCGGGCCCCTGGAGGGTCGGGACCCGGTCGGGACCCGGTCGGGACCCGCCGGGACCGGCCCGGCGCCCGTGTCCGGTCCGGATCACGGGCGCCGGGCCGTCAACCGCTGCCTACCAGGCCCGGGTGCGGAGCTGGATCAGCTCCCAGCCGCCCTCCGGGATGTCGTCGTTCGGGTCGGTACGCAGGTTCATCGGGTTCGCCGTCCCGAGGTAGAGGTCCGTCCCGTCGGTGACGATGTTCCGGATCCCGTAGTTCAGGTAGTTGCCGAACCCGGCGTTGTCGACCACCTCGGCCGGACTCCACGGCGAGTTGAAGACGAACAGGTCACCACCGAAGGTCGCGGGCGGGTTCTCCCGGGTCCGCGCCTGCTCCGCCAGGACCGGCGCGGCGCTCAACGTGGCCGCCGCCGACGCGGGGAGGCCGAGCTGCTGCGCCGCCTGGTTGCCCAGGTCCTTGGAGATGTAGCTCCAGTCCATCGTGCCGACGAAGAGCCGCCCGCCGGCCACCACCATCTTCCAGGTGTAGTTGTTGTACGGGTTGCCGAGCCCGCCCGAGCCGTACAGCGGGGTGTTGTTGGTCGACACCAACGCCCAGGCACCGGCGCCCCCGTTCGCCGCCGGGTCGTACTTCGGCAGCTCGGTCGCACCGTAGAGCAGATCCACCTGCTGCCGGTCGAGACCGAAGTTCCGGCCCCGGAAGATGCTGATCGACCGCTGGGTGTTCTGGATGGTGGCCCGGGACGACTCCTCGTCGACCGGCGGGTACCGGAGCAGGTGGGTGTAGGTGGCCTTCAGCGGCACGTGCATGGTGCCCCAGTAGAGCTGGCCACCGTAGGAGGCGAGACCGCCGAGGGCGTAGGTGCTGGCCACCGTCGGGTCCGGTTCGTACTCGCTGACGTCCCAGACCTTGCGCCAACCGGCGGAGTCGGCCGGGGTCAGGCCGGGATCCCCGTCGGCGAGCCGCGGGCTCATCCAGATGCCGGCGAGCACGTCGGCCGCGCCGGCGACCGGACCGTCGGCGGCGAGGCCGTCGTCCCCGGTGCCGATCCAGGTGGAGATGAAGATCCGTCCCTGGTGGACGGTCAGGTCGGCGGCCTGGGCGGGCAGGTCGGCGACCTCGACGAAGCTGAACGGGTTGGTCTTGTCGCCGGTCCAGCGCAGCACGTGGCCACCGGCGCTGCCGTTGGCGCCCACACCGACCCCGGCGTAGAGGACATTGTCGGCCACCACGAAGTGCCGCATGTTGCCGTACTGCGGCATGGTCGTGGAGCTGATGAAGGCCCCGGTGTCGGCGTCGAAGGCGAACAGGTTGATGCTCTGCGCCAGCGCCGGCCCGGCCAGCAGGACGACCCCCTGGTGGTTGCCGGCGGCCCGGATCCCGGCGGTGGAGCTGAGCCGGTTGGCGTGCTCCGGACCGGCGTTCTTCACCAGGGCCGTCTTCTCGACGGACTGCCCGGTGTGCAGGTCGTACTGGTACATCCGGGGCGGCCGGTGGTCACCGAGGGTGGCCGGCAGCGAGGGGTTGCGCTTGGCGATCTGGCTCTCGCCGTACTCGCACACCCAGTCCTCGTTGAGGTTCGGGTCGGTGCTCTTCAGGTTCCGGCCACTGGTCAGGCAGTTGATGTTGGCGCCGGTACCGAACCACAGGTGCTGGTCGGCCCGGGTCATCCCCCACAGGTACGACTGGTTGACCTTGGCCTGGCCCTCGGCGCACGGCGGACCGGCCGGGTAGGGCGCCCCC
This sequence comes from Micromonospora echinofusca, assembly GCF_017614955.1. Taxonomy (GTDB): domain Bacteria; phylum Actinomycetota; class Actinomycetes; order Mycobacteriales; family Micromonosporaceae; genus Micromonospora; species Micromonospora echinofusca_A. The sequence goes on from NZ_WVUH01000417.1 coordinate 5,354, forward strand.
ACCCCGGCGAAACACTCGTCCGGCACTGCCTTGGCGAGCAGCCGCCGGTCGTACTTCTGCGCCGCCGCGTCGACCGACGAGGTCTCCTCCACCGGCGCGGACTGCGCCGGAACCGGGACCGCCAACGCGGGTACAAGTCCCAGGACGGCCACTGCGGAGAGCAGCCGCCGTGCGGGGATCCGGAGTAACTTCACCTATCTCCTTCTTTCCTGATG
>NZ_WVUH01000418.1 GCF_017614955.1 Micromonospora echinofusca
TGGCGACGGTTTCTCGGGATACCGACGAGATGGGTACGGTGTCGGCTCGTTTGTTGTTGGACATGCTGGACGGGGCTGCGCCGAGTACCGTCACCATCGACACCACCTTCCACTCCCGCGCCAGCCTGACCATGGTCTGACCGCCGGTTCCTTCCGCGCACACCCTGATCAGATCAGCGGCCTGACAGGGCCGGCCGCTCTGCGGCGCTCTGCTGTCCCGTTCTCCTTTCCCGGGTACGACCTTGATGGCCCCGGCGTCGACCGACGCGCGGGGCTCTTCGGCATGGGTCGACGCCGCTGACCGTGGAGCCGCGCCGGTCAAGGAACCGTTTCCACCTTTCCTCTGCGCGTACCCGCCCTTCGCCTGCCCCGGAGCAGCCGATAGGCCATTGACCTGGGGGGAGAGCCGGTCCTAGCATCCTCGGAAACGGTTCCACCCCGGAATCGTTACCGGGAAGGAGATGGGCAAGTGCGCAGAGCCCCTGCCGTATGGCCCGTTGCCGTCGGCCTCGTGATGGTCCTCACCGCCTGCGGGGGGAACTCCGCCAGTTCCCCATCGACCTCGACGGGGCCTACCGCCACCGCCGACCTCTCGGCGGCCCCGGCGAAGCTGAAGGAACTCGGCTACGACCAGATCGCCGACTCGGTGGGCCAGGCAACGGCCGCCCCGGCGAAGCTCAAGGACGGTAGCGAGTTCAAACTGGCCGACCGCATCGCGGCGAAGGTACGCGAGGGCAAGGAGCTGAACTACGTCTTCTCCTACCAGTCCAGCGGAATCGCGCTCTTCTCCGACCAGTACAAGACCGGCTACGAGGCGACGCTGCCGGTGGCCCAGTCCCTGGTCCGGATGAACGGCAAGGCGATCGCCCCGCCGAAGGACATCGACATCCCGCAGCAGATCTCGCAGATCGAGGCGCTGCTCAACACCGGGCAGATCGACTGCCTCACCATCGAGCCCCCGGACTCCAACGCCTTCACCGACATCACCAACAAGGCCATGGCCCGGGGCATCCCCGTGTTCACCGCCGGCGTGACCTCCAACGGCAACGAGTTCACCAACTTCACCCAGGTGCCGGTCGAGGAAGGTCGCACCGCCGCGAAGACCGTACTGGAGTGGATGAAGTCCACCGGCCAACAGCTCAAGGTCTTCACCGTCTCCGGCGGCGATCCCTCCGCCTTCTGGGCCCAGGGCCGGATGCAGGGTTTCGAGGAGGGCATCAAGGCCGAGATCCCCGACGCCACGTTCATCAACACGGCGAAGAACCCGCTCAACGTCGCGTTCGACCCGGCCAAGACCTACGACGCGTACAAGGCGCTGCTGACCGGCAACCCCGAACTGCAGTTCATCCTCAACGTCGACATCGGCGCCGAGCACGCCGTGCGGGCGATCGCCGACTCCGGCCGCAAGGGCAAGGTGTTCACCGCGGGCTGGAACGTCAGTGAAGGTCAACTCGACGGCATCGACGAGGGCACCCAGGTGGCGGCCTTCGACCAGGGCTGGACCCAGCAGGCCGGGTTCGGGGCCGTCGCCTGCGCGGTGTACCTGGCCACCGGCAAGGTCATCCCCAACGCGCAGAAGCTGATCCCGGTCACCAAGGCGAACTCGGCCGCCGCCCGGGAAGACCTGAACAAGATTCTCGACAAGTGACTGGCCGGGTCGACCGGTGACGATCTCGGTCGACCCGCCTCCGCCATGCCCCCACCGGAGGATTACGTGACCACGAACCTCGTGGACCAGCCCGTCGGCCACGTCGCCGACCCCGCGGACCGCGAACGACCCACCGTCGCGCAGTTTCTGCGGGCCTTCGCCCGCGTCGGCGGCCTCATGGCCACCGTCGCCCTGGTGATGGTCGTCTTCGCAGCGGCCTCCGACGGCCTGTTCCTCTACCCGGACAACCTGCTCGGGCTGCTGCGCTACATGAGCACGATCGCGATCATCGGTCTTGGTCTGACCGTGGTGCTCGTGGTCGGTGAGATCGACCTGTCATTCGCCAACCTGTACGGCCTGTCCGCGATGAGCATGGCCGTGGCCTGGATCAACTGGGGTTGGCCGTTGTGGGTGGCGATCCTGGTGGCCCTTGCCGTCGCCGTCCTGGTCGGCGCCTTCAACGCCTTCTTCACCAGTGTCGTCGGCATCCCCTCGTTCATCGCCACCCTCGGGTCCAGCACCCTGATCTTCGGCTTCACCCTGCTGTTCAGCGGGGCACAGCGGTTCGCGCCGGCCGCACCACCCCCGGGTCGGACCATGGACGCCGGCGAGGTCGAGTTCTTCCGCGGCCTGAGCAACCAGAGCCTCCCCTTCGGGGTACCGATGCAGGTGCTCTGGATGATCGTCATCGCCCTGCTGTTCTGGCTGCTGCTGAGCCGGTCACTGTTCGGTTTCCGGCTCAAGGCCATCGGCGGGAACCCCGTCGCGGCCCGGTTCGCCCGACTGCCCGTACGCCGCTACAAGTTCTGGGCGTTCTGCATCGCCGGCCTGTCGGCGGCGGTCGCCGCGCTGCTCGACTTCTCCTTCATCGGCTCCATCCAGCCGGACGCCGGACAGGCCCTGCTGTTCCCGACCTTCGCCGCGGTCGTCATCGGTGGGGCGAGCCTGCAGGGTGGACGCGGCAGTGTGGCCGGCACCCTGCTCGGCGCGCTGCTGCTCGCGGTCATCGCCAACGGCCTGGCCCTGCTGGCCGCCGGATCCTTCGCCCAGCAGATGTTCCTCGGCGTGGTCACGATCGGCGCGGTGGTGCTCGACCAGCTGACCCGTAACTGGCGGCGGGACCGGTGACCGCCGTGCCAGGCCCGGACGGCGTGGTCATCGAGGGCCTCGTCAAGCGGTACGGCGACACCGTCGCGCTCGCCGGGCTGAACCTGGCTGCCCGCTCCGGGGAGATTCTCGGCATCGCCGGGCCGAACGGCGCCGGCAAGAGCACCCTGGTCAAGGTCCTGGCCGGGGAGGTGACCCCGGATGCCGGCACGATCACCGTGCAGGGGCGGCCGTGGAGCCCGCAGCTGGGGGCCAGCCGGATCGCGATCGTGCACCAGGAACCCCAGCTCTTTCCCAACCTCACCGTCGCCGAGAACCTCCTGGCCGGGCGGGAGGGGTCGCGCGGTGGCCGACCCCGGCTGGCGCCCGCAGACGTCGACATGCTCAGAGAGACCGATCTCCTTCCGTTCGCCGACCACCTGCTGGGTGACCTGCCGCTGGCCCTGCAACAGCGTACGGAGATCGCCCGGGCGCTGGTCCGCAACGCCGACGTGTTCCTCTTCGACGAACCCAACTCGGCCCTGACCGAGGACGAGTCGGCCGAGCTGTTCGCCCGGATGCACACCATCGCGGACAGCGGCCGGGTGGTGTTCCTGGTGACCCACCGTCTGGCCGAACTCGCCGCGCACGCCGACCGGGTCGCCATGATCGTCGACGGGTCCTGCGCGATGGTGCTCGCCCCGCCGGAGCTCACCGAGGAACGCATCGCCCGTGAACTCGTCGTCGGCCGTGCTGCGGTGACCAGGGACGACCGGGCCGACAGTCGACGCGACGCGGTTCCCCTGCTCGCGCTGACCGGCTGGACCCACCACAGGGCGAAGTTCGTCGACGTGACGATGCAGCTCGGCCGCGGCGACATCGTGGCGGTCGTGGGTGTCGAAGGCTCGGGCGGCCGCGAGCTGGTCCGGTCGGTCGCCGGGTTCGAGAGGACCCACGGTGACGCCACCCTGGCCGGCCGACCGGTGCGGTCCGGCGGCGACGTCGCCTTCGTCGCCGCGGACCGGGCGGACAGCCTCTTCGACAACCTGTCCGTGGGGGAGAATCTCTACATCCGTCAGGGCCCGGCGATCAGGAGACGGCTCGGGCTGCTGAAGCGATCCGCCGCCACCCGCCTGGCCCGACAGGCCAGATCCGACTTCCTGGTCAAAACCGCCAGCCTGGACACGCCCATTCGGGCGCTGAGCGGCGGAAACCAGCAGAAGGTGGCCATCGCCGCGGCCCTGGCGCTCGCCCCGCCGGTCGTCGTGCTGGAAGAGCCCACCCGCGGCGTCGACATCTCCAGCAAGGCCGAGATCTACCGGTTGCTGCGCGGTTTCGCCGACGCCGGCGGCGCCGTCCTGCTGTATTGCACGGAGGACTCGGAGGTGTTCGACGTCGCCGACCGTGCCGTCGTCATCTCCGCCGGTCGGGTCGCCGGCGAACTTGACTGCACCGAGTTCTCCGACGCCGAGATGCTCGCCGAGCGCATCGCACTGCTGACCGCGGCCATCCCGGTCGTCGGGGGAAGCACCCACCAGAGCACAGGAGACGCAGCATGAAGATCGTGCGGGTCGAGGCCGTGCCCGTGGCGTATCCGGAGCCGAACGACTTCGACGCCACCCGCTACCTCTGCCTCGTCAAGATCACCACGGACGAGGGTGTCGTCGGCTGGGGTGAATCGGTCACCCAGTTCCCCGAAGCCAACCCCGCCGTGGCCGCCCTCATCGACGGCATGGGCGGGCTGATCGTCGGACGCAGCCCGCTGGACACGGAGAGCATCTGGCGTGCCCTCAAGGACCGCGCCTGGTGGTACGGCTACAACGGCGGCCTCGCCTCGTACGCCATCGCCGCGATCGACATCGCCCTGTGGGACATCAAAGGCAAAGCCCTCGGGGTGAGCGTCTGCGAACTGCTCGGCGGCGCCGTGCACGACCGGTTGCCGGCCATCGCCTCGTCCCACGCCCACCACAGCTCGATCCCCGCCATGGCCGACGAGGCCCGCGAGTGGCTCGACAGCGGCCTGCAGGGGATGAAGGTCGGCTTCGGCAAACGTGGCGAGGCCCGGCTCGGCTACGACCACGATCGCGACGTGGAGTACGTACGCACCATGCGGGAGACGATCGGCCCGGACAGGATGCTGATGATCGACCTCGGCATCGCCATCAGGTGGGACGTGTCCACCGCGGTCAAACGGGTCCAGGCCTTCGACGAGTACGACATCGACTGGATCGAGGAACCGCTCGGCGCCTGGGACCCGGAAGGGTACGCCACTCTCCGCGCCAAGACCCGCACCCGGATCGCCTACGGCGAGAAGGAGTGGACCCTGGACGGCTACGAACGGGTCCTGGCCACCGGCACGTGTGACGTCGTCGGCGTCGACCCCGGGCGGGCCGAGGGGATCACCGGATTCAAGAAGGTGACCGACCGGGTCGAGGCGTACCGCCGGCAGGCCAACGCGCACGCCTGGTCCTCGGCGATCGTCACCGCCGCCAGCCTGGCCATCAGCTTCAGCAGCCCGGCCTGCAAGCTCTTCGAGTTCAAGCCCCTGCGCAACCCGATGCAGCACGACCTCGTGGACGCGCCCATCAGCCACGTCGACGGCTGGGTCTACCCACCCGTCTCGGCCCCCGGGCTGGGCATCGAGATCAACGAGGACGTCGTCGAGCGGTACCGGCAATGAACATCGGCGCCGACGAGGTTCCCGCGACCATCCGGGATGTGGCGGCGCGGGCGGGTGTGGCGTTGTCGAGTGTGTCGCGGGTGTTGTCGGGGCATCCGGATGTGTCGGCGGCGATGCGGTCGCGGGTGGAGTCGGCGGCGAAGGATCTGGGT
>NZ_WVUH01000419.1 GCF_017614955.1 Micromonospora echinofusca
GCGGGGTGGTGGGGCCGGCGGCGATGGCCAGGTCGTAGGCCCGCTGCGGGACGAACTGCCCGGCCGGTGCGATGCAGCCGTCGGACTCGCCCGGCAGCTTGACCCACAGGTAGGCGTCGATCGCCGCGTCACCGGTGGCGGTGGTGCTGGGGGTACCGATGGCCCGTCCGGCCGGGTCGCACCACTCCGAGCCGGCCGGTCCGTTGCCGTTGCGGCTGGTGTCGATCACGGCCTTCAACCGGGAGACCCCGGTCGCCGCGATGACGGCCTTGGCGTACGGGACCGCCTCGGCGGTCGTCCGGTAGTTCGACACGTTGACCGAGATGCCGTCGGCGCTGTTGGCGATGTCCGCGCCGTTCAGTCGGGCGGCGATCTCGGCGGGGGCGAGCCAGGCGGAGTGCCCGGCGTCGAAGTAGACCCGGGCCTGGGCCGAGCCGGCCTTGAGCTTCTTGCCGGCGTACGCCATCGAAGCCCTGGTCTCGGCCTGCTGGCCGGCGTTCTGGCAACTGGTCATGAGCGGGAGCACGTCCGGCTCCAGGACGATGGTGGCGGGGCGGCCGGCGAGTCCGGCGGCCACCTGGTCGACCCACTGCCGGTAGGTGTTGTGGTCCGGGGCGCCGCCGCCGCTGGCGCCGCTGCAGTCCCGGTTGGGGATGTTGTAGACCACCAGGATCGGGATCCGGCCGGCTGCGGCGGCGGCGCCGACCAGCGCGTCCACCTCGGCCCGGACGGTCGAGGTGTTGGTGGTGGTGAACCAGCGGGCCTGCGGCACGCTGGCGATCCGGTCGCGGATCACCGCGGCGCGGGAGTCGCCGGGGTTGGCGGCGACCCACCTCGCGGCCGAGGTCTGCGGGTCGACGTAGAAGGCGGAGTCCGCAGCGGCGGCGGGGGAGGGTTGCAGGGGGCCGACGCCCACGGCGGTGGCCACCGCGAGCGCGGCTGCGGCCACGCCCGCGCCGATGGCGGTTGATCGGGTTCGCACGGTACGACTCCTCGGATCGATCGAGACATCTTGATGGAAGCGCTCCCACGTAATCTCCCAAGGTACGGCTTTGTTGCCGGCAGGTGAAGAGCTGACGACGTACTTCCGGAGAACCGGCGCATCGACCGGTCGGCGGGCCGGCGTCGACCGGGCCGACGGTGGACGTCGATGAACGGCCGCCGGCGGACCCGGTCGGCTGCGAGAATCGACGGTGTGCTGATGGTGATCACCGCCGACACCCACGTCCCCAAACGCGCCCGCGACCTGCCCGGACCGCTCTGGCAGGCGATCGGGGACGCCGACGTGGTGGTGCACGCCGGTGACTGGGTGGAGCCGGACCTGCTCGACCGGCTGACCGCACGGTCCCGACGGCTGATCGGGGTGTACGGCAACAACGACGGCCCCGCCCTGCGTGCCCGGCTGCCCGAGGTGGCCCGGGTCGAGCTGGCCGGGTTGAAGCTGGCGGTGGTGCACGAGACCGGCCCGCGCACCGGCCGGGAGGCGCGCTGCGCCCGGACCTTCGGCGACTGTGACCTGCTCGTCTTCGGTCATTCGCACATACCGTGGGACAGCGTCGCCCCGGGTGGCCTGCGCCTGCTCAATCCCGGCTCGCCGACCGACCGGCGGGCGCAGCCGTACGCGACCTTCCTGACCGCCCGGGTCACGGCGGGGCGGCTCGACCGGGTCGAACTGCACCGCCTCCCGCCACGCCCGGCGTCGTCCTGATCCACCGGACCCCTGCGGGTGACCGTCCCGGACGGCGGGCCGGCGCGCACCCGCGCCCGAACTGCTCCCGGGCCGGGCGATCCGTGCCCCGGACCGAGGGGCCTCGGCCGATACGATCATCCGATGAGTACCGAACGGGCCGGGGTCGTGGTGGTGGGCGCGGGCATCTCCGGCCTGTCCTGTGCGCGGGTGCTGGTCGACGCCGGTGTCCCGGTGCAGGTCCGGGAACGCGGCCGGGTGCCGGGGGGCCGGATGGCCAGCAAACGGTTCGACGGGCGTCCCGCCGACCTCGGCGCGGCCTACTTCACGGTCAGCGACCCGGATTTCGGTGCCGTGGTGGAGCGCTGGCGGGCGGCCGGGTTGGCCCGCGAGTGGACCGACACCTTCGTCTCCTACGGTGCCGACGGCCGGCGTACGGTCACCGGCCCGATGCGCTGGGCGGCACCCCGTGGCCTGCGCTCGTTGCTGGAGGCGTTGGCCGACGACCTGCCGGTGGTCACCGACCGCCTGGTGACCATGGTGGGGCCGGGGCCGTCGGTGGACGGTACGCCGGTCGGCGCGGTGGCACTGGCGATGCCCGGTCCGCAGGCCGCGTGGCTGCTCGACCCGAACCTGATGGCGGCGACCCGGGCGGCGCAGGAGCAGCGCTGGCTTCCGACGCTCACCGCCGTGCTGCGCTTCCCCCGTCGCTGCTGGGTGGACTTCGCCGGGGCGTTCGTCAACGACCACCCGTTGCTCACCACCGTCTGCGACGACGGGGACCGCCGGGGTGACGGCGCGCCGGTGCTGGTGGCGCACACCACGGCCGGGTTCGCCGGGCAGCACCTGCCCCAGCCGACGGCGGCCGGTCCGGCGATCGAGCGGGCGGTGCGGGACCTGCTGGGCCTGCCCGAGCCGGCGGCGCACATCCACGTGCACCGGTGGACGTACGCCCGGCCGGAGACCCCGGTCGACGGTGCGTACCACCTCGACGACGACGGCATCGGCCTGGCCGGGGACGCCTTCGGCCCGTCCCGGGTGCAGACCGCGTGGTTGTCGGGGCGGGCCCTCGGCCGGGCCATCGCGGACCGGCTCGGTACGCCCGCCGGCTGACCCGGAGTCCCGACCGGTGACCGGCGCGCACGGCGGCGACGGTGCCGACGGTACGCAGAGTCGGGTGGCCGATCTCGGCCTGCCACCGGTCGGACCGGGGAAGTATCGTGCGGGGTGGAGGTGGGTGAACGTGACCTGGCCGGTGGACGATCAGCGATGTCGGCATGCAGGCTGACCCGGGTGGGTCGTCGGCATTCGGCGGGCTGCGGCACGAGGCCCTGTTCTACACGGGGGACAGCGACTACGTCGCCGGGGTCGGCGGGTTCGTCACCGCCGGGCTGGCCGCCGCCGAACCGGCCCTGATCGCGGTACCCGGCCACCGGCTCGACCTGCTCCGGCCCCTGGTCGGCGCGGACGCTCCGGTGACCTTCGTCGACATGACCGAGGCGGGGCGCAACCCCGGCCGGATCATCCCCGGGGTGCTGCACGCCTTCCTCGACCGGCACCGCGACCGGTCGGTCCGCATCGTCGGGGAGCCGATCTGGCCGGGACGGTCGGCGGTGGAGTACCCGCGTTGCGTACAGCACGAGGCTCTGATCAACATCGCCTTCGCCGATCGGCCCGCCGTGATCCTCTGCCCGTACGACGCGGTCGGGCTCGACGAGGTGGCCCTGACCGACGCGGCCCGTACCCATCCGGTGCTGGTCCGGGACGGGGTGACCACGACCAGCCCGCACTACACCACGCCGGAGGCGGTGGTCGACGGGTTCAACCGTCCGCTGGCCGCGCCGGACGGCCCGGTCGCCGACCTGCGCTTCGACGCCACCGGCCTGTCCGCCGCCCGGGCCCTGGTCGGTGCCGCCGCGACCGGGGCCGGACTGTCCCCGGAGCGGGTGGACGACCTGCGGATCGCGGTCACCGAGCTGGCCACCAACGCACTCACCCACGCGCCGACGCCGGCGACCCTGCGCGTGTGGGTCGAGCCGGCGGCCCTGGTCTGCGAGGTCACCGGTGCCAGCGTGCTCACCGACCGGCTCGCCGGCCGGATCCCGCCGTCACACCGTAGCGACCGGGGGCGCGGGCTGGTCCTGGTCAACCAGCTCTGCGACCTGGTCGAGATCCACACCGACGAGGGGTCGACGACGATCCGGCTGCACCTGACCCGCCCCGGGGGCACCCCGGGGTCAGCCGGTACCGCCGAGGGCGGGTTCGCGCTCGCCTCGCCCGGCTGACCGGCCGCCGTCCCCGCCGGCGGGCTGTTCGCCCGTCCGTTGGCCCTTCCGGTCCAGCAGTTGCATGACCGGGGTGGCGGCGATGCCGTGCAGCACCACCGACACGATGACCACCAGTCCCACCGTCGCCCACACCAGGTCGGCCTGGGGGAAGTCGGCCTTGGCGGTGGCGTAGGCGAGGTAGTAGAACGAGCCGACGCCCCGGATGCCGAAGAAGGAGATCACCCAGTGCTCGGCGGGGCGTCCGGGTGCCCCGCGTAACGAGAGCCAACCGAACACCGGCCGGAAGACGAAGACCAGGGCCAGGCCGACCAGCGCCGCCTGCCAGGTCAGCGGGGCCAGCAGACCGCCGACCACGGCGCCCCCGAAGAGCAGGAGCAGCAGTACGGTGAGCAGCCGCTCGATCTGCTCGGCGAAGTCGTGCAGCACGTTGTGGAACTCGTGGGACCGCTCGGCGGCCCGGATCGCCCGGGCGGCGCAGAACACTGCCAGGAAGCCGTAGCCACCGACCACCTCCACCAGCCCGTACGCCAGGAACGTGGCGGCCAGGGCGAGGAAGCCCTCGGCGTGCCGGGCCAGCCGCAGCTCGGACGGGGCGCGGAAGAACAGCTTGCCGAGCAGCCAGCCGATCAGCAGGCCACCCGCCACACCCATGCCCACCTTGTAGAGCACGTCGACGCTCAGCCAGCGACCGAACCAGTCGCCGGGAGCGAGGCTGGTCGTGGCGATGGCGATGGCCGCGTAGACGAACGGGAACGCCAGTCCGTCGTTGAGGCCGGCTTCGCTGGTCAGCGCGAAGCGCACCTCGTCCTCGGAGTCCTCCACGTCGGTGGGTTCGCCGACCTGGACGTCCGCGGCGAGGACCGGATCGGTGGGGGCGAGTGCGGCGGCGAGCAGCAGGGCGGCGGCCGGTACCAGCCCGGCCCATGCCCAGCCGAGCAGGGCGACCGCCGCGATACTCAGCGGCATCGCGATGGCCAGCAACCGCCACGTCGACGACCAGCGGCGTCGGCCCAACGGGCGGTCGATCTTCAGGCCGGCGCCCATCAGGGCGACGATCACCCCGATCTCGGTCAGATGGGTGGCGATGTCGGGGTACCGCAGCGGGTCCGGGTCGGGCAGGCCGACCGGCAGCAGCCACACCGCCATGCCCAACGCCAGGAAGGCGATCGGCATGGACAGCGGGCGGTGCTCCAGCACCCTGGGCAGGATGCCGGCCAGTAGCGCCCCCACACCGACCAGAGCGAATGCCACATCCACCGGTTCCACGCCACCCACCCCTCGCACGGCCCGCCGTGCGGCAGGTGGTGCCTAGCGTTTCCCTGCGCGGCACCCCGCCAAGCGTCCGGACGGCAGTGAAGTGAATCGCTTCCAGGTTGTGGCTGCCCGACCCCGGGCGGTCAGGCCGGGTTCCGCAGCAAGCCAGCAGCCTCACCAGCCAGCAGGCATCAGCCCCACCAGCCACCCCGCCGGCCGGCCTTTGCTCTGCTTCAGCGGAGGCGACAGTTTTCCGGTCCCGGTGTAGCCGTGACTGAAGCAGAGCAAAGG
>NZ_WVUH01000041.1 GCF_017614955.1 Micromonospora echinofusca
GGCGATGGCCGTCATCGCCGCCGTCGTGGCGGTCGTCCTGCTCGTCCTGAGCGTCACGTGGTGGCGGAGGTTCGCGGGAGCCGGCTCGTCCGACCGGCGGGCGCGGCGGGTGTGGGGGTTCCTCGGTTGCTTCTCGGCGCTGCTGTTCCTGCTGCTGACAGTCGTGGCGGTGGCGAACACCTCCACCGCAGCCGACCCGGCACCGGCACTGCTGGCCTTCTTCGACGGTGGATGGTGACCGCCGCACAGCCCGGGGCGCCGGGCCCGCCGGGAAACGCGTTGTCGCCCTGCTGACCCGAACCTACGATGCGGAGATGTTCCCACGGCTGCTGACAGTCACCATCGATGCGCACGACGCGATCCGCCTGGCGCAGTTCTGGGCCGGCGTACTCGGCCGGGAGGTCGTCGAGGACGCCCGTGGTGCGTTCCTGCCCGGCGACGACACCCAGGTCGGTGTCCGGTTCGCACCGGGCCGCACGGGGACCGGGAGGACCGGCCGCCGCCTGCACTTCCACCTGACCAGCGCCAGCCACACCGACCAGCAGCACATGGTGACGACGGTGCTGGGGCTCGGTGGCAGCCACCTCGACGTGGGGCAGCGCCCCGAGGAGGGGCACGTCGTCCTGGCCGATCCGGAGGGCAACGAGTTCTGCGTGATCGAACCGGGCAACACCTTCCTCGCCGGGTGCGGCCTGCTCGGGGAGCTCGCCTGTGACGGCACCCGCGACGTCGGTCTCTTCTGGAGCGAGGCGTTGGGCTGGCCGCTGGTGTGGGACCAGGACGAGGAGACCGCGATCCAGTCACCGCACGGCGGCACGAAGATCGCCTGGGGAGGCCCGCCCGTCGCCCCGAAGGAGGCGAGGAACCCGCAACGTTTCGACCTCGCCCCGCCCGGCGGTGACCAGCAGGCGACAGTGGACCGGCTGGTCTCCCTCGGGGCCACCCGACTGGAGGTCGGTGCGGACGGCAGCGTCGTGTTGGCCGACCCGGACGGCAACGAGTTCCGTGTGGTGACCCCGTCAGCGGCCGGCGGCGTCGAGTAGGCGGGGCGGCAGCCGACTCCACCAGCGGGCCATCGCCCGCGCCTGGGGCGGGTAGGGCGACGTCCCCGACCCGGCCTCGATCTCCGGTAGCAGGTCGCGATGACCGTCCGTGGCCAGCCCGTAGGCCAGGGCCCGCAGGATGCCGGCATCCAGCGCGGAGGGCACCTCACGCGCCCGCTGCCGTTGGGTGGCCAGAACGCGGCGCCACCGCGCGGCATCCCACCGAGCGGACCAGTGTGGGGTGGCAGCGGCGGCGGCGTGCCGCAGCGACGGTGGCACCGCCGGGTCGGTGAGCAGGCTGTACACCAGTTCCCGATGGTCCGGGACCTGCAACAGGGTCAGCAGTCGCAGGGCGGACCCGGCCAGCACCGGGTCCCAGTCCCGCAGGTGCCGGCGTAGTTCGGTGAGGAGCGCGGTGGCCAGCGGTCGGCGGTACGGCGTGGCGGCCACCAGCATCGTGGCGTAGAGCCGTTGATCGGCGTTCGGGCTCTGTACCGCCTCGGCGACCAGCCCGGGAAACACGTCGTCCCGCTCCGCCGGCTCGACGGGCAGCAGACTGCGGGCCCGGTCGACCAGGCTGCTGACTGTGGCCGCAGCATCGGGTGTCAGGTCCGACCGGTGGAAGGGCGCCTGGGGTCCGCCGACGTCGAGGACGGTCACCCGGTCACGTGGACCACGACGGTGTGGCAGTGCGCGGGCCAGCCTCGCCGTGAACTCCCCGGTCAGCGACCGTACGCCCGGGTCGGCGGGAGCGTCGGTCACCAGGTCACCGACGGCGGTGACCAGGCGGCCCCACTCCTGGTCCGTCCGGAAGTGCCCGGCCCGAAGTTTGCGGATGGCGGCCAGTAGCGCCCCCTGCTGGGCGAGCTGGTTGTGCGGGGCGACAAGCTGAGCGAGGACGTACCGGTTCGCGGCCGGCCCGGCGGTCACGTCCAACAGCGACAGCGGCGTGATGAAGACGGGCACGGCCGGATCGTCGACGACCGCCGTGCATACTCGCACGGTCGGTGTCTCCGCGTCCGGATGCTCCAGTAGCCGGCTCATCGCCTCCTGCCGGAGCAACCACTGCCCGCCTTCGGCGACGATCAACTCGCCGAGGAGATTGCCGGCTATCTCCTCCCACAGCAGTGGCGGATGCAGCACCAGACCGGGCCGGCCGGCCACCTCAGCGGTCAGCTCGTCCCAGTCGGGGCCGCTCATCGCGTACGGCACCCGGGCCCGGGCCACCAGGTCGTGCCAGCGCGCCGGCACCGGCCCGGTGCGGTCGACCGCAGCACCGCCACGGTGGCGCCCCGCCCCGGCAGCACCGACGCGTGCCGGATCACCGTCGAAGCGGCGTACCGCGTCGGCAACGGTGGCCAGACTCAGGTCTGGCAGCCCGAGCAGTAGCTCGTAGCGACGGAGCACCGGACGACTCACCGGCAGGTCACCGCGTTCCCAGCGGGTCACCTGCGAGGGGGCCAACTCCCGCCCGGCGTCCGTGGCGTACGCCCGGGCGAACGCCCGTCCCGACCGCAGCGCAGCGGTCGGGCCGAGGAGCCGGTTGGCCCGCAGCATCCAGCCGATCTGCCGCCGTGACGAGAGAGGGGGCATCCTGCCACCGTGCCGGGACGGTCACCGACTGTCAATGATGTGTCACATGGGTGACCGGGGACGTGGCGGTGCGGTGTTGCACGTCGGCACTGGCGTGCAACGGACGGCCGGAGTCCTCCGAAGCCGGCCTAGGTTCGACGCAGAGCGCACCTCCACCCGTACCGGAAGGGGTTTCCGAGATGACGCACAGCAGCAGACGAGGACTGGCCATGCTGGCCGCGACCATCACCGCGACCGCCGTGGCGCTCGCGCCGATGTCACCGGCACTGGCCGCGGACGGCGACGATCCGACCTGGTACGGCTGCGACAGTGGAGCGCAGCGCCTGGTGACCGCGCAGATGCCGGACCGGCAGTTGCGGATGGTCGACCCGGCCAACGGCGCCGTGATCGGGTACGCCTACCTGATCTACTCGCCGACGTGCGAGACGCAGTGGGTCAAAGTCAACTACAACAGTGGGTACTACCCGCAGCCGTCGGTCTGGCGACAGAACCAGTCCGGTACCAACCAGTACATCTCGCAGTTCTCTCCCTGGGGTGGCACCGTCTGGACCTACGTCCTGGACGGCATGCGGACCCAGGCCGGCTGCGGTGGCGTACAGATCTACCGGGGTGTCTCCGGTGGCTCTGGACACGTCGGCTGGTACTACCTCGGTTGCGCCTGATCGCGGTGTGCGGTCCCGGGCCGGTACGTCGGGGACCGCACACACCCCGGGTTCCGCTGCCGAGCGGTTCCCGCGTCTACGACTGCGGGTCGGGGTGACCAGCCATGGCCGCGTCGAACCGGTCGGCGAGCGCGACGAACTCGTCTCCCCAACCGCTGGACAGCGACACCTCCTGGATGGGGCCTGTGGGCGCGAACAGGATCGTGAGGCCGAACGGCACGGGACCACCCGCGCGGACGATCGTCGTCAGCTCGTCCAGTTCCTCCAACGCACCCGCCGTGTCCTGGAACGACGACCAGGAGAAGTCGTTGTCCGGCCGGGCCAGGTGCGTCCGTGTCTCCGCGAGTACGGCCAGCAACGCGGCGATGTCGGCACCCATGGCGGGTAGCATCGCACGGCCGGTGCTTTCCCCGTCATGTCGCCCGGTGTGCGCCCGTCTGCGTCGACCGGGCCCTGACACTCACGTCAGTTCGGCGATCACGGCGCGGACCATCCGACGGCCGTGCTCGGCCATCCGGGGGAAGGTGTGCCGGTAGTAGTCGATGCCGGTCAGGGACGGCGCGAGCGCCCAGCCGCAGGCACGGCGCCAGGTGGCCTCGTCGCAGGCGATGGCCTCCCGGTAGGCCAGTCGGGCCGCGCCGGTGAAGGTCCACAGCGCGGGAGCCACGTCGGGCGCCGGGTCGCCGACACCGAGCGCGCCGAAGTCGATGACCCCGGCCAGCCGGCCGGAGTCGGTGACCAGGTTGCCCGGTTGCAGGTCACCATGGATCCACACGGGATCCCGGTCCCACTCGGGAGCCGCCAGGCAGGCTTCCCACGCGGCCTCGGCGGCGGCCACGTCGAAACCGTCGTCGTATACGGCGAGCCGGGGCAGTACCCGACGGACGCCGGCGTCGACGTGGCGCAGGGCGGCCCCACGGCAACCCGGTGGGATGACCGGTCCTGCGGTGGGGTCGATCCGGTGCAGGGTGTGGACGAAAGCGGCCACGTCGTGGGCCAGGGACACGTCGTCGCAGCCGAGCCGGGGTGGGGTGCTGCCCGCGATCCACGGTACGACCGTCCACCGCCAGGGGTATCCCTCGCCCGGCTCGCCGAGGTGCAGGGGGACCGGGATCCGTACCGGCAGATAGGGCGCCAGGAGGGGCAGCCACCGCGTGTCGGAGTTCGCCTGGTCGACCGCCCTGGCTGTCCTGGGCATCCGGGCGGCGAGGGTGGTGCCGATGCGGAAGAGCACGTGGTCGGTGCCCTCCAGATCTCCGGGTACGGGGGTCACGGGAAGGCGGGCCCACCGTGGGCACTGGGCCGCCACCAGGCAGCGCACCTGCTCGGCGGTGGGGCGGATCTCGTCGGCGTGGAGGGGCACGGTGGGCACCCTATGGCGGCTGGACGGTACGTGGCCAACGGATTAGGAATCCGGTACGCCTCACGCCTCGTGCGGGCCGCTGACCTGCGGCAACGGGTCACGCTTGGCCGCCCGCGTCCAAGATCAGTCCGTGAATGGTCCGTGGTGTCAGCAGGACGGTTTCGGCAAGGATGGAAATTGCTGTCGAAGGAGGTGAGCTGCGATGTCGAGCAACGGCAAGCGTACTTCCGGGTGACCTTCCTCCGAACACGTGCCGGCGAACGAGCTGGCCCGTCGTCAGAGAGTCCGGCCGATCACGTCCGTTGACGACCTGGCCCGGCCGGACCTGTTCAGCTCGGACGACGAGCATGATGCCTTCCTGGCCGACGTCCGCGCCTCTCGGCGGGCTGATGACGTGTTGACCTGGTCGGACAGGGCACAGGAGCCTGGATCGTGGAACCTACCCGCGCTCGGGCAGGACCCATCACCATCAGTTCAGCGCACGGGCCCTTCACCGAATCTGGCCCCCTTGATCAGCACGTCCGACTTGATTTCGGCAACCGTCCAGACGTGACCACAGAAGTCATCGACCGCGACGCCACCGTGCTCAAGCAGAGCAGCAGCGAATGCCAAGAGTTGCACCCGGCGCGAGATGCGGTAGTTGATCTGGACGCCCCAGTCAGGCCGGTGTCCAACGGTGTACTCAAGACTCGCGATGTCTTCCGGCTCCCAGTCCTGGTACAGACCGCTCGCCTCGTCCACCGGCCAGATATAGAGCGGCGCATCCGTGGTCCAGCCGTCGGGGGTTGGGACTGCCAGCCTGTTCAGGTGCCGGACAACCTGGGGCCTTGGCGCCGCAGGGAACGCAAAGACGTTCTCACTCATAAGGGCACGATACGAATCCTCAGATTGGAAGATCGTCCCGAACTGCCGGCTCTACCGGGCTTTGCGGCCGACGAAGGGCCCGTCCAGGCGGGCGCGTGGCTGTTCGGCGTCGTGCGGCTTGCCGCCCCCGGCCCGCAAGGGCGGCTTCGCGTACCGCCGGCTCACCAAGTGCCCGGACCCCGGCACCCGGTGGCAAGCCGCGAAGCGGCGCGGCAGTCGATCGCCCCGACCTCGACGGCGGCCGACCGCCCCGCGCTCGTCACGGCATTTCCGGGTGTTCGGTCCGATACGTTGGTCTACGTGAAGCGGGAAACCCTGGTGGCGCTACTGAGTGGGGCGGGCGAGGCGTACGAGGCGTGCCGGACAGCGCTTGGCGCCGGTGCCGAGTTCGACATCGACAACGGGCTCATCCCAGCGAGCCAACTGGCAGCGACGTACTGCCTTCGGAACGAGATCACCCAGGAGGCCGGGATACCTACGCTTGGCTTCGCTCGGGCTGTCGAGCATCTACGCAAAGCGGGAGACCACGCGTTACGCCTGGGCAGCGTTCGGGTGCAGGATTCCCCGTACTACTTCCTGCTCTTCCTTTCGGTCGATGCCTCGTCGGTCGTGGAGTGTATCGGAGTGTCAACGGCACCACGTCCTAAGGCGGGATAGCGAGGAGGATGACGGCGTAGGGTCATTGGGCAGGGACGATGGGGCCGCGGTGCAGCCAGTCGATGAGGTCAGGCTCGGCCAGCTTCGCGACCCGATTCTCGTATCGTCGCAGGTCATCTTCGTCGAGCAGGTCCCGCCACTGGCCGCTGACACCCCGGTTGAAGAACCGCTTCGGATCGTTCCACATCGCCGTGACCGGGGTCAGAGCCTCCGCCCGGCCACGCATCGAGTCGAATGTCGCTGCCCGCACCAGATCCGGCCACCGCGACTCCGGCACCTCGATTCCGAGGCGCCCGGCGAGGAACCTCATCTGGCCTTCAAGATCTGACTTCAGATCGTCGTAGTGCAGCAGTAGCACGTTGGGCCGCTCCCGCTCGGCCCAGAACCCCGACAGGTGGTGCAGCATCGACGGCAGGCCCACCTGCACATTGGTGTCCTCCAGCCAGGCCCAGAACCGGTTGTACGCGGACTCCGCAGGCGCCGGAGCCGTACCGGCGGGCTCCTGCGCCGGGTTTCCGCCGGCTGCCAGCATCGCCTCGAAGGTCTCCTGGGCAACGTTCTGGGAATGGGCGTCCCAGGAGATCGCGACGTCCCGCGGATCCCGACCGACCGCGACGTAGGTCACCCCATCATGGATGGGCAGCCCGTCGAAGGGCGTATGGGTCTTGATGAACCGACGATGCCGCTGCGCCTCGTAGAACGCGAAGATGTCGTCCCGGCTGCGAGTCAACAAGTCGAGCCAGTAGGTGAGGTCGTCCAGCGGTGCCGGCAACTCCGGTGTCTGGAAGATCAGCAAGGCGCAGATCGTCTGGGTCCACGTCGTCCCGCACTTTGCTGGGGTCGAAACCACGATGTCGCCTTCGCGGAACGGAAAACCCTCCCACCGTCCGCTGTCCATGAGCTCGTTCTGGTACCGAACCTTCGGTTGACGCAACGGTCTTTTCCCGCTTCTCGTTCGTCCATCCATAGTAGACTCAACCTATCGAACCGGGCGACCTGTCGACCAGCCCGCCTGCCGATTCGAAGATCCCGGCACCCGCTCGTCCCCCTTCGTCGCTCCCTGGTGCGATCGGGGTGCGGAGGTTGAAGGGCCAAAGTTCGAGCTATCTCGGTGGTTCGGATTCGAGGGTCATGCCGGTGCTGGTGAGGAAGCCGGCGAGGAGATCGGTCTGTTGTTGACAAGCGTGTAGCCGACGTTTGACCAGTTCAGCAAGGTGGTCGACACCGCGGGCGGCGTGCTGGTCACCGGCGGTCGCATGACCTGGCCTGCCTCGTCCTGGAAGCAGATCCAGGCGCCCCGAGCCGCCGCCAACCTCTTACCGACGGCCACCGCCCACGATGCCAGCCGGCGATCGCTTCCGGATCGCGTTCGATCGCCCGACGAGTGGGAACCTGCTGGCTGTACCGATCGTCGCGGACATGATCGCACTGCGAGTAGTTGGATGGTTAGCGGCTCAGCCTCGCCCCGGCCATCGCTGCCTCGACCTGCTGCTGAGAAGACCCCGCCCTGGGTAGTGTGCCCGCCGTGCTGGATGAGCGTGTGCAGGTCTACCGGGTCGAGCCCTACGCCGACCACTTGACCGTCGTGATCTCGGACGCAGAGGTGACCGAGGGTGTGTTTGACGGGTACACCTGGGACAAGGCCGACGATGCGTGGCGGATTGCCGTAGAGCGCCATTGCATCGTGATCGGTACAGCCCGCTATGACTACGTGCCGGTCAGGCTGGACGTCTGGAGTTCCTTGCCCGTCTTCGACCCACTCGACGCCTATGACCATGTCGTGGAAGCCGATGTCGAATTCCCGTCGGGCAAGCTGGCGGTCACAGGTGCCACCCAACTCCCGGACGAGGTGGAACCGATCCCTGTCCCGGCAGGGCGTTACCGCGTGCGTGTGGGATACCTCCCGACGGAGCAGCGGCCATCGAAGTGCTCTGAGGCAGAACCGGGCGATCATCTGGAGTACCGGGTCACCATGTGGCCAACGGTCGAGAACTGCGACGTGCGGATTCTCAAGCAGGGCCCATCACCTTGGGCCTACTGAGCGAGCCGGACGTAGGAGACGGGCGGCGCCAGCCGGCCGTTTCGTACAACGGCTTCGGTAAGGATGAAAGCCGCTGTCGAGAGAGGCCCCCGCACCATGGACCACCTCCGCTCGCATCTCGCCGCCGCGGACACGGTGCTCCCGGCCGACGTGCTGGACGCGATCGACGCGATCGTGGCTCCCGGCGTCGACCTCGCCGCCCACGAGAAGAACGACACCCCACCCGCTCTGCTCGAACCGGCGCTACGCCGCCGCTAACCACCCGGCACGTCGGCGACCAGGCGGCAGCCGGACATGCGCCTGCGCGACCGGCTGCCACCTGCACCACCGCACAGGAAACCCCGACCAAGCGGGCGTTCGCCCAGCATCGGGCCCAGAGGTCGGTCGGGTCTGCTGCACCGGGTTGGTTCGCCGGATTCTGGTTCGCGGGTGACGGCGCGGCCGACACGACACCGTGTCCCGGCCCGGCGGACTGCCGGTTGACCATCGGTTTCTACCGAGACGGAGATGACGGCGGCGACAAGGGCCATCATCACCGCCAGCCTCACCAGGACCTTGTAGACGTCAACGCGCTTCTTCTCGCTGCGAGATGCCACCGCGAAGACGAAAGACGCTCCCACGACCACCGTGTAGGCCGCTGCGATCCACTCCTGCATGCATGCTTCTCCTCATCGGACGACATCGTCGGAGACGGAGTGCAAACGTCACCTACACGGTCGCTCTGCGGACGCGTTGCGTGCCTCTGCGACCTGCCGGCGTCGTCATGGTGCTCGTCAACGAGCGCGGCCCAGCGGCCCGTGCAGCGGATTCCCTGTGGGGTCGCAGGTTCCGTCCACAGACCGGTCGGGCGGACCATTGAGGGCACGGCGAAGAAGGCCCCCGATCACCCAGGACGCGAAGGCCCGGATCCAGTCGGCCGCCGCGACGAACCCCACCAGCTCGACCGCCCGCACCGACTTCGACCCACTACCGCAACGCTCATCGAGGGCTGCGTCGACCTCGGCGGATCCGGGGGAGCGTGTGCGTGGCCTGCCTCGCTGGGCCGACACCAGGCCATGCACTACCTGATCAATACCGAAGTCGCCCATGAGGGTTGTGGGCGGGTATGCATAACTAGTCCCTCTTGATAGTACGCGGGCTGGTCTCTGCTGATTGTTTACGTCATGCTGGCAGGGTGGCCAATGGCGAGACCAGCGAGCGGCGGACCCGGTTGGACTGGCGCGGGCGGCTCTCCGGGGTGGCTCTCGGCGCGGCCGGTGGCATGGGTGTCAACGTCCTGAGCAACGACTTCGAATACTGGGGCGCTGCCGCAGCCGCAGCCGCTGGCGCGGTCCTCGCGACGATCACCTGGCTACGTGGACTGCCACCACGCGCGCCCCTGGTTCGCTACACGACCCGGACCCTGCTGGCCCTGGCCCTGGTCGGAGCGGTCGTAGCGGGTCTGGATGACGTGGCCTGGAACGTACAAGCCACCCTGAACGCGGCGGGTCTGGATCTCCTGGCCTGGACCGGATACGCGACCCTGGCCGCAGCGGCCCTGACGATCGTCGCTGTTCTCATCGTCAACACCGCTCAGGCCGTCAAAATCCTGTACGGCGCAGCGCTCATCGGCATCGGGATGGTGCTCATCAGCAGCGGTACCAGGTTCCTGGAGCTCGGCCACCCCGACGAGCTCATGGCCGAAGAGTACGCCCTGGCCGGCGTAGTGCTCATCGGCAGCGGGGCGGCGCTCATCGGCGGTGGCATCATGCACCTGACCATCAGCCACGCCCTGGCCGGGGTGGTGCTCGTCGTCGGCGGCATGGCAGTCATCGGTGGTGGCATCACGCTCCTGGTCGAAGGAGGCTTCAGTCTGCGCGGCGTGATGGTCATCGGCGGCGGGATGGCGCTCATCGGCGGTGGCATCATGCACCTGACCATCAGCCACGCCCTGGCCGGGGTGGTGCTCGTCGTCGCCGGCATGGCAGTCATCGGTGGTGGCATCACGCTCCTGGTCGAAGGAGGCTTCAGTTTGGACGGCGTGATGGTCATCGGCGGCGGGATGGCGCTCATCGGCGGTGGCGTCATGCTCGCCAGGAGCCACACCCTGCGCGGGGTGATGGGCCTCGGCATCGGGGTGGCGCTCATCGGCATCGGCATCCTGTTCCTGGTCGGAGGAGACGGCCTCTTCGGCGCAGTGGTCATCGGCGGCGGGATGGCGCTCACCGGCGGCGGCATCATGCACCTGACTCGAGAGCCTGACTTCATGAAACGACTACAGGGATGGGCCGTGACCCTGACACGCGACCCGAGAGACGCCGCACCTGTCGACCTGCCCCGCACCGGAACGAACGCAGCGGCGATGCCGAACGGCATGGAAAACAAGTCGATGGCCCGGCCCGAAGGGACGGAGCGACAGGCGCCGGAACCACCCCCAGAGGCCAACCACAGCCGGCGCCCGACACGGCCGCTAGGAGGTCCACCCTGACCCAGGGCTCGGGAACGACGTCGGGGCCGTGCGGATCGGGTGGTGTGGGTCAGGCGGCCAAGGTGGCCGCCAGTTCCGGGCCGGCCGGGTCGGGGCCGGTCACCACGGGTCACCCGGCCGGCGCCGGTGCGACCCACGCTCCACTGCACGGCGCGCAGCACGGTGATCTTCTGGGCGGCCGGGAACTTGAAGGCGGTGGCCCAGTGCGGGGTGCGGAATCCCGTCCCCGTTGCAGCGAGACGGGGAGTCGGGCGCGATCTGCCCGGGGTGCGCGGCCTCCCGCGCCTGCGCGACGACTTCACGGTAGGCGGGCGGCCTCATCAGCGAGGTCGACAGGGCGCCGCTGCGGGAGGCTTCGTCATGCCGCCCACTCTCCTGACTGCCACTGACAGTACGGCGGTGGCGCTGGTGTGATTCGCCGGTGGTCGCGAGGGCGCAGTCGGGTGGGGTTCCGTCGGCTGGCCGGGCGGGCGGTGGCGGCTGGACGGCGCTGGGTGTGGGCCGGTAGTTCTCAGTCGAGTTGCTCGGCCAGCACGATGACGATGCCTTCGGAGCCGGTGTTGCCCGCGTCGGTGACCCGTCAGCGCTCCGCGACCGGTGACCGGAGGTCGACTCCGGTGAGTTGCGCGGACCGTGACCACAGGCGCACCGCGAGGTCGGGGTCGGTGGCGGGCCCGGAGAGCGTCTCGAACGTCGGCCGGGCCGGGCGCCAGGGTCGGCCCGGGCCGATGTGGCGGTTGGTGGGTGCCGTGGTCTCGGTGGCGGCGTAGAGGATCGGCGTCACGGCGTCGTCGATCGGGCGGCGCAGGAGGAGGCCGAGCACCGTTCCGACCGCGCGGGTCAGGGGCGGGCTGTTCCGGTCCAGGTCGGTCCGGGCCATGCCGGGGTGGGCGAGCAGGCTGCGTACCGGTGATCCGGCGGCGCGTAGTCGGCGGTCGAGTTCCAGGGCGAACAGCACGTTGGCGAGTTTGGAGGTGGCGTAGGCGCCGCCGGGTGAGTAGCGGCGTTCGGCGGCGAGGTCGGCGAGGTCGAGGCGACCCAGCCGGTAGAGGCCGGATGCGACGGTGACCACGACCGGGTTGCGTCCTCTGCTCAGGTGGTCGAGGAGCAGGACGGTGAGCGTGAAGTGTCCCAGGTGGTTGGTCGCCAGTTGGCTCTCCGCGCCCTGTGGGCTGAGGCGCCGGGGCACGCTGCCGATGCCGCCGTTGTTGACGAGCGCGTCGACCGGGACGCGGTCGGCGCGGAGGCCGTCGACGAACCGGTGCACGGTGTCGAGGTCGAGCAGGTCCAGGTGGCGGACGTCGAGGTCGGCCGTCGCGTTGTCGGCGCGCAACTCGCGGCGTACCCGGTCGCCCTTGCGGGTGTCGCGAACCGCCATGATCACCCGGCCGCCGCGTCCGGCGAGGTGGCGGGTGATGGCCACGCCGAGGCCGCTGCTGGCGCCGGTGACGACGGTGGTGCGGCCGGTCTGGTCGGGGAGGTCGGCGATGGTCCAGGGTGCGGCGTGGGTCATGGGCCCCTCCTCGGGAAAGCTAAACGGATTACCTATCCGATTGAAGGTGACCCGAAGCGGATTGTCAATCCGGTTCGATAGGCTGGGATGGTGACCACACCGCGCCGCGCCGATGCCGTCCGCAACCGGGACCGGGTACTGGCGAGCGCCCGGCTCGCGGTGGCGACAGGTGACCTGTCGTTGCAGCACAACGAGATCGCCCGCCGGGCCGGGACCGGCGTCGGGACGGTCTACCGGCACTTCCCGACCCGCCGGGCGCTCCTGGAGGCCCTCGCCGAGGATTCCTTCACCGCCCTGCTCGACGACGCCCGGGCCGCGAGCCGGCAGGACGACGCCCTGGCCGGGGTCCGGATGCTATTGCGGGCCCTGCTCGTGCGGCAGGTGACCGATCCGGCGTTCGCCGAGGTGATCTCCAGCGGGCCGGAGCAGGACGAGTGCCCGCAGAGCAGCGCCCACCGCACCGAACTCGACGACCTGGCCCGGGCCGTGCTCGGACGTGCCCGGCAGACGGGAGCGCTGCGCCCCGATCTCACCGACGACGACCTGCGTCACCTCGTCTGCGGCACCGTGTTCGCCCTGCGGCTCGGCGGCACGCCCGACGAACGGGTCGAGCGGTACCTACGGGTCCTCCTCGACGGCATCGGCGCCGGTGCGGCGGCCGCTGACGGCACAGCCTGAGGCGCTCCGGCCCGGCGGGAACCCGCCGGCCCGGAGCGCCCGCCGATCAGCTTGCCGGGCGGGTCAGCCGACCCGGACCAGTTGCCACTGCTGGTTGGCGCCGTTCCAGTCGGCGTACTGGACGATGTTCGCGCCGTCCGCCGTCGAGGCGCCCTGCACCTCGACGACCTTGCCGCTCTGCCGGCCGATCAGCCGTATGTAGCCGCCGGAGTCACCGATGCGGAACTGCTGGTTGGCCCCGTTGAGGTCGGTCCACTGGACGATGGCCCCACCGTCGGCGGTGGAGAAGTTGTACACGTCGAGGACCTTGCCGGAGTGCCGGGACTTGACCCGGTAGTAGCCGCCGCCGGAGTCGACGAACTGCCACTGCTGGTTGGCCCGGTCGTGTCGGGTCCACTGGGTGATCCGGGCGCCGTCGGTGGTGGCGGAGGCCTCCAGGTCCAGCGCCTTGCCGCTGTTGCGGTTGACCAGCACGTACCAGGCGCTGGTGTCGATGGGGCCGGGGTTGGTCGGCCCGCCGGCGTTGAGGGCGTCGAGGGTGGCGGTGTACGCCGGCTTCTTGTTGCCGCTGCGGTCGAACAGGAGCGGGT
The DNA here is from genome assembly GCF_017614955.1 of Micromonospora echinofusca. Lineage (GTDB taxonomy): Bacteria > Actinomycetota > Actinomycetes > Mycobacteriales > Micromonosporaceae > Micromonospora > Micromonospora echinofusca_A. The sequence goes on from NZ_WVUH01000041.1 coordinate 13,472, forward strand.
TGTCGTCCCGCCAGGAGTCGCTGTCGCGTACACCCCAGACGGTGATGCCGTTGCACCGGGTCACGGCGAGGCAGGCGCGGGTGACGGCGGCGTAGATGCCGGCCTGGGTGCTGCCCTGGGCGACGTCGAGTTCGGTGATCTGGACGTCGACGCCGAGGTCGGCGAAGCGTTGCAGGTTGGCCTGGTAGTCGCCGGCCAGGCTGGTGCCGAGGTGGGATTGGAAGCCGACGCAGTCGATCGGCACGCCACGGGACTTGAAGTCGCGGACCATGTTGTAGACGGCGGTGGACTTCGCGTTGACGCCGTCGGTGTTGTAGTCGTTGTAGCAGAGCTTCGCGCCGGGATCGGCGGCCCGGGCGGCGCGGAACGCCGCCTCGATCCAGTCGTTGCCGGTGCGCTGGAGGTTGGAGTCACGGCGGGCGCCGCTGCCGCCGTCGGCGAACGCCTCGTTCACCACGTCCCACGAGTGGATCTTGCCGCGGTAGTAGGAGGCGACCCGGGTGACGTGGTTGATCGCGGCGTTGCGCAGGGCGGAGCCCGAGAGGTTCTGCGCCCATCCCGGCTGCTGGGCGTGCCACAGCAGGGTGTGTCCGCGTACCGACATGCCCCGGGACTGGGCGTGGTTGACGATCCGGTCGCCGTTGCCGAAGGTGAAGACGCCCTGCTGGGGTTCGGTGGCGTCCCACTTCATCTCGTTCTCGGCGACGACCGAGTTGAACTCGCGGTTGAGGATCGTGACGTACTGGCTGTCGGAGAGGCGGCCCCCCGCGACGGCGGCTCCGAAGTAGCGGCCCTTCTCCGCCGCCGACGCCCCGAGGGTCGTACCGGCGGCGGCGGGGCTGGTCGGGGCGACCAGGGTGGCGAGCATGGTCGCGACGGAGAGCAGCGCGAGGAGCGCGGCTCCGGGGAGGGACGGGCGGTGCCGGTGCGATCGGATCGGTGGTCTCACGGTGGCTCCCTCGGTGTGGGAAGACGGTCGGTGACGTGGACGGACGGGTTCGTGGTCGGCTGCCGGTGAGGCGGGCCGCGCGACGGCGTGCAGCAGTCGCTCGGACGGGATGGGGATCGCCCGTGCCGAGGTGGCTGCCTGCCGACGTGGCCGGGAGTGGGGGAGTGCGGACGCTGCCCGGGCGTCCGCGAACAACGGTGCGGCTCCCGCGCGGAGCAACCGTGTTATCGATAACATATAGGCTCTGCTGAATCACCGGCAAGCCCTTGAGCGTCACGGCTTGCTGCCACCTTCGGTTGTAGTTGGGCTGCCGACCGCAATCGACCGACTCAAACTGTGATTGACGTCCGTCGTTTGACGGGGCGTGTAGTTAGCGTTAACTTGCAGCAACCGGGTCGCAGGCTGCCGGGAGCCTGACGACGCGTCGCTGAGGCCCACGCCACGCCTGCCTCGACAGGCGGGCCGGTGGCTTGGCCGGGCGACTGCATCCCCCGCAACGGCCGGAGCCGGCACAGGAGCCGGGCACGGACCCGTCACCGCGCACCCTGCGCCTGCTCGCGGACACCCCCATCGAAGGAGCGGACCATGAAAACCATCCACGAGGTGACCCCCACCTCCCCACCACCACGTCGCTGGCGATCGGGCCTGGCCGCGGCGGCCACCCTGGTCCTGGCGGCCGGCATGCTCGTCGCGACGAACGCGGCACCTGCGGCGGCGGCGACCGTGGACACCAACGCCTGGTACGTCCTGGTGAACCGGAACAGTGGCAAGGCGCTGGACCTGTCCGGTTCGGCCACCACCGACGGTGCGCAGATCACCCAGTGGACCCGGCACGACCGGGCCAACCAGCAGTGGCAGTTCGTGGACTCCGGCGGCGGCTACTACCGGTTGAAGTCCCGGCACTCCGGCAAGGTCCTCGACGTGTACAACTTCTCCACCGCCGACGGTGGGGCGATCGTCCAGTGGACCGACCTCAACGGGACGAACCAGCAGTTCCGGCTGGCCGACTCGGACGCCGGTCACGTGCGGCTGGTCAGCCGGCACAGTGGCAAGGTCGTCGAGGTGCAGGGCGCCTCGACGGCGGACGGCGCGAGGGTCGTGCAGTACGCCGACTGGAACGGTGCCAACCAGCAGTGGCAGCTCGTCCGGGTCGATGGCGGGGGTGACCCGCCGCCGGGCGGTACCGGCTGCGGCAAGGCGCCGACGTTGTCCAGCGGCACGCACACGATCCAGAGCAACGGCAAGAGCCGGTCCTTCATCCTGCGGGTGCCCGCCGGCTACGACAACACCCGCCCCTACCGGCTGATCTTCGCGTTCCACTGGCGCGGCGGCACCATGCAGGAGATCGCCTCCGGGGGTACCAGCGGCTCCGCCTGGTCCTACTACGGCCAGCAGGAGCAGTCGAACAACAGCGCCATCCTGGTCGCGCCGCAGGGGCTCGGCAACGGCTGGGCCAACACCGGTGGCGAGGACGTCACCTTCGTCGACGACATGATCAGGCGGATCGAGGGCGACCTCTGCGTCAACCCACGGCAGCGGTTCGCCACCGGTTTCAGCTGGGGCGGTGGCATGAGCTACGCCCTCGCCTGCGCGCGGGCCGACGTCTTCCGGGCCGTCGCGGTCATCGCCGGCGGGCTGATCAGCGGATGCAGCGGTGGTACCCAGCCCATCGCGTACTTCGGGCTGCACGGCATCTCGGACAACGTGCTCACCATCGCCCAGGGGCGCTCGCTGCGCGACACCTTCGTCCGGAACAACGGATGTGCCGCCCAGAGTCCGCCGGAGCCGGCGCCGGGCAGCCGTACCCACATCACCACGGGCTACAGCGGATGCCGGTCCGGGTACCCGGTGCAGTGGGCCGCGTTCGACAACGGTCACATGCCCGGACCGGTGGACGGGACGTATGCCGAAAGTGGTGTCACGACCTGGACCAAGGGCGAGATCTGGAGGTTCTTCGCGCAGTTCTCCTGACCGGGATCGACAGCATCGCCGATGCCGGTCCGGTGGGCAGCCGTCGTCCCGCACCCGGGGCGGCGGCTGCCCGACCGGGTCGATCTTCCGGTCCGGGCGGGTGTCGGGGACACGCGGACTCAGTTCGGCCAAAAACTTGATTCATTCCAGAAGACCGGACTATGTTCGACGCATGACGTCCGACTTCGAGGCCCAGCTCCGGGCGGTCTCGTTGCGCGTGACCCGGCCCCGGTTGGCGGTGCTCACCGCGCTGCGCGACCATCCGCACGTCGACACCGACACGGTCATCGCCCTGGTCCGGGCGGACCATCCCACGGTGTCCCACCAGGCGGTGTACGACGTGCTGCGCGCCCTCACCGACGCCGGTCTGGTGCGGCGCATCCAGCCTTCCGGTGCGACCGCCCGGTACGAGTCCCGGGTGGGGGACAACCACCACCACGTCGTGTGCCGCTCCTGCGGCGCGATCGCCGACGTCGACTGCGCCGTCGGCGATGCTCCCTGTCTCACCGCCTCGGACGACCACGGCTTCACGGTCGACGAGGCGGAGGTCGTCTACTGGGGCACCTGCCCCGACTGCGCGACCGAACGCACCTGCCAGTGAACCGCCAGTCCGGAAGGAAACAGATGAGCGACACCCAGGAAAACGGCCCCTCCAGCGCCCAGGGCGTGGACGCGAAGGCGGCAGCCGGCTGCCCGGTCGCGCACGACTCGGTCACCGCGCACGGCAGCGAGAGCGAGAACCCGGCGATCGACTCGCCCAGCTCGAAGACCGGAGGTCGGCCGCGTACCAACCGGGACTGGTGGCCCAACCAGCTCGACCTGTCGGTGCTGCACACGCAGTCGTCGAAGGTCAACCCGCTGGGGGCGGACTTCAGCTACGCCAGGGAGTTCGCCAAGCTCGACGTCGAGGCCCTCAAGCGGGACATCACCGAGGTCCTCACCACCTCGCAGGACTGGTGGCCGGCCGACTTCGGCCACTACGGCGGCCTGATGATCCGGATGAGCTGGCACGCGGCGGGCACCTACCGCATCCACGACGGTCGCGGCGGTGCCGGTGACGGCGGCCAGCGGTTCGCCCCGCTCAACAGCTGGCCGGACAACGCCAACCTGGACAAGGCCCGCCGACTGCTCTGGCCGGTCAAGCAGAAGTACGGCCAGAAGATCTCCTGGGCCGACCTGCTGGTCCTCGCCGGCAACGTCGCCCTGGAATCGATGGGCTTCAAGACCTTCGGCTTCGGCTTCGGCCGGGAGGACGTCTGGGAGCCCGAGGAGATCTTCTGGGGCCCGGAGGACGCCTGGCTCGGTGACGAGCGCTACGTCTCCGAGAAGGAGATGTCACCCGAGGTCGGGGCGACCGAGATGGGTCTGATCTACGTCAACCCGGAGGGTCCCCGCGGCAACGCGGACCCGGCCGCGGCGGCGCACTTCATCCGGGAGACCTTCGCCCGGATGGCGATGAACGACGAGGAGACCGTCGCCCTCATCGCCGGGGGTCACACCTTCGGCAAGACCCACGGCGCCGGCGTCGCCGACGACCACGTGGGCGCCGAGCCCGAGGGCGCCCCGCTGGAGGCGCAGGGCCTGGGCTGGCTGAGCACCTACGGCACCGGCAAGGGCGCGGACACGATCACCAGTGGCCTGGAGGTGACCTGGACCGACCGGCCGACGCAGTGGAGCAACCGCTTCTTCGAGATCCTCTTCGGCTACGAGTGGGAGCTCACCACCAGCCCCGGGGGTGCGAAGCAGTGGGTCGCCAAGGACGCCGAGGCGATCATCCCCGACGCCCACGACCCGTCGAAGAAGCACAAGCCGACGATGCTCACGACCGACCTGTCGCTGCGTGTCGACCCGGCGTACGAGAAGATCTCGCGCCGGTTCCTGGAGAACCCCGACGAGTTCGCGCTGGCGTTCGCCAAGGCCTGGTACAAGCTCCTGCACCGCGACATGGGCCCGGTCAGCCGCTTCCTCGGGCCGTGGGTCGCGGAGCCGCAGCTCTGGCAGGACCCGGTGCCGGCGGTCGACCACGCACTCGTGGGTGACGCCGACGTCGCCGCCCTCAAGGCGAAGGTCCTGGAGTCCGGGCTGACGACCGCCCAGCTGGTCTCCACCGCCTGGGCCTCCGCCGCCAGCTTCCGCTCCACCGACAAGCGCGGTGGCGCCAACGGCGCGCGGATCCGCCTCGAACCGCAGCGCAGCTGGGAGGTCAACCAGCCCGAGCAGCTCGCCACGGTCCTGGCCACCCTGGAGGGCATCCAGCGGGAGTTCAACGCCGCCGGCGGGGCGCAGATCTCGCTGGCGGACCTGATCGTGCTGGCCGGCTCGGCCGCCGTGGAGAAGGCGGCGCGGGACGCCGGTGTCGAGGTGACCGTGCCGTTCCACCCGGGCCGCACCGACGCCAGCCAGGAGCAGACCGACGTCGAGTCCTTCCGGGTCCTCGAACCGCGCGCCGACGGGTTCCGCAACTACCTGCGGGCCGGGGAGAAGACCCAGCCGGAGGTCCTGCTCGTCGACCGCGCCTACATGCTCGACCTGACCGCGCCCGAGATGACCGTCCTCGTCGGCGGCCTGCGTTCCCTCGGGGCCAACGTCGGCGGTACCCGCCACGGCGTGCTCACCGACCGGCCCGGCGTACTCACCAACGACTTCTTCGCCAACCTGCTCTCCCCGGGTACCCGGTGGAAGGCGTCGGAGTCCGAGGAGCACGTGTACGAGATCCGGGACCTGGCCACCGACGAGGTGAAGTGGACCGCCACCGCGGTCGACCTCATCTTCGGCTCCAACTCCCAACTGCGGGCCCTCGCCGAGGTCTACGCCAGCCAGGACGCGCGCGAGAAGTTCGTGACGGACTTCGTCGCGGCCTGGACCAAGGTCATGGAGCTGGACCGGTTCGACCTGTCCTGATCCTGCTTCCCACCGGTGAGCCCCGGTCGATCGCTGTCGCATCGACCGGGGCTCACCCGCGTCCGGCGTCGGTCAGGTAGGCGTGTCGACGGCCCGTCCGATCCGGATGCGGGCGTCGGTCAGGCAGGCGTGTCCACGGCCCGCCCCATCCGGGTGACCGCGTCGGTGAGGATCGCGGGCGAGGTGGCGAAGTTGAGCCGGACGAAGCCGGTTCCGCCGGTGCCGAAGACGTGCCCCGAGCTGAGCGCGACCCGGGCCCGGTCGAGGAACATCCGCGCCGGCCCGGCGAGGTCACTGACCACGCCCGGCCCACCGTCCGGCGCGTCGGTGCCGATGCCCAGCCGGGTGCAGTCCAACCAGGCGAGGTAGGTGCCCTCGGGGCGGTGGTAGGTGACCGTCGGCAGGTGCCGGGCCAGCAGCGTCCCCAGCAGTGACCGGTTGGCGTCGAGGCCGTCGATGAGCAGGTCGAGCCACGGTCCGCCGGCCTGGAAGGCGGCGGTGTGCGCGATGATGCCCAGGTGGCTGGGGCCGTGGCTGACCTCCTCCGGCATCCGGGCCAGGTCGGCGGCGGCCTGCGGCCCGGCGACCGCGAGGGCCGCCTTGAGACCGGCGAGGTTCCACCCCTTCGAGGCGGAGAGCACGGCGAACGCGTTCCCGGCGCCGGGCACGGTGAGGTACGGGGTGAAGTGCGCCCCGGGAAGCGCCAGCGGGGCGTGGATCTCGTCGGAGACCACCCGTACGCCGTGCCGGTCGGCCAGTTCCGCGACGACCGCGAGTTCCTCACGGCGGTGGACGACGCCGGTCGGGTTGTGCGGGTTGCACAGCAGGAACGCCGGCCGACCGCCGCAGGCGCGGGCCCGGCGAAAGGCGTCGTCCAGAGCTGCGGGGTCCATCCGCAGGTCAGGGCCGAGCGGGGCCTCGATCACCTGCCGGTCGGCGTGCCGGACGAAGGCGTAGAACGGCGGGTAGACGGGGGAGCACACCACCACCGCGTCGCCGGGACCGGTGACGAGCCGCAGCACTTCGACGATGCCCATCATCACGTCGGGTACGACGGTGGTGTGCCCGACCCGGAAGTCGTGCCAGCCCCAGCGTTCGGCGGCGAACGCGCCGAGCGCCTCGGCGTACGCCGTGCCGTGCGGGTAGCCGGTGTCACCGAGGTCGATCGCGCGGCGCAGCGCGTCGGCCACCGGCTCGGCCAGGGGCACGTCCTGTTCGGCGACCCAGAGCGGGAGGACGTCGGGTGGGTGGGTGCGCCACTTGACGCTGGTGCGCTGCCGGAGCTGGTCGAGGGTGAGCCGGGTGAGCGGGTTGCGGTCCGTGCTGCCGTCGGCGGGAGGGGGTGCCATGCCCGTCACCCTAGGCCCGGTCGTCGGCCGGCCGGCGCCGGCCCGATGCCAGGAGCAGACCGACGACGGCCTGGGTGGCACCGAATCCGGCGGCGTACCCGGGCAGGCCGGCGGGGACACCCAGGTGCACGGTGATGCCGAGGATCCGGGACAGTCCCCACGGCAGCAGCGCCAACTGGTCGTTCCACACCGTCAGGGCCCGTTCCAGGCCGACCACCGCGACCAGCCCGGCCAGCACGCCGAGGGGGACACCTGCGGCGGTCAGGGTGAACCCGGCGGCGCTGCGCCGCCGCAGCCCGTACCGGTCCCGCAGGACGACGGCGGTGGCCACGAAGAGCCAGCAGAACGCGGCGACCGCGACGGTGACGTACACCGCGCGCAGGGCCGGCGCGGTCCAGAAGACCAACCAGTACCGTCCCGGTCCGCGTCCGGCGAGCGCCGCCAGCAGCAGTACGCTGCGCAGCAGCGCGACCCCGCCGACCACGGCCCACAGGTGGAACGGGTCGCGCCGGCCGACGGCGAGGCGGACGACGAGGGCGAACAGCGCCCATCCGCCCAGGGTGACCAGCAGGTGCGCCGGGGCGGCGAACCAGGTGAGGACGAGCCGGCTCGCCACCAGCACCACCGCCGGGACCAGCCACACCAGGACCCGGTCGATCCGGGAGGCGGGCGCCGGCAGCGCGGCCACCCGCCACGGTCGGACCGCGCCGAGCAGCAGCCCCCGGGCGGCGGCCCCGCCGAACCCGCGCCCCCGCAGGCCGAGCAGCACCACCAGCAGGACCACCCCGAGCAGCAGCCGGGCCGCCCAGGCCATCGCCGGGTCCCGGTCCGCGCGTTGCGCCCCGAGGTCGGCGGCGGTGAAGTGGTACGCGGGCAGGTCCAGGTCGCCGCCGTAGCGCTGCCGGTGCGTGTCGCGTGCCGTCCGGTACGCGTCGGCGGCCGTCCGCCAGTCGTGGTACGCGGCGGCGGAGCCGGTGTCCAGCCACTGCGCGTGCCGCAGCACCATCGTCCGGTAGGCGCCCAGGGTCTCGAAGAGGTTCACCTGGTAGTCGAGTGTCCGGGTGAAGTGTGTGCGCAGCCGGGCGTCCCGCCAGGTGCCCGGCTCGGTCGCGGCGACCAGGTCGCGCATCCGGCGGGCCACCGCCACGGCCCGGGTGCCCTCGTCGACCGCCGCGTCGACCTGACCGCCGGTGACCGCGTAGATGCTGCCGAGCGCGGCGGAGTCGCCGGTGGGGATGTCCCACTCGAAGATCCACATCATCGGCGGTGGTTCCAGCCCGAGCGCCCGTACCGACCGGTCGGCGTACGGCCCGATGTACAGGCCGGTGGTGACCGCCTGCCGGGACAGTGCCATGGCCCGCCCGATCGCGGCGACGGTGGCCGGGTCGGCGGAGAAGGTGCGGTACGCCCAGTCCGTGGTGACCTGCGCCGGGTCGGTGTCCGGGTCCCAGGCCAGCCGGCCGGTCACGTACGTGTTCAGCTCGTACAGCTGCCAGAACCCGGCGCGCAGGTGCAGCGACATGGGCCCGGCGCGGAGCGGTCCACCGTCCTGGGTCCAGTTCCAGACGCCCTCGATTTTCGGGTTCGCGGCGAGGAACTCGCGTAACGCCCGGCGGTGCAGCGGACCGAGGTCGTTGGGGAGCGCGCCGAACCCCTCGAACTCGCGCCGGGCCTGGAACTCCACGATGCGGCGGTGCGTGCCGGTCAGCAGGGTGGTGTTCAGGGGCAGGTGGCTGTAGAAGTCGCCGAGGGTGTACTTGGTGGACACGATGAGGTGCGGGTCGTCGAAGTCGCCCAGCACCTGCGCGTACGACTGCGGGTTGGTGTGCAGGTCACCGACGGCGCCGACCCCGACGGTCCAGGTGCGGAAGATGACCTCCCGGCCGGCGGCACCGGCGGTGTCCAGCAGGGCCCGCAGCATCGCGCGTACCGATGCCGCCGTGGTGACCGCGAGTTTCGACGAGTAGTCCCAGCCGTCCGCGGCGTACACCTCACCGCCCTCGCCGATGCGTACCATCAGGCCGTCGACGAACGGCATGCGTTCGAACAGTTCGGCCAGCCCGGCCTGGTAGACCGCCCACAGCCGGGGGTCGGTCACGTCGAGACCACCGACGGTCCTGGTCAGGTACGCCTCCAGCGGGGGCGACACGGCGAGCATGTCGGTGAGCAGGAAGACCCGCACGCCCATCTGTTCGGCGTAGGCGAAGACCGGACCGAACGCCGTCACCATCGCCTCGGCGCGGTCGACGTGCGGGTCGCCCGGTGGGTAGACCGCGTGCCCGTCGCCGACCTTCGTGAAGGTGACGTACTCCAGGAAGCCGGGTACCACGACGCCGTTGTAGCCCTGTGCCACGGAGTGGTCGACGAGTTGGCGGAACTGGGCGCCGATGCGGGCCACCGCGCCGCTGTCCACCCAGGGTGCCGTGGGCAGCAGCGCCGACCTGACCACGTCGGTGTTCAGGCTGTAGTCGTCGCCGGCGGCGAACCCGGCCGGGTCGGGCTCGCGACCCACCGCTCCCGCGTCGGTCAGCCGCAGGCCGAGCCGGGGCGTGACGATCCGGCCGGCGTCGGCGGCGGGCAGCACGTCGGTGCCGGAGCGGATCCGGTCGGCGAGCCGGTACAACCCGGCCACGGTGCCGGCGAGGTCGCTGCCCTCGACGAGCAGTTCGTTCCGGCGGACGTCGAGCCGGTACGACTCCGGTGCGCCGGTCAGGGTGTCCAGCACGGCTGCCCGCAGGGTGCGCACTGTCCCCGGGACCGGGGTGCCGTGGCTGGCTGCCGTGGCCGGGGCGACGACCGGGCGGGGCAGGCCCCGGAAGACGAGCGCGTCGGCGACGGCGGTGGCGGCCTTCCGGGCGCGCGGTTCGTCGGGTACGACGAGGGACGCCAACGGCGGTGCCGGTACGGCCACCCTCGGTGGTGCGGCGGTGACGTCCTCGGGTGGCTCGGCGGCGGGGGAGTGGTGCAGCCGGAGCGCGTCACCGACGACCCAGGCCACGGTCGCGCCGAGTGCCAGCAGCGCGGTCACGGCGACGAGCAGCGGGTACGGTCGGCGGACCCGGGCAACGTGAGCCACCCTCGCATCCTCGCGAGGTGGGGTGGTCGGCGTCAACGGCGCATCCGGTTGTTCATCGGCGGGCGTCGCTGGCGCCGATGAACATCAGACCGATAATCTTCCATGTCTGGGCATAAGGTTCCAGGAGTGACCAGGCCGAGTCCCGGGGGAGAGAGCCGATGACCAGGGCGCAGGCCCGGACCGGGACGGCGGACGCGAACGGCTGGGCCGACGGCACGTTCGTCAACCCGGTGCTCCCGGGCTTCCATCCGGACCCGAGTGTCTGCCGGGTCGGCGGCGACTACTACCTGGCCTGTTCCAGTTTCGAGTACTTCCCCGGAGTGCCGGTCTTCCACAGCCGGGACCTGGTGCACTGGGAGCAGATCGGCAACGCGCTGGACCGGCCGGGCCAACTGGACCTGCCACCGACGACCCCGTCGTCCGCCGGCGTGTACGCGCCGACCCTGCGGTACCACGACGGACGCTTCTGGCTCATCGTCACGAACTGCGCCGACGGTGGCGGCAACCTGATCTGCACCGCCACCGACCCGGCCGGCCCCTGGTCGGATCCGGTGCGGGTACCGGGGATCACCGGCATCGATCCCGACCTGGCCTGGGCCGACGACGGTACCTGCTGGTGCACGTACGCCGGGATCGAGCAGGTACGCATCGACCCGTACACCGGCCAGACCTACGGCCCGCCCCGCCGGTTGTGGTCCGGCGCCCCGGGGACCCAGGCACCCGAGGCACCGCACCTCTACCGGGTCGGCGACCACTGGTACCTGCTGATCGCCGAGGGTGGCACCGAACGCGGCCACGCCGTCTCGGTCGCCCGCGCCGCCGCCCCCGACGGGCCCTACGAGCCCTGCCCGGTCAACCCCGTCCTCACTCACCGGGGCACCAACCGGCCGATCCAGAACACCGGTCACGCCGACCTGGTGCAGGCCCCCGACGGGTCCTGGTGGATGGTGCTGCTCGGCGTCCGCCCCGGCGGCGGCACCCCCGGCTGGCACGTGCTCGGCCGGGAGACGTTCCTGGCGCCGGTGACCTGGCACGACGGTTGGCCGGTGGTCGGCGAGGTCGCGTCGGTCATGACCGCCCCGCCGTGGGCCGCGCATCCGGTGCCGCCGCCACCGGTACGCGACGACTTCGACGACGAGCGGCTGCACCCCCGCTGGATCTCGGTACGCTCCCGGCCCGCCGGAAGCTGGTCCCTGGCCGAGCGCCCCGGCTGGCTCACGCTCCGGGCGCGCGGCGCGTCGATGGACGAACCCGACGTCACCTTCGTCGGTCGACGCCAGCAGCACCTGTCCTGCCGCGTGCGCACCTCGGTCGACCCGGCCACCGGGCGCGGCGGGCTCGCGGTACGCCTCGACGAACGGCACCACTACGACATCGAGGCGGGCGACGGCGCGGTCCGGGTCGTGGCCCGGGTCGGGTCGCTGCTGTCGACGGTGGCCACCCGGCCGGTCCCGGCCGGCCCGGTCCGCATCGGCGTCGACGTGCGTGGTCCGGCCCCCGGCGACTGGCATCCCGGCAAGGAACCCGACGTGCTCCGGTTCGGCGTCGAGCGGCCCGACGGTACGCTCGACGTGCTGGCCGAACTCGACGGCCGGTACCTGTCCACCGAGGTGGCCGGCGGCTTCACCGGCCGGGTGATCGGCATGTACGCGGCCACCGGCACGGTCCACTTCGACTGGTTCGACTACGCCCGGGACGACCCGACGTCCTGACCGACGCCCCGCAGCCACGAGGGCGGGTACCTCCCCCGGCCGGGCGGCGGTCAGCTCATGGCGACGGCGTACGCCTCCTCGCGGACATCGGCGTCCGGGTGCCGGCGGAGCCCGGTCAGCAGGTCCCGCCACGGCGTCTTCCACCCGAAGTCGGCTCCGTGCCCGACCAGCGCCACCGCGAACAGCCCGCCCGCGAGGTCACCGCGCCCGGCCAGCCGGTCGACGGTGTCGGCGAGGGCCGCCGGGTCGACTCCGCCGCGAAGGCCCCGCAGCCGGGCACCGACGCGTTCGGCGGCGCGGACCGCGACGACCGGCCGGCCCGCGCACAGTCCGGCGACCTCGTCCAGGTTGTCCAACCGGCCGAGGTCGACCAGCAGCCCGGCGGCCGTACCGACGAAGGCAGGGTGACCGGCGAGCCACCGCGCCGACTCGACCAGTGCGCTCCGGTCGGCGCTGGCCGGCCGGCTGCCGGAGCGGACGACGGCACCGCGCGCGAGCAGCGCGATCCGCCGTCGGGCCGGACGGTCGGCGATCCCGTCGCCCGGATGGTCGTCGCTGCCGTCGTGGTCGACCAGCCGGGCCAGCGCGACACCGAGGACCCCGTCCCCGCCGGCCCGCAGCAGGCTGGCGACCTCGATGGAGCGCATCGTCTCGTCGAGGTCGGTCAGCCGGTCCACGACCATGTCGGTGACCCCGGTCAGCCACGGTGACCATTCGCCGAGCTGGCGGAACGCGGCCCGCCGGACCTCCCGGTCGGCGACCCGGCACGCCCCGACGATCAGCGCACCGTAACGGGCCCGGTGCCGCTGCGGGATGGTGTACGGGTACGTGTCCAGGACCGCGCGTCGTTCCTCCCGGCTGCCGTCGACCGCCCTGCGCAGGATCGTCCAGCTCGCCTCGGTCTGCAACCGCTGCCGGGCGGCGGAGACGACCGCCGCGCGCACGTCGCGGTGCGTGTCCGGGGCGGTGTACGCGTCGCGCAGCGTCGCCATCACCGGGGGCGGCCCGTAGCGGGCCAGCAGCCGGGCGGCCTCCTTCCGGCTGGTGATCTTGGCGGGTCCGGTCAGTACCCCGGTGAGCACGTCGGCCAGCCGGGACGGTGGCACGTGCCGGGCGGCCCGGCCGGCCGCGTACAGCGCGACCCGGGCCCGGTCGCCGTCGGCGTACCGCAGCAGCACCGGCAGTGCCTCGTCCGGCCGGTCGGTCCAGACCAGCGCACCCAGCGCCGCCTCGGCGATCACCACCTCGGGGGCGTCGAGGTACCGCAGCACCAGTTCACGGCCGGCACCGGGGACGCGGGCGGCGGCCCGGACCGCCGCCGCCCGCTGCCACACCTCCTGGCCGGGGTCGGTGACGACCAGCTCCTGAAGGTCCACGAAGCGGGCCTGCTGGCGGGGCAGCCACCGCTCGGGGTGGGTGACCCAGCCGGGCATCCAGCGCGGCCCCGGTGCCACGAACCGGCCCTGCGGGTGCCGGTCCAGCACCCGGTCGAGCAGGTCGGTACGCGAGGCGCAGACCGTCGACCAGACCTGGGGGAGCGCCGCTGCCGAGGCGTCGACGTCGAGTACCTCGGCCACCCGCTGCGGGCGGGTACGCGGGTCGTCGAGCCACAGTCCGATCGCCGTCTGCGCCACCCAGGGCAGCGTGTCCGGACCGACCGCCCGACGCAGCAGGCCCTGTAGCGCGGGCAGCCGCCAGGCGCGCCGGCCGAGCGCGTGGGTGAGCGCGAACAGGGGCCCGTACCGGTTGCGGGCGACACCGGCCTCGACCCAGCCCCGCAGGCGTTCGAAGACCATCGTCTCCTGTCCACGGCGCAGCACCGTGTCGAAGCGGCGCAGCACCGGCACGCTCGCGCCGCTGCTCACCAGGTCGATCGTGAGCAGCGCCCACTCGCGCAGCTCCGGTACGTCGACGTGGTGCCGCAGGACGTCGGCGGCGAGGGTACCCAACGCGGTCGTGGTCGCGGCGGAGGCGTCGCGGGCGTCGACCGCGTCGCTGGTCAGTCGGGTGAGCCCGGCCGCCGTGCCGGCGGTGAGCAGCGGTGTCACCTTCGCCAGGGCGGTGAGCGCGGCGGAGCGTACCGGATCCTGCTCGTTGCGCAGCCGGCCGAGCCGGACGACCATCTCGGCCACGGCCTGCGGGTCGCGGGAGCGGCGGGCGGCCTCCACCAGCAGTGCGTAGCCGCGTGCCCGCTCCTCGGCGTCACCCGAGCGCAGCGCGACGTCGAGCGCCACGGACGCTTCCGGCCAGCCGAGGTACGCACTCCAGGTGCGCACCTCGGCCTCCTGCTCCCGGATCCTGGGCAGGCCCAGTACCCGGGTCGCCTCGCGGATCCGGACCGCAGCCGGCAGCACCTCCATGATCTCGGGAGCCGGTACCCGCACCGCCGTGTCGACCTCGGCCAGCGCCCGGTCGTACAACTCTCCCCGCCGGCCCGGCGCGACGGCGTCGAGCAGCGCCGCCAATCCTCGGCTGTGGTCGTGGAACCGGCTGGCGAGCGGCGCCAACTCGTCGGTCGGCAGCACCGCGAGCCGGCGCAGCAGGGCCGGCGGCAGTACGTTTCCGCGCAGCCAGCCCGCCCGGCCGGGGGCGACGAGCAGCCGGACGACCCGACCCGGGTCGTGTGCCGCGAGCCTGCCGTACTCGTCGAGCGAGCCGGGCAGCGACCCTTCCGGGGCGTACCGTTCGAGCAGCTCGAACACCGGCGCCGGGTCGCACCGCAGGACCGCCCCGGCGGCCCCGGCCCAGACGCGTCCGCGCAGCTCGGGCGGAGCTTCGGTCAGCCGTTCGCGGACCCGGTCCAGCAGCGGGCCGGGATGCCACCGGAGCAGCCGTTCGAGGTCGAGCGCGTGTTCCAGGTCGGGCAGCAGGGCGCGTACCGTGTCGGCGCCGCAGGCCGGCAGCAGCGTGGCGGCCTCCTCGTCACCGAACTGGGCGCGGAGGTCGGCGATCAGCGCGTCGGCGACGGCCGGCGCATGCCGACGGCGCAGCACCCGGTAGATGCGTCGCCGTTCCACCGCCGACCGGTCGGTGATGTCGCCGATCGGGTGACCGGCACGTAGCGCGGCGGCGAGTGCGGCGCTGCGGACCGACGGCTGGGGGTCGCGCGTTGCGGCGGTGATGCCATCGGCGTCGCTGGTCACCATCGCGGCGACCAGGGCGAGCTGCCGTTCGTAGGGTCCCTGCGCGCGCAGGTCGGCGCAGACCTGGGCGTGGTCGGGTGCGGTGCGGGCCCAGTCCGCGAGGCGGCGCATCCGCTCGCGGTACGGCAGGGGATCGAGGGACGTCAGCAGGTTGCGGGTGGTGGCGAGCACGGCGTTCATTGTGCCGGTGGTCGTGTCGGGGCGAGATCGGTTGTCGCGCTGCGCGGCCCGGGGCCGGGGTCGAGTGACGACATCTGACAGTGACGATCTGCTTGCTGAACGTGGAAGTGGCCTCCTAGACTCGGGGCCCACGCCACTTCACATCTAAATACCTCAATCTACGGCGACGCTTTGGATTGGTGTCAGAATGCGCAAACGGGGGATCGGCGCATGGGTGACGGCCGCACTGGTGGCCTCCACCCTGACCGTCGGCGGTGCAGGTCCACGTGCCGACGCGCACGCGAACCGGACGGCCACCGCTGCTGCGGACAGTGTCGTCGACAGCATGGACAGGCCGCTCTACCGCAGCCGGATGCCGTACGGCGGCTGCGAGAAGACACTGTTCACGCGGTGGTACAACGAGGACGAGAGCGCCGTACGCACCTACGGATTCGCCTCCGACGGCATCGTCGCGCACATCGCTCCGGAGCCCGGAACCGGTCTCGTCGGGATCCATCACCTCTACCGGCCCGGCCACGGCGACCGCATCTTCACCGCCGACACCGCCGAGCGGGACGCCTTCCTCGCCGCCGGCTGGCGGGACCATGGCATCGACTTCCATGCCAGCCCGTCCGCCGCTGCCGGACTCCTGCCGGTGTACCGGCTCGTCAAGGGCGAATGCCACGGATACGCGGTGGGTGACACCGAGAAACAGCGCATGCTGACCGAGGGCTGGACGTACGAGAAGGTGGCCTTCCACGCGCGCGGCTCCTTCGGTACCCACCTGCTGCAGAACGGCGACTTCGCCTCCGGTACCTCGTCGTGGACGGCCGGCGGGCCGGTCACCCCCACCGTCGTCGACGGTGTCCTGCACGCCACCGTCACCGCCGACGCGGTGGAACCGGCGCAGGCCTGGGTACGCCAGGGCGGCAAGACGATGCGGCCCAAACGCACCTACACCCTCGCCTTCGACGCCTCCGCCAGCACTCCCGTCATGACCCGGGTGCTGGTCCGGGAGAACGTCGACCCCTACAGTGCCGCGCTGGACGAGGCGGTGGAACTGGGGGAGCAGACCCACCGGTTCACGTACACCTTCGACTCCACCCTGGACACGACGGTCGGCGAGGTCGCCTTCCACCTCGGTGCGAACGCCGCCTTCACCGCCCACATCGACAACGTGACCCTCGTCGAGAACCGCTGGACCACGTCGACCAACCCGGCACAGGACCAGGATCAGGCGCTGGAGGCCGCCGCGCAGACCGGTCAGCTGGTGGAGATCCTGCCCGAACGCGGCGTGGACCAGCAGGTGTTCGCCACCCCCGAGGGCGGGCTCTACTCCAGCGGCCAGACGATCCCGGTCCGGCTGAAGAAGGACGGCGCGTGGTGGCCGGTGTACAACAACCTCCGGCTCAAGAACGGCGTGGTCGCGCCCTACGGCTCGATCCTGGACCTGCGGCTGTCCAACGGCGGAACGGGCCCGTTGGCCACCCTCACCCACCAGGGGCACACCATCTCGTTGACCTGGCCCACCGCCCTGCCCACCCCGACGCTGGAAACGGACACCGCCGTGTACCCGGGCGTACTCGGCCCGGACGTCGACCTGCGGGTCAAGGCGAGCGCCGAGGGCTTCTCCCACGTGCTGGTGGTGAAGACGGCCGCCGCAGCCGCCGACCCCCGGCTGGCCAGCCTCACGCTGGGCCTCACCGCGCCCACCCTGAC
>NZ_WVUH01000420.1 GCF_017614955.1 Micromonospora echinofusca
GAGCAGGCGGGGGCGGGCGGCGAGGGCCCGGGCCAGCGCGACCCGTTGGCGTACCGCGAAGGGCAGCGTGCCCGGGGCGGCGTCGGCGTACCCGCCGATCCCGAGGTCGTCCAGGACGTCCCGGGCCCGGCGCCGCAGCCGGCGCTCGTCGCGGTCGCTGGCGGGCAGTCCGAGCAGGGCCGTGAGGAAACCGGCGCGGGCGGTGTGGGTCGCGCCGGTCATCACGTTCTCCAGCACGGTCAGGCCGGCGAAGAGGCCGGTCCCCTGGAGGGTGCGGGCAATGCCGAGCCGGGTCAGCCGGTGCGGGCGGGGCCGTAGTGGCCGGCCGTCGAGGGTCAGCTCCCCCTCGTCGGGTACGACGAACCCGCAGACGACGTTGAACAGGGTGGTCTTGCCGGCCCCGTTCGGCCCGATCACGCCCACCACGTGGCCGGCGGGGACCCGCAACGAGACGTCGTCGAGGGCGGTGAGGCCGCCGAAGCGCACCCCGACGTGGTGCAGCGCGAGCCCGTGCTCCATCACCCATCCCTCGATCGTGCCGATATTTACACTCGCAGTGTACTTTTACTGATCGGTGAGTCAATGGGCCGGACGCCTTGTCGCTCCTGTCGGCAAGGGCGGATACCGGACCCCGACCGAGCCCATCTCGGACCAGGTTTGTGCACCGTGGATGAACTACAGTGGCCGGCGGGATCAGTTCGGCGCCGGCGCCGGCAGGTCGACCAGTCCCGCCAGGAGCGTGCGGTGCCGGTCGGCACTGCCGAAGGCGATCGCGGCGCTCTTGGCCCGCTTGAGATAGAGGTGCGCCGGATGCTCCCAGGTGAAACCGATCCCGCCGTGCAACTGCACGCAGACCTCCGCCGCGGTCACCGCGACCGTGCCGCAGTACGCCTGGGCCAGCGACCCGGCCAGCGGGGTGTCCGGGTCACCGGTGGCCAGACAGTCCGCGGCGTACCGCGCCACCGCCCGCGCCTCGGTGACCTGCACCCAGAGATCGGCCAGCCGGTGCTTGACCGCCTGGAACGAGCCGACCGGGCGACCGAACTGATACCGGACCCGGACGTAGTCGACCGTGGTGTCCAGGCACCACTGGGCCACCCCGACCTGCTCGGAGGCGAGCAGCGCCGCCCCGGCGGTCACCGCGTCGGTCACGGCGGAGCCGGCCACCGGCCCGGTGGCGATCCGCCGCGCCGGGGCCACGGCGAACGTGATGTCGCAGAGCGTCCGGGTGGCGTCCAGCGACAGCACCGGCCGCATCGTCACCCCGGGCGCGTCGGCGTCCACCACGTACAGTCCGTCGTCCGCCGGCACCAGGAGCAGCCCGGCCGGGAGGGCGTCCGCGACCCCGGCCACCACACCGGAGAGCACCGGCCCGTCGGCCACCGCGACCGGGTGGGCGGGGACGCCCGGGGAGGTGGCGAACGGGACCACCAGCACCGGGACCCGCTCCCCGACGGCGAGCGGACCGAGCAGGTCCCCCCGGCCGCAGCCGAGCAGGGCCCGGGTGGCGACGGCGGCACCGAGGTAGGGCACCGGCGCCACCGCCCGGCCCAGTTCCTCCAGCACCACCGCCACCTCACGGAAGCCGGCTCCGGCTCCGCCGTGTTCCTCGGGCACCGCCAGGCCGGTGACGCCGAGGTGACCGGCGAGCCGGGCCCAGAGCGCCATGTCGTACGACCGATCGCCGTCGACGCGGGACAGCACCCGCTGCCACGGGCTGTACGCGGCGAGCAGGGCCCGGACGCTGTCCCGCAGCGCCTCCTCGTGGTCGTCGTAGCGCAGGTTGCTCATCGGTCCACCCGGGGTTCGGCCGGCAGCCCGAGGACCCGCTCGGCGATGATGGTGCGCAGGATCTCGGAGGTCCCGCCCTCGATGGAGTTCCCCCGGGCGCGCAGGTAGCGGTAGGTGGCCGTCCGGCCGAGCAGGTCCGGTTCCTCCGGGCGGTGCATGGTCCAGTCGTCGTGGCGCAGCCCTTCGCCGCCCAGCAGTTCCACCTCGATGCCGCTGATCCGTTGGGCGAGGGCGGCGAAGGAGAGCTTGACCGCGGAGCTCTCCGGCCCGGGGTCACCGGCCAGCAGTTGCTGCCGCAGCCGCAGCGCGGTCAACCGGGCCGCCTCGGCCCGCACCCACGATTGCAGGACCTCGTGGTGCAGGCCCGCGCTGCGCAGCTCGGGCCGGTCCCGCCAGGTCTGCGCCAGCCGGCCGATCATGCCGCCCTCGCGGGGCAGCGGCCGACCGCCGATCGCGACCCGCTCGTGCATCAGGGTGGTCCGGGCCACCCGCCACCCGTCGCCGACGGCACCGACCCGCAGGCTGTCCGGCAGCCGCACGTCGGTGAGGAAGACCTCGTTGAACTCGGCCTCGCCGGTGAGCTGGCGCAGCGGGCGTACCTGCACTCCCGGTGCGGTCATGTCGCAGACGAAGAAGGTGATGCCCCGGTGTTTCGGCGCGACCGGGTCGGTCCGGGTGAGCAGGATGGCCCACCGCGCCCGGTGGGCCATCGAGGTCCAGACCTTCTGCCCGTCGACGATCCAGTCGGTACCGTCACGGACCGCCCGGGTGGTCAGGCCGGCCAGGTCGGAGCCGGCGCCGGGCTCACTGAACAGTTGGCACCAGATCTCCTCGCCGGTCCACAGTGGTCGCAGCCAGCGGGCGCGCTGGGTCGGGGTGCCGTGCCGGAGCAGGGTGGGGGCGGCCATGCCGAGCCCGATGCTGTTGCGGCGGGGCCGGTTGTCCGGCGCGCCGACCCGGGCGAACTCCGCGTCGACCAGCGGTTGCAGCCGCCGTGGGGCGTCGAGTCCGCCGAGGCCGACCGGATGGTGCACCCAGGCGAGTCCGGCGTCGAACCGGGCCCGCAGGAAGGCGGTCCGGTCGCCGGCCGGATCGTGACGGTCCAGGAACGCGGCGACCCGGCCGCGCAGCATCTCCGCCGCGGCGTCGTCCGACACGTGCGACCCCCTGCCACTATTTGCACTGTCAATGCAATATATCTCGGCGACCCGGCAAGCGGAACCCGGTCACCGGCCGACGGGCCGCCGGCGGTGGGGCGGCCGCCGGTCGGCGACCGCCCCGGTCCGGGTCAGTAGCTGGGGCAGGTGCTGCGGTACTCCTCGACGTCGAAGCCGGTCGGCCCCGGGCAGAGGAACTGCTCGTACCGGGTGTCGTCGTCGACGAACCGCTTCAGCCAGGCGACCATCTGCTTGGCGGTGGGGGTGTTCACCGACTGCGGGAAGAAGTGGTCCTCCAGGTTCAGCTCCAGATAGGCCTTCTCCGACGAGGCCGGGATGCTGGTGTAGAACGGCTCGGAGTGCGACGACACCGGCGCGATGGAGTCGTACTCGCCACCGACGATCAGGGTCGGCACCCGCACGTTCGACCAGCTCTTGGTGAGGTTCCACGGGGCGAGCGGCACGGCCGCCTGGAGCGACGGCCGGGCCACCGCGGCCTCCAGACTGCCGCCGCCACCCATCGAGTGTCCGGCCACGGCGAGCCGGGTGCCGTCAATCCGGCTGCGTACCGAACTCCGCTCGACCAGGTAGTCCAGCGCGGCCAGCAACTGCCGACCCCGGCTGTCCGGCTGGTCCAGCGTGGTGATGGTCTCGATGCCGATCACCACGAAGCCGTGCGAGGCGAGCCGTGGCCCGAGCCAGCTGATGCTGGACCAGTAGGCGGTGAAACCGGGCGAGATGGCGATGGCCCCGAAGGTGCCCTCGCTGGTGCTGGTCGGGTAGTAGATGACCCCGCCGCCGAAGCCGCTGACGCTGAGCGAGGAGACGGTCAACGAGGCGGTGGCGAAGGGGCCACGGCTGGCCTCCAGGATGGCGTGGGTCGGGGCGGGGCCGCGCTCGTACGGGTTCGCCGCCGCCTGCGCGGCGGGGGACGCCGCCACGGCGGTTCCGGCGGTCAGGACGACAGCCACGGCCAGCCGGGCTACGGCGCGCACCAGGGAACGGGGACGGGTGGTGGTGGGTGATCGCACGTCGAAACTCCCTGCCGAGTGGGGGAAATTGACACTCGTCAGTTTTCGACAGGTCCGACCGGTCCCGCATCGGCAAAATCACCGGTCCGGCGGACCGGACCGGTACGCCGACGGCATCCTCGAAGGATGGAGCGACGATCCGGGGCGGCAGGGCACCGCTGCGTGCCGCACACCGCCGACGTGCGCATCGAGGCGTGGGCACCCAGCCGCGAGGAGTGCCTGGCCGAGGCGGTCACCGCGCTGGTGGACACCTTCGCCGACACCACCCGGGCGCGACCGAGCGGGAGCGCCGGGTTCCGGGTACCGCCCGCCGACGGTCCCGACCTGCTGGTGGCGCTCCTCGACGAGGTGGTCTACCGCCTGGACACCACCGGTGAGCTACCACTGCGTACCGAGGTGACGGCCGACGACGGCGGCTTGCGGGTGCACTGGACGACGACTGGCACCGACGCGGTGGAGCTGACCGGTGCCGTACCGAAGGCCGTCTCCCTGCACGAACTGCACCTCGCCGAGGACCCGGCCGGCTGGTCGTGCGCGGTCACCCTGGACGTGTGACGGTCGACCCGGCCGGGGACGGGTGGGGAGCCGCCCGGACCGGTGAAAGCTACCCGGACCGGTGGCCGGGTCAGCCCTTGACCACCCCGATGGGCAGCAGCCGGGCCACCCGGCGGCAGAGCCCGGCCCCCTCGGCGGCCTCGACCACCGCGGCGACGTCCTTGTACGCCTCCGGCATCTCCTCGGCCAGCCCGCGCCGGGACGCACCCCGCACCGCCACGTCCCGCGCCTGCATCTGGCGGCGCGGATCCTGACCCCGGACCGCCCGGGTGGCCTCCTTGCGGCTGCGGACCCGGCCGGCACCGTGACAGGTCGAGGCGAACGCCGGTGCGTCGGGTACCCCGGTCAGCACGTACGACCCGGTGCCCATCGAGCCGGGGATCAGCACCGGCTGGCCCACCGGACGCAGGTCGTCGGGAAGCTCCGGGTGGCCGGGCGGCAGGGCCCGGGTGGCGCCCTTGCGGTGCACGCAGAGCTGCCGCGCTCCCCCGTCGTACCCGTGGGTCTCGATCTTGGCCAGGTTGTGCGAGACGTCGTACACCAGGTCGAGTCCGCTGCCGGTGACCCGGTGGAACACCCGGCGGGCGGCCTCGGCGAGCAGTTGCCGGTTGGCCCGCGCGTAGTTCGCGGCGGCGGCCATCGCCCCCAGGTACGCCCGGCCCTCCGGTGACGACACCGGTGTGCAGGCCAGTTGCCGGTCCGGCACCGTGATGCCGTAGCGGGCCATCGCCTTCTCCATGGCCCGGACGTGGTCGGTGCAGATCTGGTGACCCAGCCCCCGTGACCCGCTGTGGATCATCACGCAGACCTGCCCGACGCGCAGCCCGAACGCGGCGGCCACCGTCGGGTCGTACACCTCGGCCACCTCCTGCACCTCCAGGAAGTGGTTGCCGGAGCCCAGGCTGCCCACCTGCCCCTGCCCCCGCT
>NZ_WVUH01000421.1 GCF_017614955.1 Micromonospora echinofusca
GGGCGGGGGTACGGATGGATTCATCGAGGGCCCTCCAGTGGCCGAGTGGGCATCCCGAGCCTTCATGTCATGTAGACAATAAATTGCCCGGCTCTTTGTGTCAATCGGACATTATTTGGGCGCGTGCTACAACTCCGTGGTGCACGCACCGGCCGAGGCGAGGTAACCGGTGAAGAAGGCGGCCCGGCGTTGCAGCGCCGAGCCGTGCGCGCCCGGATCGAACCAGCCGGTCTGTGGCCGGTCGGCGACCGCGGCCAGCCCCCGGAACAACTCCTCGACGTCGCCGTCCTCCAACGACAGCCGACCGTCCCGGACCGACCCGCCCAGGTAGGCCCCGGCCAAACAGTCCGCCTGCAACTCGTTCTTGATCGAGTACGCCGACCCCAGACCGAGCCGGGCCTGGACCGCGTGCCCGTACTCGTGCCCCACCAGGAAGTAGACGAACGTGTCGCCGATGTCGCGCCAGTACCCACGCAGCCAGACGGAGTCGTAGGCGATGAAGTCGGCGCCCCCGCAGTACACCGCGTTGCGGGCCGGTACCCGCTTCCCGCCGCACTGCGGCCCACCGGTGCCCGAGTAGGCCACCACCCGCCGGACCGGGGTGAAGGTCCGGCCCTCCTCGGCGAAACGTTCCTGCCAGTACGCGACCACGGTCCGCAGGGCGGTACCGATGTCCGCCTCGTACGTTCCGGTGCCGGGTGGCCCGGCGGTGGACGGCCGGGGCGCGTCGACGGACGGCCCGGGACGCCCCGTCCGCGCCGGATCGGCGGAGGCGGACGGGCGGTCGCCGGTGCCCGGTCCCGTCGGGGCCGGGGAACCGGTCGGGCGTGGGGTGCAGGCGACCGTCAGCACCGCCAGGGCGGTCAGCCCCACCAGCCACCGGCCGACCCGCCGGGTACGCCCGCAGGTCGCGAACCCGGCCGTCCGACGCGGCCGGGTACCCGGGCGGGGGCTCACGACCGGTCCAGCGCGCCGGTACCGACCATGTGCACCAGGAACTCCGCCGCGTTGCGGGCTGCCCGCCGGTGGTACCGGTTGTTCTTCCCCGCCGCGAAGTCGCAGATCCCCTTGATCACGATCCAGTCGACCCGGCTCCGAGCCGCCACCGAGTAGATCCCCCCGGCCTCCATCTCCCCACCGATGGCGTCCCGGTGTGCGCTGATCAACCGTTCCCGGTACACCGTCGAGTCGACCAGCGCGCTCGCGGTCAGCATGGGTCCGAAGTGGACGGGGGCGCCCGACCAGTCGAGCAGGGCCGCCGACCGGCAGGCCGCCAGGAGCATCGAGGTCGCCTCCGGGCTGGGCCCCCGCTGCAACTCGGTGAAGCCGTCGCCCGCCGGGTCGTCACTGATCCGGCGGTGGTCGAGCAGCCGGAGCTGGTGGGAGACGAGTACGTCGCCCAGCTTCTGCGGGGGTCTCTTCAGTCCGAAGCAGATGCCGACCAGGATCAGGTAGTCGGGTCTGATCTCCTGGATCAGGTCCGCCGCGACCGGGGTGGCGGATGCCGAACCCACCGCCCCCTGCTCACACTGGGCCAACAGGATGTCCACCCCGCTCACCGGTCCCAGGAGCAGGACCGGGTGCCCGCCCGGGAACTCCCGGACCGGTCGGCAGTCGTTGGCCCCGGTCACCGCCTCCCGCACCGCGTCGTGCTCCTCGGGCGTGACCACCATGACCAGCAGCCGGGGTCGTTTCTGTGCGTTCATCGCCGGTTCCTCCCTCTTCCTGTCGTACCGGGCCCGGAGCCACGCGTGGCCGATGGCGGTGGCCAGTACCAGCGCCCCGACCACGGTCAGCGCGCCGACCAGCACGCCGAACAGTCGGGCCAGACCGGTCGCCGGAGTCAGCCCCGGCGGGTCGTCGAACACCATCCGCCAGGCCAGCCAGCACAGGGCGTCGATGAAGGTCGCCGGTCGTCCGGCGCACCCGGTGCCCGTGCAGGCGGTGCGTTCGTCGTCGGCGATCAGCCAGGCCAGGTACGGCACCACCGTGGCCAGCCCGAGCAGATACACGGCCAGGAGACCGCCGGGATCGAGCACCGGCCGGACCCTGCCCGGCCCGTGCAGGGTCGGTAGCAGCACCACCGCCTCGCGCGGCCCGTCGGACGGCCGGCCCACCTGCCGGGGCCACCGCTCGACGAGCGTCCGCATCGCGGTGGTGCTGATGGTGCGGAGCGGACAGAACAGGGTCTCCGCCACCGGCAACGGCCGGGCCACCAGGCCCAGGTCCGACGCGACCCGGTCGAACCGCTGGTTGACCAGCCGGACCACCTGCCGGAACGTCTGCTCCAGCAACCGGGCGCCGGTGGGCCCGTCGGCGTGGTGCAGCAGAGCGATCCGCCACCCCGCCTCCGCCGACGGGTGCCGTTCCGGCTCCGGCCGCCGAAGACGGGCGACCCCCCGGACCACCGCCACGATCACGGTGGCGACCATCAGTCCGGTCACCTGGAACAGGGCGGCCAGCACCAGGATCAGTGCGACCGTCCCGGCGGCCGGCAGCGGTAGCAGGGCGGTGCCGCCGGCGCCGGCGACGGCGAGCAGCGGCGGCCCGCCGTACCACAGGAACTGCCAGTGCTGGTCCCACCACCGCAGCAGGCGCCCCCGACGGGGTGGTGGCCAACCCACCGGTGGTTCGAGCAGGGCGAACGAGTCCGGCCCCCGCCACACCAGCCGCTCCTCGCGAGCCGCCAGGTAGAGCATCACCGCCAGCGGTGCCCGGGTCCGCAGCACCCCGTTGACACTGCGCGGCCGGGCTGCCGCAGCGGCCTGCCGGCCGTGCTCGGCCCGCCGCAGTCGTGCCGCCGCCCGCCGGCAGTCACCGAAGCCGGGGGTCAACTGGCACACCCCGATCCGCCGGTGGGCTCCCCGAACCGGACCACCGACAGGGTGATCCGGGTGGTCAGCTCCGGGCTGGTCCCGGCCCGCACGGACTGACCCACGACCACCCAGTCGCGGTCGAGCAACTGCATCCGTCCCTGCCCGGTGGCGTCGGTGGACCGCAGGTTGAAGAAGCGCGCCGCCTGCATGGCGTCCTGCGCACTCTGGAGGTCCTTGCAGACCACGTCGGGTACGACGCCGACGGTCACCGTGCCGGAGCCCGTCCCGTCGGTGGGCTTGCGCACCCGCAGGGTCACCAGCAGATCGGGACCGGCGCCCGTGCCGGCCGGTGGGTCCTGGGTGACGACCACCCAGTTGCGGTCGTCCAGCACCAGGCGTCCCTGCCCGGTCGCGTCGACGACCTGCGGTGTCCCCAGCCTCAGCGACACCAGCGCCGCCTTCGCCTCGGTCAGCCGGCGTCCGGTCAGGTCGGGGACGGTGACCGGTCCACCGACGGTACCGGCTGCCGGCGACGGCGTGCCGGGCGTGGTGGCCGGATCACCGGGCGTCGGGCCCGCCGCCGTGCCGGACGCCTGGGCACCGGGGGTGGCCGTGCCGGCCACGGTCGGCGTCGGCCCGCTCTGTTCCTGCTGGTCGGCCCGGCGGTTGACGGCCACCGCGCCGGCGGTGCAGACCACCGCAGTCAGTCCGGCCAACCTGAGCAACCAGGACCGGCGGGCGACCGGTGGAGGGGCACCGGGGTACGGCTCAGCCACGCCATCTCCTCTCCGTGAGCTGGATGGCGACGGTGATCGACCAGGCGGTCACCAGCCCCATCCCGATGAGGGTCAACGGCACCCAGAACGCGGCGTCCTGCCACAGGGGATCGTGGTAGACACCGGTCGGTCGGTGCGTGTTCAGGTCCGCGTACGACGCGACGGCACCCAGCCCGAGCCGGGCCGGCAGGACCGCGGTCATCCACAGCGGCACCTCGAAGAGTGCCCCGTTGAGCGCCACCTGGAAGACGGCCAGCAGGGTGTTGTACCCGACCGCCTGCTCCAGTGAGTCGGCCAGCGCGGAGACGAGCATGCCCAGCCCCATCGAGCTGACCATCACCGCGAAGAGCGCCCCGAAGAGCAGCACTGTCGGGGCGATGCCCAGGGCCGGCGGGGGCAGGTCCCGGAAGGCGGCGTAGGCCAGGGTGATGGCGGCGGCCAGTACCCCGCAGACCGTCGCGTACACCGCCGCCTTGGCCAGCAACAGGGTGCGGCTGGCGATCCCGACCCGCCAGTCCCGGTGCAGGATGTTCCGGTCGTGCACCAGGTCGAGGTAGGTCAGTGCTGCCCCGGTCAGTGCGGCGACGGTGACCAGGATCGAGAGCACCTGCGGCATCCCGGGCCCCGGTCGGAGCCCGTCCGCCGACGCCAGCACGGCCAGTCCGGTACCGACCAGCGGCAGGCCGGCCAGCTGGGCCAGCGCCTTCCAGCCGCGCCGGGTGAGCAGCACCGCCTGGCGGAGCAGCGCCTGGGTGAAGCCCGGATGGCCGGTGCCGGTACGACCCGGGCCGGGTGCGTGCGGCCGGGCTCGCCGCACCGCCGGCTTCGCCGCCGGTGCCCGGTCCAGTTCCACCAGCCAGTCCGCCCAGGTGGGGTACCCCTGGCTGGCCGGGTCCACCGGGGGACCGGCGTAGCGGACCCGCCCGCCCCGGCCGATGGCGACCAACTGGTCGACCTGTTCCAGGTGGGCGACCGAGTGGGTGACGATGACGACGGTGCAGTGCAGCTCCCGGCTGATGGCGTGCAACCGCCGCATGATGTCCCGGTCCTTGCCCACGTCCAGTCCGCTGGTCGGCTCGTCGAGCAGCAGCAGCTGTGGCCGACCGACCAGTTCGGTCCCGATGGAGACCCGCCGTCGCTGCCCGCCGGAGAGCGTCGAGACCAGGTTGTCGGCGACCTCGCGTAGCCCGAGCCAGTCCAGGGCCGCTGCCACCCGGTCCCGGACGTACTGCTCCGACGCGTCCCGGGCGGCCCGGAACCGGGCGGCGATGGTCAGCGTCTCCCGCACGGTCAACGCGCCGTAGAGGTCGTCGGACTGCGGGACGTAGCGCACCTGCTGCCGCCCGGCCGGCCGCCCGGCCGAGCGCGCGCCGCCGATCCGCACGGTGCCGGAGACCGGCCGGTAGGTGCCGAGCAGCAGATGGACCAGGGAGGACTTCCCGGCCCCGGAGGGGCCGACCAGGGCGACCACGGCGCCGGCAGGCACGTGCAGGTCGACCCTGTCGAGAAGTACCCTGCCCGCGGTCCGCCCCTTCTCCACCACGACGGTGACGTCGTCGACGTCGATGGCGAGGCCCCGGCCGGCACTGACCTGCAGGGCGGCCCCGGCATCCGGCCGGGTCGGGACGCCGGTGGTGGGTGCGGAACCGGCGGCGGTCGCGGAACCGACGGTGGGTGCGGAGCCAGGGAGGGTCGCCGCCGCGGTGACCGTGGTCTGCCCGATCACGAAGACCCGGCCCGGGTCCAGGACGGCGGTCATCACC
>NZ_WVUH01000422.1 GCF_017614955.1 Micromonospora echinofusca
TGGTGTGTGGTTGTTCTTTGAGAACTCAACAGGGTGCTTGATAAGCCAGTGCCAAATTTTGTTTGATACCCCGGACTGGCCGCATCGTTTGGTGTGGTTGGTTTGTGGATTCCTTTGGCAACACTTTTTGTTGTCGGGATTGTTTTTCAACAAGTTTTTGTTGGAGAGTTTGATCCTGGCTCAGGACGAACGCTGGCGGCGTGCTTAACACATGCAAGTCGAGCGGAAAGGCCCTTCGGGGTACTCGAGCGGCGAACGGGTGAGTAACACGTGAGCAACCTGCCCTAGGCTTTGGGATAACCCCGGGAAACCGGGGCTAATACCGAATATGACCATTCTCCGCATGGTGGGTGGTGGAAAGTTTTTCGGCCTGGGATGGGCTCGCGGCCTATCAGCTTGTTGGTGGGGTGATGGCCTACCAAGGCGACGACGGGTAGCCGGCCTGAGAGGGCGACCGGCCACACTGGGACTGAGACACGGCCCAGACTCCTACGGGAGGCAGCAGTGGGGAATATTGCACAATGGGCGGAAGCCTGATGCAGCGACGCCGCGTGAGGGATGACGGCCTTCGGGTTGTAAACCTCTTTCAGCAGGGACGAAGCGTAAGTGACGGTACCTGCAGAAGAAGCGCCGGCCAACTACGTGCCAGCAGCCGCGGTAAGACGTAGGGCGCGAGCGTTGTCCGGATTTATTGGGCGTAAAGAGCTCGTAGGCGGCTTGTCGCGTCGACTGTGAAAACCCGCAGCTCAACTGCGGGCTTGCAGCCGATACGGGCAGGCTAGAGTTCGGTAGGGGAGACTGGAATTCCTGGTGTAGCGGTGAAATGCGCAGATATCAGGAGGAACACCGGTGGCGAAGGCGGGTCTCTGGGCCGATACTGACGCTGAGGAGCGAAAGCGTGGGGAGCGAACAGGATTAGATACCCTGGTAGTCCACGCTGTAAACGTTGGGCGCTAGGTGTGGGGGACCTCTCCGGTTCTCTGTGCCGCAGCTAACGCATTAAGCGCCCCGCCTGGGGAGTACGGCCGCAAGGCTAAAACTCAAAGGAATTGACGGGGGCCCGCACAAGCGGCGGAGCATGCGGATTAATTCGATGCAACGCGAAGAACCTTACCTGGGTTTGACATGGCCGCAAATCCTCCAGAGATGGGGGGTCCTTCGGGGGCGGTCACAGGTGGTGCATGGCTGTCGTCAGCTCGTGTCGTGAGATGTTGGGTTAAGTCCCGCAACGAGCGCAACCCTCGTTCGATGTTGCCAGCGCGTTATGGCGGGGACTCATCGAAGACTGCCGGGGTCAACTCGGAGGAAGGTGGGGATGACGTCAAGTCATCATGCCCCTTATGTCCAGGGCTTCACGCATGCTACAATGGCCGGTACAATGGGCTGCGATACCGTGAGGTGGAGCGAATCCCAAAAAGCCGGTCTCAGTTCGGATCGGGGTCTGCAACTCGACCCCGTGAAGTCGGAGTCGCTAGTAATCGCAGATCAGCAACGCTGCGGTGAATACGTTCCCGGGCCTTGTACACACCGCCCGTCACGTCACGAAAGTCGGCAACACCCGAAGCCGGTGGCCCAACCCTTGTGGAGGGAGCCGTCGAAGGTGGGGCTGGCGATTGGGACGAAGTCGTAACAAGGTAGCCGTACCGGAAGGTGCGGCTGGATCACCTCCTTTCTAAGGAGCACCTTCCACCGAAAGGTGGTAAGGAGCCCGCATCGCCCGAGTGTGGTGGTGGGGTGCTCATGTGGCGGAGACACTGGTGAGTTTGCTGTCGGCAACGGCTGCCATGGTGAGTACGCATCCCTTTGGGGGTGGTGGAAAGCGGTGTGGTGGTGCGGCTGGTGGTGGATGATGGGCACCCTGTTGGGTCCTGAAGGAACAACTGTTGGTTGTTTTTTCGGTGATCGGATTGCCAGGCATGGCCTGGTGCCGCATACCGGTCCACTTGAGTTTGGGTGGGTGTCTGGTGTG
Source organism: Micromonospora echinofusca (assembly GCF_017614955.1). Lineage (GTDB taxonomy): Bacteria > Actinomycetota > Actinomycetes > Mycobacteriales > Micromonosporaceae > Micromonospora > Micromonospora echinofusca_A. Next base: position 1,970 of record NZ_WVUH01000422.1, read on the forward strand.
GTGCTGTGGGTTGTGGGTTGGTCGTTTGTTGAGAATTGCACAGTGGACGCGAGCATCTTTGTGGTCAAGTTGTCAAGGGCGAACGGTGGATGCCTTGGCACCAGGAGCCGATGAAGGACGTGGGAGGCCGCGATAGGCCTGGGGGAGCTGTCAACCGAGCTGTGATCCCAGGGTGTCCGAATGGGGAAACCTGGCACCAGTCATGTGGTGTCACCTGCACCTGAACACATAGGGTGTATGGGGGGAACGCGGGGAAGTGAAACATCTCAGTACCCGTAGGAAGAGAAAACAATAGTGATTCCGTGAGTAGTGGCGAGCGAAAGCGGATGTAGGCTAAACCGGTTGCGTGTGATACCTGTCAGGGGTTGCGTGGTCGGGGTTGTGGGACCCTGCTGAGCGGGCTGACACTCGTTCGAGGAGTTACAAAGCCAGTTGCTAGCCGAACAGTCTGGAAAGGCTGACCGTAGGCGGTGAGAGTCCGGTAGGTGAAAGTGGCTGGTCTTCTGTGGGTGTTCCCGAGTAGCGGCGGACTCCTGTAATCTGCCGTGAATCTGCCAGGACCACCTGGTAAGCCTAAATACTTCCTGGTGACCGATAGCGGACTAGTACCGTGAGGGAATGGTGAAAAGTACCCCGGGAGGGGAGTGAAATAGTACCTGAAACCGTTCGCCTACAATCCGTCGGAGCCTTTAGGGGTGACGGCGTGCCTTTTGAAGAATGAGCCTGCGAGTTAGTGGCATGTGGCGAGGTTAACCCGTGTGGGGTAGCCGTAGCGAAAGCGAGTCTGAATAGGGCGTTTGAGTCGCGTGTCCTAGACCCGAAGCGGAGTGATCTAGCCATGGGCAGGCTGAAGCGCGGGTAAGACCGCGTGGAGGGCCGAACCCACCAACGTTGAAAAGTTGGGGGATGACCTGTGGTTAGGGGTGAAAGGCCAATCAAACTCCGTGATAGCTGGTTCTCCCCGAAATGCATTTAGGTGCAGCGTCGCGTGTTTCTTGCCGGAGGTAGAGCACTGGATGGTCTAGGGGGCCCACAAGCTTACCGAAATCAGCCAAACTCCGAATGCCGGTAAGTGAGAGCGCGGCAGTGAGACTGCGGGGGATAAGCTTCGTAGTCGAGAGGGAAACAGCCCAGATCACCAGCTAAGGCCCCTAAGCGTGTGCTAAGTGGAAAAGGATGTGGGGTCGCATAGACAACCAGGAGGTTGGCTTAGAAGCAGCCACCCTTTAAAGAGTGCGTAATAGCTCACTGGTCAAGTGGTTCCGCGCCGACAATGTAGCGGGGCTCAAGTACACCGCCGAAGCTGTGGCATTCACATTTTAACTTCGCCAGGGTTTTCGGATTCTGGTGCAGGTGTGTGGATGGGTAGGGGAGCGTCGTGCCGGGGGTGAAGCAGCCGAGTGATCGAGTTGTGGACGCGGCACGAGTGAGAATGCAGGCATGAGTAGCGAAAGAAGGGTGAGAAACCCTTCCGCCGGATGACCAAGGGTTCCAGGGCCAGGCTAATCCGCCCTGGGTGAGTCGGGACCTAAGGCGAGGCCGAGAGGCGTAGTCGATGGACAACGGGTTGATATTCCCGTACCCGCGTAGGAGCGCCCATGATGAACCTTGTTGTGCTAACCACCCGATCCGGGGGCGGTCTTCGGACCTATCTTGGTGAGCGTGGGAACCTGGCGGGTAGTAGTCAAGCGATGGGGTGACGCAGGAAGGTAGCTGATCCCGGCCGGTGGTTGTGCCGGGGTAAGCGTGTAGGCCGGTGTGTAGGCAAATCCGCACACCTTGTGGCTGAGACGTGATGCCGAGCCGATTCAGGTGAAGTCAGTGATCCTATGCTGCCGAGAAAAGCCTCTAGCGATGTTCCGAGCGGCCCGTACCCCAAACCGACACAGGTGGTCAGGTAGAGAATACCGAGGCGATCGGGCGAACTGTGGTTAAGGAACTCGGCAAATTGCCCCCGTAACTTAGGGAGAAGGGGGGCCGGAGACGTGAAGCCACTTGCTGGTGGAGCGTTGTATGGCCGCAGAGAGCAGGGGGAAGCGACTGTTTACTAAAAACACAGGTCCATGCGAAGAAGTAATTCGATGTATATGGACTGACGCCTGCCCGGTGCTGGAACGTTAAGGGGACCGGTTAGTCTTTCGGGGCGAAGCTGAGAACTTAAGCGCCAGTAAACGGCGGTGGTAACTATAACCATCCTAAGGTAGCGAAATTCCTTGTCGGGTAAGTTCCGACCTGCACGAATGGCGTAACGACTTCCCCACTGTCTCAACCACAGGCCCGGCGAAATTGCATTACGAGTAAAGATGCTCGTTACGCGCGGCAGGACGGAAAGACCCCGGGACCTTTACTATAGCTTGACATTGGTATCTGAATTAGCTTGTGTAGGATAGGTGGGAGCCGGTGAAGTCCATACGCCAGTATGGGTGGAGGCAATCTTGAAATACCACTCTGGTTGATTTGGGTATCTAACTTCGGACCGTGATCCGGTTCAGGGACAGTGTCTGGTGGGTAGTTTAACTGGGGCGGTTGCCTCCTAAAGGGTAACGGAGGCGCCCAAAGGTTCCCTCAGCCTGGTTGGCAATCAGGTGTTGAGTGCAAGTACACAAGGGAGCTTGACTGTGAGACTGACAGGTCGAGCAGGGACGAAAGTCGGGACTAGTGATCCGGCACTTGCGTGTGGAAGCGGTGTCGCTCAACGGATAAAAGGTACCCCGGGGATAACAGGCTGATCTTCCCCAAGAGTCCATATCGACGGGATGGTTTGGCACCTCGATGTCGGCTCGTCGCATCCTGGGGCTGTAGCAGGTCCCAAGGGTTGGGCTGTTCGCCCATTAAAGCGGTACGCGAGCTGGGTTTAGAACGTCGTGAGACAGTTCGGTCCCTATCCGCCGTGCGCGTAGGATACTTGAGAAGGGCTGTCCCTAGTACGAGAGGACCGGGACGGACGAACCTCTGGTGTGCCAGTTGTCCCGCCAGGGGCACGGCTGGTTGGCTACGTTCGGAAGGGATAACCGCTGAAAGCATCTAAGCGGGAAGCTCGCTTCGAGATGAGGTATCCCGCCCCACTTTGTGGGGGTAAGGCCCCCAGCTAGACGACTGGGTTGATAGGCCGGAGATGTAAGCCCGGTAACGGGTTCAGTTGACCGGTACTAATAGGCCGAGGACTTGATTACTAAGCTGCTACGCGTCCACTGTGCAACTCTCGACAAACGAACACCCCTGACCGTTTGGTTGGGTGTGGTGTTTGACAAGTCGATAGGGTTACGGCGGTCATGGCGGAGGGGAAACGCCCGGTTACATTCCGAACCCGGAAGCTAAGCCTTCCAGCGCCGATGGTACTGCACTCGGGAGGGTGTGGGAGAGTAGGACGCCGCCGGACA
>NZ_WVUH01000423.1 GCF_017614955.1 Micromonospora echinofusca
CCCCTGGCTGCCGGCTCTGGCGGCGCCCGCCGCTGCGGCGGTACGGTGCGCCGATGACGTACCCCTCCGGTGCGGCGGTGGTCACCGGAGCCGCCCGTGGGCTCGGTCTGGCCATCGCCCGCGCGCTGCACGCCGACGGCTGGCCGGTGCTGCTGACGGACGTCGACGCGACAGCGGTCGCCGCCGCAGCCGCCCCGCTCGGCGGGTGGTCCCGACCGCTCGACGTCCGGGACGAGGCGGCGTGCGCCGAGGTGGCCGCCGAGGCGACCGCCCGGCACGGGCTCGGCCTCTGGGTGAACAACGCCGGCATCCTGGTCACCGGTCCGTCCTGGACCCACGACGCGGCCACCCGCCGCCGGGTGGTCGAGGTCAACGCGCTCGGCGCGATGACCGGTACGCTCGCCGCCCTGGCCGTGATGCGGGAACAGGGGTACGGGCACGTGCTCAACGTCGTCTCGCTGGCCGGCCTGGTCGCCGCCCCGGGGGAGACCGTCTACGCGGCCAGCAAACACGCCCTCATCGCGTTCAGCCTCGGCACCCTGGCGGACCTGCGCGCCGCCGGACACCGCAACCTGCACATCTCCTGCCTCTGCCCGGACGGGATCTGGACCCCGATGCTGCACGACCGGCTGGACGACCCCGGGGCGGTCGCCTCGTTCACCGGTACCCTGCTCACCGCCGAACGGGTCGCCGCCCGCGCCGCCCGACTGGCCCGCCGCCCCCGGCCCGTGGTGTCGGTGCCGCGCTGGCGCGGCCTCCAGGTCCGGCTGCTCGACGCCCTGCCCGGGCTCGCCGTCCGGCTCACCCCGCTGGTCCTCGCGGTCGGCCGGGCCGGCCAGCGCCGCCAACGCCGTCGCGGCTGACCGCTCGCCGTGGCGGTTGACCCCGCGCCGGCGTGGTTGATCCCTCGCTGTCGCGGTCGGTGCCCCGCAGACGGTGGAGGGCACCGCCGCCGGTCCCCGCCGTGCGGCGCTTGTTACGTTCTGCCCCGTGGAACATCTGGACCGGTGCGACGAGAACGACCGGGTGTGGGTCACCGAGGCGATCGCCGCGGTCGAGGCCGACGCCAACCGCTCCGCCGACACCCATCTGCTGCCCTTCCCACTGCCCCGGGAGTGGGGCGTCGACCTCTACCTGAAGGACGAGTCGGTGCATCCCACCGGCTCGCTGAAGCACCGGCTGGCCCGGTCCCTGTTCCTCTACGGGCTCTGCAACGGCCGGATCGGGCCGCGTACCACGATCGTCGAGGCGTCCTCCGGCTCCACCGCCGTCTCCGAGGCGTACTTCGCCCGGATGCTGGGGCTGCCGTTCATCGCGGTCATGCCGGCCTCCACCTCGCCCGAGAAGATCGCGCTGATCGAGTTCCAGGGCGGGCGCTGCCACCTGGTGGACGACCCGGCAGCCGTCGTCGTCGAGGCCCGCTGGCTGGCCGAGGACTCCGGCGGCCACTTCATGGACCAGTTCACCTACGCCGAGCGGGCCACCGACTGGCGGGGCAACAACAACATCGCCGAGTCGATCTACGCGCAGCTCGCGCTGGAACGCCACCCCATCCCGGCCTGGGTGGTCGTCGGTGCCGGTACCGGTGGCACCAGTGCCACCATCGGCCGGTACGCCCGCTACCGGCGGCTACCCACCAAACTCTGCGTGGTCGACCCGGAGAACTCCGCGTTCTACCCGGCGTGGCGGGCGGCCGACTGGGCGGTCCGCACCGGCAAGGGCTCCCGGATCGAGGGCATCGGCCGGCCCACCGTGGAGGCGTCCTTCCTGCCCAACGTGGTGGACCGGATGGTGCAGGTACCCGACGCCGCCTCGCTGGCGGCCATGCGGGCCGCGTCAGCCGTCCTCGGCCGGCGGGTCGGCGGCTCCACCGGGACGAACCTGTGGGGCGCGTTCAGCCTCATCGCCCAGATGCGCGCCACCGGCCGGCGCGGCTCGGTGGTGACGCTGATCTGCGACGGCGGCGAGCGCTACACCGACACCTACTACTCGGACACCTGGGTCGCCGCGCAGGGGCTCAACCTCACCCCGCACCTGGCCACCGTCGACCGCTTCCTGGCCACCGGCACCTGGCCCGCCTGAGGTGCAAGGAAGGGCCCCCTGTTATCGCATTCGGTATAGGAAGGGGCCCTTCCTAACCGGTGTGACGCCCGCGCCGCCCGGTCAGCGGGGCCGCCCGGCCCCCGCCCCCGGCCCGGCCAACTCGGCGAGACCCGGGTAGTGCCGCACGTACCCGTCCGGGTCGAGGTCCAGGTCGGCGGTGAAGCCCTCGCTGGCGTACCGCACCCGCTGGCTGCCCAGCGCCGTGTAGACCTGCTCGGCCGGTACCACCAGCAGGCTCGGCACCAGCACCCAGGCGACACTGATCCGTCGCTCGGTACCCGGCTCCGCGTCGAGCAGCCCGAGCCGGCGTACCGGCAGGCTGTTGAACAGGGGCGCGGCACCCAGGTCCACGTCGACCGCCGGGGCGAGCCGGTCCGGATCGTCGGTACCGGGCAGCCCGGCCGGCTGATGACCGGCAGCGACGAGGGCGGCGTCCAGGTCACCCTGTTCGGCGGTGGTGATCCGCCAACGGTCGGCCGACCGTTCCAGGTGGACCGAACGGAACCAGCCGGCGCCGGACACCTCGACCGCGAGATCGGTGGTGGCCCATCCGGCGTCGGTGGTCACCTCGTACCGGCAGGTGTACGGCACCGGGTCGACCGCCTGGGCGACGCCCGACCCGGTCAGCCCGTGCCGGTCGTCGAGCCGGGCGTGGTCGCATCCGGCGGTGTCCGTGCGGGTCCAGAACAGGGATTTGGGCAGCGTCGGCATGAGCCGGACGTTACGGCAGATTCCCCCCGGCTGCCGGGGATCCGGGTACGCCGAAGGGCGCCGCCGGCAGCCGGCGACGCCCTTCGGATGGTCGCTGTGTCAGTGGGTACGCGCCGGCCAGCGGCCGCCGGTACCACGGTCGTCACGGGGCCGGTCGTGGCGTGCCCGGTCGCCGTAGCCCCGGTCGTCCCGGAGGCGGCCGGCGGCGGGGCGGTCGTCCCGGCCCCGGCTCTCGGGCCGGTAGCCGCCGCGCCGGTCCTCGGTACGCCATTCCCCGTGCGGGCGGCCACCCGTGCTGTCCCGGTCGCCGAACCGTCGTCCGGCGGCGGCGTCCCGGTCGCCGAACCGGCGCCCGGCTCCACCGTCCCGGTCGCCGAACCGTCGTCCGTCCTGCGGCCGGTGGCCGTACTCGCGTCCACCCTGCGGCCGGTCCCCGAAGCGACGCCCGTCCTGCGGCCGGTCCCCGAAGCGACGCGGGCCTCCCGGGCGGTCACCACCACGGCGCGGCGCGGGTTCGTCGAGCACCGGTACGCCGCTCGGCTCCCGCGCACCGGTCAGCTCGGCCAGCGCCGGGTCACCGACGCGGACCCGGGTCTGCTCCGGCTCGACACCGGCCTTCTCCAGCATGGCGAGCGTGGTCCGGCGCTGCTTTGGCAGGACCAGGGTGGCCACCGCCCCCGACTCACCCGCCCGCGCGGTACGCCCCGCCCGGTGCAGGTAGTCCTTCGGATCCTTCGGCGGGTCGACGTGCACCACCAGCGAGACGCCGTCGACGTGGATGCCCCGGGCCGCCACGTCCGTGGCGACCAGGACGCTCATCCGGCCCTCCTTGAACTCGGCGAGCGTGCGGGTGCGTACCCGCTGGGTCTTGCCGCCGTGCAGCGCGCCGGCCCGGACACCCACCGCGGCGAGCTGCTCGACCAGGCGGTCGACGCCCATCTGGGTACGGGCGAACATCATGGTCCGGCCCTGCCGGGCCGCGATGGACGCGGCGACGGCGAACTTGTCGTGCGGCGGGATGAGCAGCAGGTGGTGGTCCATCGTGGACACGGCTGCGGTCGGCGGTGCGGTGGAGTGCGTCACCGGGTCGGTCATGAACCGCTTGACCAGCGCGTCCACGTCACCGTCCAGGGTGGCCGAGAAGAGCAGCCGCTGCGCCCCGGCCGGCGTCTTCGCGAGCAGTTCGGTGACGTCCGGCAGGAAACCCATGTCGGCCATCTGGTCGGCCTCGTCGAGCACGGTCACCTCGATGTCGTCGAGGTTGCACACGCCCCGCGAGATCAGGTCACCCAGCCGGCCGGGCGTGGCGACCAGGATCTCCACACCGCGCCGCAGGGCGTCGACCTGCCGGTCGTAGGGCACCCCGCCGACGGCGGTCTTCAGGAACACCCCGACCGTCTTGCCGAGGGGGACGAGGGCGTCGTTGACCTGCATGGCCAACTCGCGGGTCGGTACGAGGACCAGGGCCCGGGGGTGCAGCGGCCGGGCCCGGTTGACCTTGGCGAGACGGGCCAGTACCGGCAGCCCGAAGGCCAGGGTCTTGCCGGAGCCGGTCTGTCCGCGACCGAGGACGTCCCGGCCGGCGAGCGCGTCCGGCAGGGTGGCCCGCTGGATCTCGAACGGAGTGGTGATCCCCTGCCGGCCCAGCGCGTCGACCAGCGGCTGCGGCAGACCGAGACCGGCGAAGTCGGTCACCGGGCCACCGCTCGGCTCGCCGTCTGCGAGGGTGTCTGCCGGGGTGTCGACATGGGCACCGAGCGGGGCGTCGGCCGGGGTGTCGACATGGGCACCGACCGGGGCGTCTGCCCGGGTGTCGACGGGAGCGTCGACCGGGGTGTCGAAAACGGACGGGAACGTGCTGGGGTCAGCAAAGGTCGTCAAGAAAAACCTCTCAGGTGGGGCGCATCTTCGCGATGGCCCCGCCGAGGTGGTTGCTCGCCGTCGAATCGCCCGCAAGATCGCCCATGGGCGCGCGGTGGCGCGCCGGGTCAGTAATCCATACCAGTGTACGGCCTTCGTACCGGGACACCCGCCAGCCGTTGCGACGGAGTGGGCCGACTCACGGCCGGACGGTGGTCGCCGCCCGGCCTTGCGGTCAGAGCGACAGGTTGCCGAAGAAGTCCCCGATGGCATCGTTGGCGAAGACCACGACGATCAGGCTGATGGCGACCAGGACACCGAGCGCGGCGGCCAGCACGACCACCACCTTCGTGGTGCTACCCGACTTCGCGGCCGGGGTGTCCGCCCAGCCCTGGGCCAGGATGTGCCCGGTCAGTGAACCGGTGTTCTCCACCTCGTTCGGCAGGTAGACGGTGGCGAAGCCCGGCCCGTCGAGTTCCCCGCCGTAGACCGTCCCCGGACGGGGGCCGCCCATCGGGGCCGCACTCACCGGCGGGACGCCGGCCGGCACCCCGCTCGTCGGCCGGGCCGGACCGGAGGGGACGCCGCTGGTGGGTCCGTTGTCCCTCGGCGGCGCGGTGGCGGACAGCGGCGCGGTGGGCGGGTACGGG
>NZ_WVUH01000424.1 GCF_017614955.1 Micromonospora echinofusca
TCCCGGCACCGGGCACCCCCGGTGCTGCCGGTACCCCGGACCGCCGCCCCGACCAGCAGCCGTACCGGCCCCCGGGCCGGGAGGCCGCCTGGCACGGTTCGCCGGCGGAGGGGCGGCCCGATTCGTTCGGCCGACCGCCCGTCCCGGCCGGACCGGACCCCTGGTTCAGCGCCGCACCGACATCCGGAGCACCGGTGTCGGGGGTACCGGTCTCCGGTGCGCCGGTGTCGGGGGTACCGGTCTCCGGTGCGCCGGTGTCGGGTGCACCGGTGTCGGGAGCGCCGGTGGCCGCGAGCGCAGGCCCGGTCAGCGCACCACCGGCCGTCACGCCACCGGCCGACACGCCGCCGCTCGACGTACCGCTGTCCGACGCCCGGCCGACGGGGGCCGGCGCGCCCACCGGCAGCTCCGACAGCACGGCCGAGGCCACCGAAGCCGCGCCCGTGCCCGACCTGGACCTGCCGGTGGCCGGCGCCCCGGCCGACGTCGACCGGCCGATCGCCGGTACCCCGGTCACGCTGGACCAGGTGCCGGACGAGACGCCGACCGTCGGTGACGTCGACATCGCCGACGAGCCGGTCGACGTCGATCTGCCGGTGATCGGCACTCCGATCGGTGCCCTGCGGGGCGGGCTCGTGGTACCGGAGTTCCGCTGGTCAGCCGTAGCGGCCACCGAGCTTCCCGACCCGGCGCCACCGGCCGCTGACGCCGCTGTCCCGGTCCCGCCTTCCGCTGACCTTCCCGTCCCGGTCTCGCCGGCCGCAGCGCAGGCCGGCGAGTCGCCGCTGACGCACCCCAGGGACACCGGAGACGCCCCGGACCCGGCGCCGGCGACGACGGAGGACCACCCCGACGACGCTGCCGCACCCGGAGAGCAGCCGCCGGACCAGAGCGGCGACGGTACCCCCGAAGAGGCCCCGCTCCCCGCCACCAGCGGACCGGAACCCGCCGTACCCGTGGCGTCGACGCTGCCGACGACGGACCCGGAGCAGACCCTCACGGCGTACCGCTGGCGACTGGACCCGGAGACGCTGCGCGAGCTGCCCGACCAGCCGGACACGCTGCGGACCGTGCGGGAACAACTGGGCGCGAAACTCGGCACGGCCCTCGACGACCGCGCCCGTGCCCGGCTGCTCAGCCTCCGGGCGGTGGTCTCCCGGGTCCTCGGCGACCTGGACCAGGCCCTGGCCGACGGCACGCTGGCGCTGGCCCATGCCGAGGCGACCGGTGAGCTGCGCCGGATCGCCATCGTCAAGGCCCGGCTGGCCCACGTGCACCAGTGGCGGGGTGAGTTCGACGAGGCGGACCGGCTCTACCTGGAGGCCAACTCGTCCGAGTTGCCGGACCGGCTCCGCGCCACCATGCACGAGCACGCCGGCCGGTGCTGCCTGGAGCAGGGCCGCTACATCGAGGCGTGCCACCACTTCGAACGGGCCCTCGACCTGCGTACCGTCATCGACGCCGACCTGGTGGCTCGGACCGAACTCGCGCTCGACGCGGTGTTCGACCGGGTCGCCGCGAAGGGCTGGGGGCCGTACCCGCGCACCCCGGAGGAGATCCGGTACGCGCACCGGCCACCGGTGCCCAGCTTCGACGAGGACACCCGCCGCTGGGGGTACGCCGACGTCCACGGTGAGCTGACCATCCCCGCCGAGTACGCCGAGGCCCAGCCGTTCCGGGACGGGGTGGCCTGGGTACGGCGGCCCGAGGTGGACGCGTGGACGCTGATCGACGAGACCGGGGCGTGCCTGGTCGGGGCCACCGCCGGGTACCGGGGCGTCGGGTCCTTTTCCGACGGGATCGCCTGGGTGTCGCGCAACGGGGCCGGTGACTGGCTGGCGATCGACCCGTCGGGGACGGTGCTGATCCCGGCCGGCTTCGACGACGTGCGCCCGTTCCGGCGGGGCGTGGCCGCCGTCCGGCGGGGTGGTTGGGGTGCGGTCGACCGGACCGGGCAGGTGGTGGTGCCCACGTCGTACTCGGGGTTCACCACGGCGCTGACCGACGGCCGGTACGTCGACGGCTTCACCGACGAGGGACTGGCCGTGGTGGACGTCAACGGCCGCAAGGGGGTCGTCGACCGGACCGGCCGGGTGGTCGTCCCCCCGACCCATCCGGCACTGGTCATCCACCCCGTGGCGTTCCTGGTCGGGGACAGCGGGCAGTGGGGTGCGCTGGACCGGCACGGCCGCCGGCTGATCGACTCGGTACACCGCAGCCGGCTGGACGTGCTGGCGGAGATCGACCGGCTGCTCGCCGACACCACGCCCGTGCTCTAGGCCACAACCGTCCGGGCCACAGTTGTTAAGAAGGGGCCCTTCCTCTACCAAATGCGTTAATAGGGGGCCCTTCCTCACCCGTTAGGGTCGGGGTATGGAATTCCGTCATCTGGGCCGCTCCGGCCTCATGATCAGCGAGATCTCGTACGGCAACTGGATCACCCACGGCTCGCAGGTCGAGGAGGACGCGGCGCTCGCCTGTGTCCGGGCCGCCCTGGAGACCGGCATCACGACCTTCGACACCGCCGACGTCTACGCCGGCACCCGGGCCGAGGAGGTGCTCGGCCGGGCCCTGCGCGACGAGCGCCGCGAGGGCCTGGAGATCTTCACGAAGGTGTACTGGCCGACCGGTCCGGGTCGCAACGACCGGGGCCTGTCCCGCAAGCACATCATGGAGTCGATCAACGGCTCGCTGCGCCGCCTCCAGACCGACTACGTCGACCTGTACCAGGCGCACCGGTTCGACCACAGCACGCCGCTGGAAGAGACGATGGAGGCCTTCGCCGACGTCGTGCACTCCGGCAAGGCGCTCTACATCGGAGTGTCGGAGTGGACGGCGGCCGAACTTCGCGCCGCCCACGGGCTGGCCCGTGAGCTGCGGATCCCGCTCATCTCCAACCAGCCGCAGTACTCGATGCTCTGGCGGGTGATCGAGGCCGAGGTGGTACCCACCAGCGAGGAGCTGGGCGTCGGCCAGATCGTCTGGTCGCCGATGGCGCAGGGCGTCCTCTCCGGCAAGTACCTGCCCGGCCAGCCGCCGCCGGCCGGTTCCCGGGCCACCGACGAGAAGTCCGGGGCGCAGTTCATCGCGAAGTTCCTCACCGACGACGTGCTGACCCGGGTACAGCAGCTCAAGCCGCTCGCCGAGCAGGCCGGGCTGACCATGGCCCAGCTCTCCATCGCCTGGGTGCTGCAGAACCCGAACGTGTCCTCGGCGATCGTCGGCGCGTCCCGCCCCGAGCAGGTGCACGACAACGTCAAGGCCGCCGGGGTGAAACTGGACAGCGACCTGCTCAAGGCGATCGACGAGATCCTCGACCCGATCGTCGAGCGGGATCCGGCGCAGACGGTCAGCCCGCCGCGTCGGCCGTAGGTCCGCACCCGGTCGCAGCCGGCCCGTCCGGTCGGCTGCGACCGGGGCGAGCGGCTGCGACCGGTTGCGGCCGGGCAAGCGGCTGCGACCGGGTCCGGCCGGTTGCGGCCGGGTCAGCCCTGCCAGAAGCGGATCAGCTCCAGCCCGTAGGCGTAGAACGGGGCCGGCAGGCCGAGCAGGTCCGCCAGGGCGAAGACCGCGTCGAAGAACCAGCCGCCGACGCGCGGGTTCCACAGCAGGCCGAAGAGGAGCAGGAACCCGAAGGGCGCCATCAGGTCGTAGCCGCGCTGCCACTGCGGCGACAGCCAGGGCTGGATCATGTTGCCGCCGTCCAGCCCGGGGACCGGCAGCAAATTGAGCAGGCTCGCGGTGAGCTGGAGGAAGGCCAGCAGCGCCACCCCGGCCCAGAACTCCGGGTACGCGTCGTCCGCGCCGAGCCGTAACGCCACCACCAGCACCACGGTGAACAGCACGTTCGTCGCCGGACCAGCCAGGCTGACCAGGGTGTGCCGCAGCCGACCGGGGATCCGGTGCCGGTCCACCCAGACCGCCCCGCCGGGCAGTCCGATGCCACCCAGCAGCACCACGACCACCGGCAACGCGATGGAGAGCAGCGGGTGGCTGTACTTCAACGGGTTCAGGGTCAGGTAGCCCCGGTGGGCGACGCTGCGGTCGCCGGCCCGGAAGGCGACCAGGGCGTGCGCGTACTCGTGCAGGCAGAGCGAGACCAGCCAGCCGGAGACGACGAACCCGAACACGTCCAGCCGGACGTTGCCGACCCGGTGCCAGGTGAGCGCCCCGGTGGTGACGAAGAGGGCCACCAGGGCCAGGAAGACCGGGCTGGGCCGGAACGCCGCCCGGGGCACGCCGAGCAGCAGCGGCTCGCCGTACCCCGGACGGTCGTTCGGCATCGTGGTCACTCAGCCGTGGGCAGCAGGCTCATCTGGTATTCGACCCGGTCGTCCTCGACGAGTGTGACCGACGTGATCCCCGACGCCGTGAGCTGCCGCCAGGTCTGACCGATCCACGACTCGGCATCCGCCTGGCTGCCGAACGTCTCGGCCGGTCCGCTGACCGCACCGCCGTCCGCGCCCTCGTACCGCCAGCTCCACGCCATGCCGTCTCCCCTCGTCGATGCGCCCGTGCGTCAACCGGTGCAAGCCTAGTCGGCCGTACCCGCCCGCCGCCTGCTCCACATCCCCCGTCCCGGCTGCCCGGGCGGCCCCCGGTCCCGCCGATCCGGGTCCCACCTGCCAGTCCGGTACGCCGCCGGTGGCTCTAAGGTTTGAACATGTCCGTTGACGGGTGGAACACGGTCCTGGTGGTGGGCGGCATCCGGTCCGGCAAGTCGGAGTTCGCCGAATCGCTGGTCGCCGACGCGACGGCGGTCCGGTACGTCGCCACCTCGGCCGATGCCGGCCCGGACGACCCGGAATGGGCGGCCCGGATCGACCGGCACCGGGCGCGGCGTCCGGGTGGCTGGACCACCGAGGAGACCGCCGCCGACCCGTCCCGGCTGGCCCGGGTGATCGCCGAGGCCCGACCGGACGAGACGCTGCTCGTCGACGACCTCGGCGGCTGGGTGACCGTGCTGCTGGACCCGGCCCACCAGCCCGCCGACGACCTCGCCACCATCGCCGAGCTGGCCAGCGCGGTCCGCGACTGCACCGCCCGGCTGGTGCTGGTCAGCCCCGAGGTGGGGCTGACCCTGGTGCCGACCACGCCGCTGGGCCGGGCCTTCACCGACGCGCTCGGCGCCACCAACCGGGCCGTCGCCGACGCCTGTGACGCGGTGGCGCTGGTGGTCGCCGGCCAGCCCGCCTGGCTGAAGCCGGGCGCCCCGCTGCGCGCGGTGAGCGTCCCCAGCCAGGCCGAACCGAGTGCGGCGGAGGGCGTACCGGCCACCGGCACCGCGCCGGCCCGGTCCCCCGAGGTGCTCAAC
>NZ_WVUH01000425.1 GCF_017614955.1 Micromonospora echinofusca
GGCCGAGGTCACCGTGGTGGTGCAGGCCCGGGCCGCCCAGTCCGCCCGGCCGGTACCGGCCGCCGCGACCGCGCCGGCCGCCGCCGCACCGGCTGACGGTGGTGGTACCGGCTGGTGGTGGGCGGCGGCCGGCCTGGCCCTCGCCGTCGCCGGGGTGGCCACCGTGCTGCTCCGCCGGCCCGCCCGTCGCCGGCCCTGACCTGACCGGCCGTTGACCGGTCGGTCAGGCGAGCGGCAGGTAGACCCGGCCGCCGCCGGAGCGGAACTCCGCCGACTTGTCGGCCATCCCCCGCGCCGCGTAGTCCTTCAGCTCCTGGGTGATCTTCATCGAGCAGAACTTCGGCCCGCACATCGAGCAGAAGTGGGCGGTCTTCGCCGGCTCGGCCGGCAGCGTCGCGTCGTGGTACGACCGGGCGGTGTCCGGGTCCAGCGCCAGGTTGAACTGGTCGGTCCAGCGGAACTCGAACCGGGCCTTGGACAGCGCGTCGTCCCACGCCTGCGCCCCCGGGTGTCCCTTGGCCAGGTCGGCCGCGTGCGCGGCGATCTTGTACGCGATCACGCCGGCCTTCACGTCGTCCCGGTCCGGCAGCCCGAGGTGCTCCTTCGGCGTCACGTAGCAGAGCATCGCGGTACCGAACATGCCGATCATCGCGGCGCCGATCGCCGACGTGATGTGGTCGTACGCCGGGGCGATGTCCGTGGTCAGCGGGCCGAGGGTGTAGAACGGCGCGGAGTGGCACAGCTCCTGCTGGAGGTCGACGTTCTCCTTGATCTTGTGCATGGGTACGTGCCCCGGGCCCTCGATCATCACCTGCACGTCGTGTTCCCAGGCAACCGCCGTCAGCTCACCCAGGGTGCGCAGCTCGGCGAACTGCGCCGCGTCGTTGGCGTCCGCGATCGACCCGGGGCGCAGCCCGTCGCCGAGGGAGAACGTCACGTCGTACGCGGCCAGGATCTCGCAGAGCTGGTCGAAGTGGGTGTAGAGGAAGTTCTCCTCGTGGTGCGCCAGGCACCAGGCGGCCATGATGGAGCCACCCCGGGAGACGATCCCGGTGACCCGGTCCACGGCCAGCGGCACGTACGGCAGCAGCACCCCGGCGTGCACGGTCATGTAGTCGACGCCCTGCTCGGCCTGCTCGACGACGGTGTCCTGGAACACCTCCCAGGTCAGCTTCACCGGGTCGCCGCCCACCTTCTCCAACGCCTGGTAGATCGGCACGGTTCCGATCGGTACCGGCGAGTTGCGGACGATCGCCTCCCGGGTCTCGTGGATCCGTTTACCGGTGGACAGGTCCATCACGGTGTCCGCACCCCAGCGGGTGGCCCAGGTCAGCTTCTCCACCTCCTCGGCGACCGAGGAGGTGACCGCCGAGGTGCCGATGTTGGCGTTGACCTTCACCAGGAACCGGTTCCCGATGATCATCGGCTCGGACTCGGGGTGGTTGACGTTGGCCGGCAGCACCGCCCGCCCGGCCGCGATCTCGTCCCGGACCAGTTCCACCGGCAGTTGCTCGCGCAGCGCCACGAACTCCATCTCCGGGGTGACCTGCCCGGCCCGGGCGTACGCGAGCTGGGTCGGCCGCTTTCCGGGGCGCCCGGCCAGCGGGGTGCCGGCACCCCGGACCGGCGCCACGTCGCCCCGCTCGGCGATCCACGCGCCGCGCAGCGGCGGCAACCCCACCTCCGGGTCGGACCCCGGACCGGCGGTGTCGTAGAGCCGGACCGGCGGGTTGTCACCGGTCAGCGTGACCTCGGTGAAGGGCACCCGGAGGTCCGGGCGGGATCCCTCGACGTACACCCTGCGCCGTGCGTTCATGGCAGCCTCCTGTTCATCGACTGGTCCAGCCGAAGTGGTCGAGTGGGCCGCGTCCCGCGCCCAGCTTCCAGTCCCGGGCGCCGGCCAGCGCACGGGTGACGTACTCCTTGGCGGTGCGGACCGCGACCGGCACCGGGTCGCCGAGGGCCAGCCGGACGGTGATCGCCGCCGAGAACGAACAGCCGGTGCCGTGGGTGTGCCGGGTGTCCACCCGGGGCGCCCGCAGCAGCGTGGTCACCCCGTCGAGGTGCAGCACGTCCACCGCCTCGCCGCCGCCCGACTCGGCCAGGTCGCCCCCGGTGACCACGACCGCCGCCGCGCCGCCTGCGGTGAGCTGCGCGGCGGCGGACACCATCTCGTCCAGGGTGGACACCGGGCGGCCGAGGACCGCCGCCGCCTCCGCGCAGTTCGGCGTCGCCACCATCGCGTACGGCAGCAGCCGCTCGACCGCCCCGACCACGCCGAGCCGGTCCCCGCTGGTGGCCACCAGCACCGGGTCGACCACCAGGTTCGGCAGTCGGCCGGCCCGGGCGGCCACCGCCACCGCCCCGGCGACCTCCGGTCCGCCGAGCATCCCGGTCTTCACCGCCCGCACGGCGAAGTCGCCGAGCACCGCGTCCAGTTGCGCGGTCACCGCCTCCGGCGGCATCGGGTACACCGCGTCCACGCCCCGGGTGTGCTGGGCGGTGACCGCGGTCAGCACCGACGTGCCGTACGCCCCGAGCGCGGCGAACACCTTCAGGTCGGCCTGGATGCCGGCGCCCGCGCCGGAGTCCGAACCGGCCACGGTGAGCACCACCGGGGGCGTCACCGGTCCACCCCCGTCCGGTGGAGCTGGGCGGTCACCGGGGCCGCAGCGGCGGCGGCGACCAGGTCGGCGGCCACCCGGGCCGGGTCGGTGGCCCGCATCACCGCACCGAGCACCGCCACCCCGACCGCCCCGGCGGCCAGGCAGGCGGCCACCCGCTCCGGACCGTCCACCCCGCCCAGGGCGAGCACCGGCACCCGCGCCAGCCGGGCCAGCCGGCCCAACCCGTCCGGCCCCAGCGCCGGCCCGTACCCGGGTTTGCTGACCGTCGGGAAGACCGGCGACACCGTCACGTAGTCCTCGGTGGTCAACCGGGCCAGTTCGGCCCCGTCGTGGCAGGACCGGCCGACCAGCGCCAGCCGGGGCGGCGGGTACGGACCGGCGGCCGGCAGGTGCACCGCCGTACCGCCGAGCGGGTCCGGACCGGCCACCACCAGCGTCCCGCCGACCGGGTGCAGGATCTCCCGCAGCTCGGCGGCGAGCGCCGCCCGCCCGGCACCGGACAGGTCCTTCTCCCGGAGCACCACCCAGCGCACCCCGCCGGCCACCGCCGCCCGCACCACCTCGGGCAACGGTCGGCGGGCCTGCCGCCGGTCGGTCAGCAGCACCACCCCACGTGGACCGTTCACAGGTCAGGGCGTCCTTCGTCCGGGGTGGAGGCGAGCGCGTGGAACCGTCGGGCGATCCGGCCGGAACGGGCGGCCAGCCGGCCGGCGAGCACCGCGTGCCGCATCGCCCCGGCCATCCCCACCGGGTCCTCGGCCCGGGTGACCGCGCTGGCCAGCAGCACCGCGTCACAGCCCAGTTCCATGGCGAGCGCGGCGTCCGAGGCGGTGCCGATACCCGCGTCGAGGATCACCGGCACGTCCACGCTCTGCCGGATCAGCCGGATGTGGTGCGGGTTGCCGATCCCGAGGCCGGAGCCGATCGGAGCACCCGCCGGCATCACCGCCGCACAACCGGCGTCCGCCAGCCGGCGGGCCAGCACCGGGTCGTCGGAGGTGTACGGCAGCACGGTGAACCCCTCGTCGACGAGCTGCTCGGCGGCGCGCAGCAGTTCCACCCCGTCCGGCAGCAGCGTCCGGTCGTCGCCGACGACCTCCAGCTTGATCCAGTCGGTGCCGAAGGCGTCCCGGGCGAGCCGGGCCACCGTGACCGCCTCGGCGGCGGTGTAGCAGCCGGCCGTGTTGGGCAGCAGCCGTACCCCGCACCGGTCCAGCAGGTCCAGCAGTCCACCGGGCTGCCCGGCGGCCTGCGGGTCGACCCGGCGCAGGGCGAGGGTGACCAGCTCGGTACCGGAGGCCCGGATCGCGCCCTCCAGGACGTGCAGGTTCGCCGCCCCGCCGGTACCCAGGATCAGCCGCGAGCCGAACGCCGCACCGCCGAGCAGGAAGGTGTCCGTCACCCCGGTCACCCGCCCTGGCTGGCGGTCAGCACCTCGACGCGGTGGCCGTCGCGCAGCGTGGTACCCGCCCAGGCCGCCCGGGGTACGACCTCGCCGTCTACGGCGACGGCCACCCCACGTGCCGCGCTGGTCAGGGTGGCGACCAGTCCGGCCACGGTCGTCCCGTCGGGCAACGTCCGCCCGGTGCCGTTCACGGTCAGCTCCATGGCTGTCCCTCCACAATCCTGTCGGTCGTGAACCGGTCCGGGCGGAACGCCGCGAGCTGCGGGTCCGGCACCCCGGTCGAGATCAGGTCGGTGATCAGGTCGGCGGTCAGCGGGGTGAGCACGATGCCGTGCCGGTGGTGCCCGGCGGCCACGACCACCTCCGGTCGACCGGGCAGCGGCCCGAGGGCCGGGGCGTTGTCCGGGGTACCCGGGCGCAGCCCGGCCGCCGCCTCGACCAGCTCGTACTCGGCCAGCCCGGGTACCAGCTCGACGGCGGCCCGGAGCAGTCGCAGTACGGCGTCGGCGGTCACCTGCCGGTCGGCGCGCTCCTCGACGGTCGCGCCGACCACCACCTCACCGTCGGCCCGGGGCACCAGGTAGACCTGCTGGCCGTCGACGTACCCCCGGATCACGTGCCGGAAGCCGGGCGCTGCGCCGTCCGGGGTCCGCAGCCGCAGCAACTGCCCCTTGACCGGTCGGACCGGCAGCCCGGTGAGGCCGGCGGTGGCGCAGCCGGCCGCCACCACGACCGGCCCCTGTCGGTCCACGTCGGACAGTTGCCGGACGGGTTCCGGCACGATGGTCACCCCGGCCCGCTCGGCCGCCACCCGCAGTGCGTCGACCAACCGCCGGGGGTCCACCTGATGGTCGCCGGGGGCCCAGGCGCCACCGCGTACCCGGGGCGCCAACAGTGGTTCCCGGTCCCGGAGCTGACCCGGTCGCAGCGGCGTGATGGCCAACCCCAGTTCCTGCTGGTACGCCCAGAGCCGGCGCGCCTCGGCCAGGTCGTCGCCGGTCAGGCCGACCACCAGGGTGCCCTCGGTCCGGTAGCCGAGGTCGACGCCGCTCGCGGCGGTCAGCTCGGCGGCGAACCCGGGCCAGCGGGCGGCGGAGGCGACGAGCAGCCCGGTCAGTTCCCGCTCCCCGAAGTACGCCTCGGCGACCGGGGCGAGCATCCCGGCGGCCACCCCCGACGCCCCGGATCCGGGGGCCGGATCGCGCACGACCACCCGCATCCCGCGCTGGGCGCACCGCCAGGCCACCGCCAGCCCTGTC
>NZ_WVUH01000426.1 GCF_017614955.1 Micromonospora echinofusca
CCTGGGCGAACTCGTCTCCGACGGGGCCGGTGAGATCACCGTGTCCGGCTCCGACCACCGTCCGCCGGTACCACGGGCCGGTCTGTCGCTCGCCGCCCCGACCGGCCCCGACCCGGTGGCCGTACCGGCGGCCGGCGGCGACCGGATCCACATCCAGGCGGCGTCCCGGGTGGTCCGCCGGGGCCGGCAGGTCCTCGCCCTGACCCGCCGGGAGTTCGACCTGCTGCTCTTCCTGGCCGAGAACCCCCGCCGGGTGTTCACCAGATCCCGGCTGCTCACCAGCGTCTGGGGCCACCGGCACGCCCTGGAACGCACCGTCGACGTGCACGTACGCCGGCTGCGCGGCAAGATCGGTGTGGACGTACCCCTGGTCACCACCGTCTACGGGGTGGGCTACCGGCTCGCCGACGAGGCCCGGGTGACCATCGACCGCACCGGCTGACCGGTCGACCCCGCCCGCCGGTCCACGGCGTGGCGCCCGCCGCCGGGCACCATGGTCGGATGCAGATCCGTCCCATCTCCCCGGAGCGCCTCGTCGCCGAACTCGCCGACCGGCTGGCCGGTACCGGGCCGCAGCGTCGGCTGCGGGTCGCCGTGGACGGTCCGCCGGCCGCCGGGCCGGGGACACTCGCCGACGCCCTGGTCGACCCGCTGCGGGCCCAGGGTCGCCCGGTCCTGAGGATCACCACCGACGACTTCCTCCGGCCGGCCTCGCTGCGCCTGGAGTACGGCAGGACCAACCCGGACGCCTACTACACCGGCTGGCTGGACGAGTCGGCGCTGCGCCGGGAGGTGCTCGACCCGGCCGCGCCGTCGGGCTCGGGTCGGCTGCTGCCGGCGTTCTGGGACGCCCGCACCGACCGGGCCACCCGCGCCGACCACGTCACCCTGCCACCCAACGGGGTGGTCCTGGTCAGCGGCGCATTCCTGCTCGGCGGCGGGCTGCCCTTCGACGTGACCGTCCACCTGGTGCTCTCCCCGGCCGCGTTGACCCGCCGGACCGCGCCCGAGTGGCGGTGGACCCTGCCGGCCTTCACCCGGTACGCCGAGGAGGTCGCCCCGGCCGGTTTCGCCGACGTGGTGGTCCGGGTCGACGACCCCCGGCACCCCGCGCTGGTGGAGTCCGGGCAGCTCAACTGAGGTACGGAAAAAGGTCGGTTTGGCCGGCTGGAGGGTGGGGTAATCGCCCGGCTCAACAGCGGCCCGTACCCACGGCGAACGCCGGGAGTCCGGGCCTCCGGCTTGCGAGGAAAGGCAGGACACCATGCTCCTCCACGACACGGTCAGCACCGGGCGGTCCCAGGCGGATGCCGAGCAGATCCGGCTCTCGCTCCAGGCCCGCTACGACGAGTTGAGCGCGGAGTACGAGCAGGCGGTCCAGCAGAGCCAGGTCCTGCGGCTGGTCGAGGTCGGCGACACCGCCGGTGACGACCAGGCCGACAGCGGCACCAAGACCGCCGAACGGGACACCGCGCAGTCGCTGCTGCGCACCATCCTCGACCGTCGGGCGCAGTACGAGCACGCACTGACCCGGCTCCAGGAGGGCAGCTACGGCTGGTGCGAGGGCTGCCAGGCGCCGATCCCGGTGGAGCGGCTGGAGATCTTCCCGTCGGCGACCTCCTGCGTGTCCTGCAAGCAGCACCGGGAACGTCGGGCGGCCTGAACCCCGACCCGGGCCGCGGTACGCGGGCCGGGACGGAGCGGACGCGCCGTGCCGGCCGGGACCCGGGCGCCGTACCCGGGGCCACGACGGCCGGCAGTGGGGAGGCCGGGATGGGCGGGATCAAGGTCGGTACGGCCTCCTGGACCGACCGTACGCTGCTCGAATCGGGGTGGTACCCGCCGGAGGCGGACACCCCGGAGAAGCGGCTCGCCCACTACGCCAGCCGGTTCCCGCTGGTGGAGGTGGACGCCACCTACTACGCCCCGCCCGCAGAACGCACGGCGGCGCTCTGGGTGGCCCGCACCCCGCCCGACTTCACCTTCAACATCAAGGCGTTCAGCCTGCTCACCGGCCACCCGACCCGGGTGTCCGCGCTCCACGCCGACCTGCGACCGGACACCGACAAACGCACCGTCTACCCGGCCGACCTGCCCGCCGCCAGTTACGAGGAGGTCTGGACCCGGTTCCTGACCGCGCTCGACCCGCTGGTGGCCGCCGGCAAACTCGGCGCCGTGCTGTTCCAGTTCCCGCCGTGGTTCACCCTCCGGCGGGACAACAAGCAGTACCTGCTGGAGGTACGGCGCCGCTGCGACCCGCTGCGGGCGGTGTTCGAGTTCCGCCACGCGTCCTGGTTCGCCGGTGACAACCGCGACGAGACGCTGGACTTCCTGCGTCGGCACGACCTGCCGTACGTCTGCGTGGACATGCCGCAGGGGCACCGGTCGTCGGTACCGCCGGTGCTGGTGGCCACCGCGGACCTGGCGGTGGTGCGGTTCCACGGCCACAGCGACCGGTGGACCAGCCGGGACATCCACGAGAAGTTCGGGTACCGCTACTCCGACCGGGAACTGCGCCAGTGGGCGCCGAAACTCCGCGAGCTGGCCGCCGACGCCGGGCAGACCCACGTGCTGCTGAACAACTGTCTCCGGGACTACGCCCAGACCAACGCGGCGACCCTGGCCGCCCTGCTCGGCGTGGACCGGGCCGGCTCCGCCCGGGCCGGGTGAGGCGGGTTTCATCCCGTCCGGGTGAGGCCGGTTCACCCCCGGCCGCGCCAACCTCGACGACGGCCGGCACGGGAGACAGGACGACGGCCGGCACGGGAGACAACCGGCGCCGCCGGGTGATCGGTCACCGGACGAAATCCGGGGACGGGAGGTTCGGTGTGGCATCTCGGGTGGTACGCAGTCGGGGCGGGCAGGCCACGGTGACGCGGGTCGCGCCGCCGGGGGACCGCAACGGTCCGCACCGGTGCGTGGTGCGTCCCGGCCGGATCAGCCCGACCCGGATCGTACGCGGCAGCGCAGGACCGCCGTCGCGCGACGATCGACGGTTGGAAACCGACGGACGGGGGTGTGTCGATGGCTAGGGAACCGATTTCCGTGTTCGAGTCGTCGTTGGACAAGACCAATCTCATCCTGAAGGACATCGAGCAGGCGTACGGGTGGTCGAAGGACCGGCGTAACCAGTCCTACGCGGCGCTGCGTACGGTCCTGCACCTGCTGCGGGACCGGATGCCGGTGCAGGAGTGCGTGGAGTTCTCCGCGCAGTTGCCGGTGCTGGTCCGGGGGGTCTACTTCGAGGGGTGGGACCCGGCCAACGTACCGGTCAAACTGAACCGGGACGACTTCCTCTACGAGGTCCGGCAGGGCTTCCCGTACGACGTGGAAGGCGGCCCGGAGCGGGTGGTGCAGGTGGTGCTGGACACCCTGCGCCGACATGTCACCCAGGGCGAGTGGTCCGACGTGAAGTCGAACATGCCCGAGGACCTGGACCGCATGATCCCGTGACCGGTTGATCCGGTCAGGACGCGGTGCCGGGGATCCGTTCCGACGGATCACCCGGTGCCGCGCCAGCGTACGGGCCGTATCCCCGCCGGGGGCCACCTGACCGGAAGCGCCGGTGCGCCGGGCCCGTCTTCTCTACGGTGGGTTAGAGAAGATCGCGCGTGGGGTACCACCGTGCACCACGAACCCCGGCGGAGACCGGGGCTGCGGACCGAGGGAGCACCGATGAGACTCAACGACGACGACATCCGGACCAGTGGCGGTGCCGGCCTCGAAGGCCCCGCCGACGGTGGGGCGACCCCGGGTCAGCGGGA
Source organism: Micromonospora echinofusca (assembly GCF_017614955.1). Lineage (GTDB taxonomy): Bacteria > Actinomycetota > Actinomycetes > Mycobacteriales > Micromonosporaceae > Micromonospora > Micromonospora echinofusca_A. The sequence continues at coordinate 3,765 of NZ_WVUH01000426.1, forward strand.
CGGTGGCGCGGATGGTGGTGCCGAGGGTCCGGCCGACGGTGGGGCCACGCCGGGTCAGCGGGACGGTGGCGCGGATGGTGGTGCCGAGGGTCCGGCCGACGGTGGGGCCACGCCGGGTCAGCGGGACGGTGGCGCGGATGGTGGCGCCGAGGGTCCGGCCGACGGTGGGGCGACCCCCGGTCAGCAGGACGGTGGCGCCGACGGTGGCGCCCGGTAGGACGGCCTGACCGATGACGACCCGATCGCCGGGCGGCCCAGCGGGTCGCCCGGCGGCCTTTCCCAGCCCGGCTCCGGTGCTGTCCCGGTGCATCGCCGTCGAGCCGGAGAAGTTCGCCGCCGCACACTGGGGCCGTGGCCCGCTGCTGTCCCGCGCTGCCGAGCTGCCCAACCCGGCCGGCTTCACCGACCTGTTCAGCCCCGCCGACGCCGACGAACTGCTCAGTCGACGGGGCCTGCGTACCCCGTTCCTGCGGGTGGCCCGGGACGGCCAGCTCGTGCCGGCGGCGCGGTACACCGGCGGTGGTGGCGCCGGTGCCGAGATCGGTGACCAGGTGCTCGACGAGCGGGTGCTGGAGCTGTACGCCTCCGGGGCCACCCTGGTCCTCCAGGGGCTGCACCGCACCTGGCCGCCGCTGGTCGACTTCGCCCGGGAACTCGGCGCGGCGCTGGGCCAACCGCTGCAGGTCAACGCCTACCTCACCCCGGCGGACAGTCAGGGCTTCGCCACCCACTACGACACCCACGACGTCTTCGTCCTCCAGGTCGGCGGGGAGAAGCACTGGCGGATCCACCCGCCGGTGCTGCCCGACCCGTTGGAACGGCAGCCCTGGGGCGGCCGGGCGGACGAGGTGGCGGCGGTCGCCGACGGGCCACCCGCGCTGGACGTGGTCCTCGGCCCCGGTGACGCCCTCTACCTGCCGCGCGGCTGGCTGCACAGTGCCCAGGCGCAGCGCTCCGAGTCGTTGCACCTGACCGTGGGGATCCGGGCGCTCACCCGGTACGCGCTCGTCGAGGAACTCCTCGGGCTCGCCGCCGCCGACCGCCGACTGCGCGCCCCGCTACCGTTCGGCATCGACGTGGCCGATCCCGACGACGTCGAACCGGAGCTGACCGAGACCGTCGAAGCGCTGCGCGACTGGCTGCTGCGGGCCGACCCGGCCGAGGTCGCCGACCGGTTGCGGGCACGGGTCTGGCCGGCGGCGCGGCCGGCGCCGATCCGGCCGCTCGCCCAGGCCGCGCTGCTCGCCGGGCTCGACGTCGACAGCCGGATCGCCGTCCGACCCGGGCTGCGGTGGCAGCTCACCGAGGACGGGACCGGCGCAGTGGTACTGCGGATCTTCGACCGGAGCATCACCTTCCCCGACCAGTGCGCGCCGGCCCTGCGGGCGCTGCTCACCGCCACGGTGTCCCGGGTCGGTGACCTGCCCGGTCTGGACGACGACGCCGACCGGCTGGTGCTGGCCCGCCGGCTGCTCCGCGAAGCCGTCGCCGTACCCGCCACC
>NZ_WVUH01000427.1 GCF_017614955.1 Micromonospora echinofusca
GGTGGGGTGGACGGGACTGCGGTCACCCGGGGCGCGGCTGACCGGTCACCAGCGTTCGAAGCCGCGGTGCCGTTCCCAGTCGGTCACCGCCCGCCCGTACTCGGCCAACTCGGCCCGGGCCGCCGCCGCATGGTGCCGGACCACGTCGGCACCGAACGCCGACCGGGCCAGCCCGCTGCCCTCCCAGAGCGCCACCGCCTCACCGAGGGTGGTCGGCAGCCGGGGCAGGTCGGTCCGGTCGGTGGCGTTGCCGGTGACCGCCGGCGGCAACGGCAGTTCGTGGTCGATGCCGTACAGCCCGGCGGCGACGATCGCGGCGACGACCGTGTACGGGTTGGCGTCCCCGCCGGCCACCCGGTGCTCGATGCGGAGCGAGTCACCGGCTCCGACCACCCGTACCGGGCAGGTCCGGTTGTCCCGTCCCCAGCCCACCTGCGTCGGCGCGAACGAGCCGGGCGCGAGCCGCTTGTAGGAGTTGACGCCGGGGGCGAAGAGCAGGGTCAGCTCCGGCAGGGCGGCGAGCTGACCGGCCACGAAGTGCGCCATCAGCGCCGACATGCCGGCGGTCGGCCCGGTCGGTCCACGCGCGGCGGCATCCCCGGCGCCGTCGGCCGCGAAGGCGGGCGTGCCGTCGGCGTACCGCAGCGACAGGTGGACGTGACAGGAGTTCCCCTCCCCCGCGTCGTACTTGGCCATGAAGGTCACCGCCACCTGCTCCTGGGCGGCGATCTGCCGTACCCCGGTCTTGTAGAGCACGTGGTTGTCGCAGGTGGTCAGCGCGTCGGCGTACCGGAAGACGATCTCGTACTGGCCGGGGTGGCACTCGCCCCGGGCGGACTCCAGGCGCAACCCGGCCCGTTTCATCTCCCGCCGGATCCGCCCGACCACCGGTTCGATCCCGGTCACCCCGGTCAGCGAGTAGTCCACGTTGTGCCGGGTGGCCGGGCGCAGTCCCCGGTAGTCCCGGTCGTACGCGACGTCGAAGGACTCGGCGAAGAGCAGGAACTCCAGTTCGGTGCCGGCGTACGCGGTCAGGCCCCGCTCCGCCAGCCGGTCGAGCTGCGCGGTGAGCACCCGGCGCGGCGCGAACGGCACCAATGCGTCCGTTGTGGACGGTGCCGCCGGGTCCGCCGGCCAGTGGGCGTCGGCGATGACCAGCGCGGTCCCCGGATCCCAGGGCAGTTCCCGCAGGGTCGCCGGGTCGGGGACGAGCAGCAGGTCCCCGAAGCCGCTGCCCCAGGCGTCGAGGGCGTACCCGGGGCCGGTGTTCATCTCCACGTCGGTGGCGAGCAGGTAGCCGCAGGCGGCGAAGCCGTCGGTGAGGACCCGGTCGCAGAAGTACCCGGCGTCCAGCCGGCTGCCCTGCAACCGGCCCAGCAGGTCGGGTACCGCCACGACCACCGTCTCGATCCGCCCGGCCGCCGCTTCGGCCCGCAGGCGTTCCACGGGCAGCGGAACAGGCAGCGGCTCCGGCAGCGGCCCGGGCGGCACGAAGGGCCGGCTCACCGGTCGCCCCCCGGATCGCGCGACGGGTCGACCGCCGGATCGTGCAGCGGGTTGGCCACCGGGACGGCCGGCACGTCGAAGTGGGCGTCCCGTTCGGCCCGGTCGTGGTACCCGCCGGGCAGCAGCCGCTCCCGGTTCAGGCAGACCAGGGGGAAGGTGGGGGCGAGCAGGTCGAACCGGCGGTACCGGTCGGCCAGTTCCGGGAACCGGGCCCGGTACCCGCGCACCTGCTCCCGGACCAGCGCCCAGAACCGGTCCTCGGGGACCCCGAGCTGCTCGGCGGCGAGCGGGGCGAGGTAGCGGAAGTGGCCGAACAGCAGCGACTTGACCACCGAGCCGCGCAGTTCGTCGTCGTCGCAGCGGATCAGCACGGCCCGCGCCGGCTCCGGCAGGGCGGCGTACTCGGGCAGGTCGTCGTGGAGCAGTTTGAGATCGTCGACGAAGTCCTTGACGGCCAGCCGGACGGGTACGTCGTCGCGGTCGTAGACCACCGTGGCGTTCTCCCCGTGCGGGTTGAGACCGATGCCGTACCGGTAGAGCAGGTGCAGCAGCGGCGGCAGCACGGCGGCGACGAGCGCGGCGAGCCACCGCTGCGCCGGCAGCCCGGACCGGTCGACCAGCTCGGCGACGAAGGCCCGGCCGGCCGGGTCGACGTGCAGCAGCGCGGCGAGGGTACGGGCCCGCTCGCCGGGGGCGAGGGCGGCGGCGACCGGCTCCCGCCAGATCGCCCCGAGCAGTTGCCGGTACCGGTACGGCGCCGCCGGCAGCTCGGCGTAGACCGGGTGCCGGACCGAGACGGCGGCGACCTCACCGGGCAGGATCAGCCGGCACTCGTCGCGCAGGAACGGGTCGCCGTCGCGCAGCGCGTGCAGCCAGGTGGTGGTCGGCGGGGCGGCCCGGACCAGCTCGTCCGGGATGCCCCGGTAGACCATGGTGTTCAGGATCGACAGCGGCAGCTTGACGTCGTACCGGGCCGGGTGGTCGACGTTGCCGAAGGTGCGGATGGACTGCTGCGGCCGGTACCGGTCCGGTGCCTCGCCGAGCGGTACCAGCAGCCCGGCGGCGAGCTGCCCGGCGTGCAGCGGCACCACCACCTCGTCCCACTGCCAGCGGTGCACCGGCAGCCAGACGTAGTCGGCCGGGTCGACCCCGGCTGCGGTGAGCACCCCGGTGAACCGGGCCACCGTCGCCGCGTCCAGTTCCCGGGCGACCAGCGCGTCGGCGTCCAGGCCGGTCACCCCGTGGTAGCTGGCGAGCGACCGGTGCGCGGCCAGCCAGCACAGCCGCACGACGGGACGGGCCTCCGGGGCGTACGCCGCCCGGTCCGGGCCGGAGAAGCCGACCCGGCCCTTGTTGGCGATCAGCCAGGGGTGGCCGCCCTGGTGCCCCTCCAGTTCCAGGTGGGGCAGGTCGGCCAGTTCGGCGACCGGCCGGCCGCTGGCGAGCAGGTGCGCGTCGGCGGCGAGGGTGGCGGTCAGCTCGCCGACGGTCAGCGCGGTCACCGCCGGGTCCAGCCGGTGACCGGTGTGCAGGTCGAGCAGGATCCGGTACGGGTCGGCCGGGTCGGTGCCGTCGGCGGTGCACCGGGTGAGCGAGCCGGGGTCGACCCGCCACCCGCCGAGGGCCAGCGGCCGGCCGCTGAACCGGTACGCCACCTGCGGTGTGACGGTGACCCGGTAGGTACCGGGTCCGGTCGGCTCCGGGGTCAGTGCCTGTTCGAAGGCGAGTTCGGCGATCATCTTGGCGGCCAGCGTGGCGCTGGCCCGCTGCCAGTGGGGCGCGGTCAGCTCGGGTGGGGTCCGCACGTCACCGCCCCCGGCCCGCGTCGCCGGAAGCCGGACGCGGTGGGACCGGCCCGTCGGCGACCGGACGCGGTGGGACCGGCCCGTCGGCGACCGGACGCGGCGGGACGGTGCCGGTCGGCGCGGCGGTGTGCAGCGGGTTGGCGACGGTGCCGTGCATGACGTCGAACTCGGCATCCCGGTCGGCCCGGTCGTGGAAACCGAACCCGAACAGCTGTTCCCGGTTGAGGGCGACCCGGCCGAACTCCGGGGCGAGCAGGTCGAACCAGCCGAAGCGTTCGGCCAGTTCGGGGAAGCGCCGGTGGTACGCGTCGATCGGTTCCCGGACCAGCCGCCAGAAGTCGGCCTCGGGTACGCCGAGGTGGCGTTCGACGATGTCGGTGAGGAACCGGAAGTGCCCGGCGCAGATCGCCGACAGGATCGAGTGCGCCAGGTCCCGCGCCGGCCACCGGTGCAACCGGGCCCGGGTGTCGGCCGGCAGGTCGGCGTACTCGGGCAGGTCGAACGGGAGCAGCTCCACGTCGGCGCCGAAGTCCTTGACCGCGATCCGGGTGGGTACCTCGGCCGCGTCACTGATCAGCACGACGTTCTCCCCGTGCGGGGTGAACGAGGCACCGTACCGGTAGAGCAGGTGCAGCAGTGGCGGCAGCAGGGCCCGCAGGTACGCCCGCAACCAGTCCCGGGCGGTGAGCCCGGACCGGGCGACCAGTTCGGCGATCACCGCCCGCCCGTCGGCGCCCTCCAGCAGCAGGGTGGCCATGGTCCGGGCCCGCTCCCCCGGGTCGAGGTGCCGGTGCACCGGTTCGCGCCAGATCGCGCCGAGCAGTTCGTGCCAGCGGTACGGGGCGTCGGGCAGTTCGGCGTAGACGGGGTGCGGCACGGTCACCGAGGCGACCTCGCCGAGCAGGACCACCCGGCACTCGTCGCGCAGGAACGGGTCGGTGTCGCGCAGCCCGCCCAGCCAGGTGGTGAGCACCGGGGCGCAACCGGTCTGGGCTGCCGACAGGCCCCGCCAGACCAGCGTGTTACGGATCATGAGGGGCAGCTTGACGTTGTGCCGGTCCGGTCGGTCCACGTTGGTCAGGGTGCGGATCGACTGCATCGGCCGGTACCGGTCCGGGCTGTCGCCGAGTACCACCATGGTGCCGTCGGCGAGCGGCCCGGCGTAGAGCGGCCGGACCACCTCGTCGAACTGGAACGGGTGCACCGGCAGCCAGACGTAGCCGTCCGGGTCGCCGCCCCGGGCGGTGATCCGGGCGGCGAAGCCGGCCCGGGTGTCGGCGTCGAGTTCGGTGTCGAGCAGGGTGGTCGTGTCCAGTCCGGGTACGGCGGTGAACCGGGCCGCGTGGGCGGCGACCGCGATCCACACCGGCCGGACGTCCCCGGCGGCCTCCGGGGTGTACCGGTCGGCGTCGCTGGCCGAGAAGCCCAGCCGGCCCTTGTTGAGCAGCAGGCAGGGGTGGCCGGTCTGATGGGCCTCCAGTTCCTCGTGGCCCAGGTCGGCCAGGGCGGCGGCGGGCAGTGCGGTGGCCCGCAGGCGGGCGTCGGCGACCTGGGTGGCGATCAGGTCACGGACCAGTTCGGCCAGTGCGGGGGCGGACAGGCCGAGGGTCTCCCGGGCGTCCAGGACGAGCCGGGTCGGGTCGGTGGCCGGTACGGTCCGTCCGTCGGCGCGGCGCCGGATCGAGGCCGGGTCGACCCGCCAGGCGCCGAAGCCGCCGCGCCGGGCGTGGAAAATGTACTCGACCTCGCCGGGCAGCCGGATCCGCCACCGGCCGGGCAGGTCCCCGCCGGGTTCCGGGACGAGCATCTCCTCGTAGCACAGTTCGGCGATGGCCCGGGCCAGCAGGGCCCGACCGGCGGCGGTGTGGGTGACGGTGTCCGCCGACCCGGCGGCGGGCCGGGGCGCGACCGGGGAG
>NZ_WVUH01000428.1 GCF_017614955.1 Micromonospora echinofusca
CCCCTCTCCCCCGGAGTTCCGGATGCACCGGTCGCTGTCCGACCTGACCGCGCGGATCGAACGCGCGCTCGACGAAAGGCTCGTCCCGGCCCTTTACCGGGACACCGCACCCGTACACGTCGAGGCTGCCCACCTGCCCGGTGAACCGGTGCCGGTGGGTGAAGGGCTGGCGCTGGCGTACGGCCCCTTCGCGGTGGGCCAGGCGTGGGGGCCTGCCTGGGGTACCACGTGGTTCCGGTTCACCGGTGAGGTGCCGGCCCGGATGCGCGGCGGGCGGGTGGAGCTCCTGGTCGACCTGGGATTCGAGCGGGCCGGGCCGGGATTCCGGTCCGAGGGTCTGGCGTACACGGCCGACGGGACGCCGATCAAGGGAATCGAGCCCCGGACGGCGTACGTGCCGGTCGCCCGGCCCGCCGCCGGTGGCGAGCGGGTCGAGGTGTACGTGGAGGCGGCCGCCAATCCGCGGTTCGACGGTAGTGTCTCTCCGCTCGGCGATCCGGACACGGTGCCCGACCGTCCGCTCTACCGGCTGGACCGGGCGGAGCTCGCGGTGCTGGACGAACAGGTGCACGCCCTGGTCCTCGACGTCCAGGTGTTGCACCAGTTGGCGTTGGAACTGGCCGAGACGGACCCCCGGCGGCACGAGATCCGCCGCGCCCTGGAGCTGATGCTCGACGAGCTGGACCCCGCCGACGTCTCCGGTGGTGCCGTCGCTGCCCGCGCCCGACTGGCCGGGGTGCTCGCCTCCCCTGCCGTGCCGAGCGCCCACCGGGTCACCGCCGTCGGGCACGCCCACATCGACTCGGCCTGGCTCTGGCCGGTACGCGAGACCATCCGCAAGTGTTCCCGGACCTTCTCGAACGTGGTGGCCCTGGCGGACGAGTACCCGGCGCTGGTGTTCGCCTGTTCCTCGGCGCAGCAGTACGCGTGGCTGCGGGAGCACCACCCGAAGGTGTACCGCCGGGTCGCGGAGAAGGTGGCCACCGGGCAGTTCCTGCCGGTGGGTGGCATGTGGGTGGAGTCGGACACGAACATGCCCGGCGGTGAGGCGCTGGTGCGTCAGTTCACTCAGGGCAAACGGTTCTTCGCCGCCGAGTTCGGTGTCGAGCCCCGGGAGGTCTGGCTGCCCGACTCGTTCGGCTACTCGGCGGCGCTGCCGCAGCTCGCCCGGCTGGCCGGGTTCCGCTGGTTCCTGAGTCAGAAGATGTCCTGGAACCAGACGAACCGGTTCCCGCACCACACCTTCTGGTGGGAGGGCATCGACGGCAGTCGGGTCTTCACCCACTTCCCGCCCGCCGACACGTACAGCGCGGAACTGTCCGGCCGGGAACTGGCGTACGGGGTGCGGAACTTCGCCGAGCACGGACGGTCGACCGTGTCGTTGCTGCCGTTCGGCTACGGCGACGGCGGTGGCGGCCCGACCCGGGAGATGCTGGAGACGGCCCGGCGGGTGGCGGACCTGGAAGGCTCGCCCCGGGTCGCCATCCGCACGCCTGCGGAGTTCTTCGCCGAGGCGGAGCGGGAGTACCCGGACGCCCCGGTGTGGAGCGGTGAGATGTACCTGGAACACCACCGGGGCACCTACACCAGCCAGTCGGCGATGAAACGCGGCAACCGGCGTACCGAGCACCTGCTGCGGGAGGCCGAACTGTGGTCGACGACTGCGGCGTTGCGGACGGGTTTCGGCTACCCGTACGCCGAACTCGACGCGATCTGGCAGGAGACGCTGCTGCTCCAGTTCCACGACATCCTGCCCGGCAGTTCGATCGCCTGGGTGCACCGTGAGGCGCGGCAGACGTACGCGAAACTCGCGGACCGGCTGGAACGGGTGATCGACGCGGCGCTCACCGCCCTGACCGGCACCGGGTCGACGCCGCTGGTGGCGAACGCCGCGCCGCACGAGCGGGACGGTGTGCCGGCGCTCGGGGTGGCGGTGGGTGGGGACAGTGTCGCGCCGGACGTGTCGGTCCGGTCCGGTCCGGACGGCACGGTGCTGGACAACGGTCTGCTGCGGGTGTGTCTCGGCCCTGACGGGACGGTGACCGCGATCCGCGACCTGGTCGCCGACCGGGACGTGCTCCGGCCCGGCACGGCGGCCAACCTCCTGCAACTGCACCCGGACACGCCCAACAGGTTCGACGCCTGGGACATCGACGCCTTCTACCGCCACCGGTGCCAGGACCTGACCGGGGTCACCGCGCTCGTGGTCGAGGCGGACGGTCCCCGGCAGGCCCGGGTCCGGGTGACCCGCCACCACCGGAACTCGGCGTACGCGCAGACCGTGTCGCTCGCGGCCGGCGAGCGGGTCCTACGGTTCGGCACCGAGGTGGACTGGCACGAGCAGGACACCCTGCTCAAGGTCGCCTTCCCGGTCGACGTGCAGGCAGCCTGGTCCAGTGCGGAGATCCAGTTCGGTCACGTCCAGCGGCCGACCCACACCAACACCTCGTGGGACGCGGCGAGGTTCGAGATCTGCGCGCACCGCTGGCTGCACGTCGGGGAGCCGGGGTACGGGGTGGCGCTGGTCAACGACGGCACGTACGGCCACGACGTGACCCGTCAACCGCCCGGTGACGTGCAGGGGGCGCAGCCGACCACGGTACGGCTGTCCCTGCTGCGCGGCCCCCGCTACCCCGACCCGAACACCGACCAGGGTGCGCACCGTTTCGGGTACGCGCTGGTCTGCGGCGCGCAGATCGCCGACGCGGTACGCGAGGGTTACCGGGCGAACCTGCCGGTCCGTCGGCGCCTGGGCGCACGGCCGGTCGCTCCGCTGGTCGAGGTGACCAACCCGGCCGTCGTCGTGGAGGCCGTGAAGCTGGCCGACGACCGGTCCGGTGACGTGGCCGTCCGGCTCTACGAGGCGCTCGGCGGGCGGGCCCGTACCCGGCTCACCGCGTCGTTCGAGGTGTCCGAGGTGCGGGTGGTTGACCTGCTGGAACGGGACAGTGCCGAGATCGGCGCGCTCGCCCCGGTCGCGGTTGCCGGCAACACGCTGGATGTCGCCCTGGGGCCGTTCCAGGTCGTCACGCTGCGGCTTCGCCCGGCGCAGCGCTGATCCCGGCCGTCAGGCACACCGCACCGCGAGGAGACACGTCCCATGCCGCTCGTCCAGGCGCCCGGCAGCCACACCGTCACGACCGCCGGCTACCAGTTGCGGCTGCAGGGTGGGCAGCCCGTAGCGGTACTCGCCGCACCGGACGGCCGGATCTGGTCCCGGTTGAGCCTGCTCGCTTCGCTGGACCACACCGATCTGACGGACGAGTCGTTCGACATCGGCGAGCCACGGTTCTCCCCGGGCCGGTGCAACGGCGAGGACGTGATCGAGATCGAGGTGTCCTGCCGGAGCACCGCCTGGTCGGCCAAGTCGGTGCTGTTGCGCTGCTTCGACGACCGGATAGAGACGGTGGTACGCGTCAGGGGCACCGGCACGCTCGGCGAGGTACGGCTACTGGGTGGCCGGGCGTTCCTGCCCTCCGGGGCGTGCGGGACGTTCCGCTCCTCGACCGGGTTCGCTTCGGTGTTCAACCCGACGCCGACCGAGCCGGTCCAGGTGGTGAGGCCCGCGTCCGCCGGCGCGGCGCTCGGGATCGTCGGCGACGCGTCCGCCGGACGGTTGCACGGCATCTTCTCCCCGCCGCCGCTGTGCCTGGCGTTCGGCCGCGAGTCGGCCGCACACGCCACCCACGTGCCGGACGGCGACTGGCTTTCCGTCGGCGTGCTGGCCGCCGTCGACGACCTCCGCTTCACCGAACTGCGGTACGACCCGTTGGACGACGGGTTCCTGCTCGTACTCGACTACGACGGGCACACCACCGTGGACGACAGGTTCACGAGTCCCACGCTGGTGCTGCGGCCGGTCACCGACCCGTGGCGCGCGCTGGAGCGGTACCGGGAGGACCTGGTGAGGCGGGGTTTCGCGCCGGCCCGGCCCGCCGCCACGCCCGCCGCGTGGTGGACCGAACCGGTCTTCTGCGGTTGGGGGGCGCAGTGCGCCGCCGCCCGGGTACCCGGTCAGCCGTCGGCTCGTCCGGGCCACCTGGCGGAACCCGGCCCGATCGGTGGGCCGGAGGTGCTGCCCGGCGCAGCCGACCTGTCGTGTCAGGACCGGTACGACGGTTGGCTGGGCCGGTTGGCCGCGCACGGGGTCGTGCCGGGCACCGTGGTCGTCGACGACCGGTGGCAGTTGGCGTACGGGACCGGCGAGCCGGACCCGCAGCGCTGGCCGGACCTGCGCGGCTGGATCGCCGGACGGCACGCCGCCGGTCAGCGTGTCCTGCTGTGGTGGAAGGCGTGGGATCCCGGCGGACTACCCGTGCCGGAATGTGTGACCGACCCGGCCGGGACACCCGTGGCTGCCGATCCTGGCAGTCCCGCGTACCTCGATCACCTGACCGGGCTGGTGGCGCGGCTGCTCGGCCCGGACGGCCTGGACGCGGACGGCTTCAAGATTGACTTCACCCAACGCGCGCCGGCCGGACGTGGGCTGCGCCGCCCCGGGGCCACGCCGGACGCACCGTGGGGGATCGCGGCGCTGCACCGTATGCTGGCCACGTTGTACCGGGCGGCGAAGGCGGCCAAGCCGGACGCCCTGGTGGTCACCCACACGCCGCATCCTGGCTTCGGTGATGTCTGCGACATGATCCGGCTCAACGACATTCTCGACCGCGACCCGCGCGGCGTGGTCGTCCCCGCCGTGGACCAGCTCGCCTTCCGGCGGTCCGTCGTCGGGGCGAGCCTTCCCGACCATCTCGTCGACACCGACCAGTGGCCCATCGCGGACCTGACGCAGTGGCGGCCGTACGTGGTGATGCAGAGCCGACTCGGCGTTCCCGCCCTCTACTACGCCGAGCGCCTCGACAGCTCCGGCGAGGAGCTGACCGGCCAGGACCTGGCACTGGTCGCGTCGACCTGGTGTGACTACCGGGCCGGTCGGGTACCGGCGGCCCACGGGCGCGGTCGGCCGGCCCTTCCGGTGCAGACCGACCCGCCACGGGTGGAGACGGCCACCTGACGGGTTGACGGGATCGTTGCACACCTCGTACGGACGACTCGACCTCGCCCACGTACCCCAGTCGGATGCCCTCGCCGGCTGCGACCTGCCCGCTTTGTCGACCACGGTGATGGCGTGCTTCGTCCGCTGCCCACCCGACGGGCTGCTGGGGCCTGGCGGACCCGGGGTGGAG
>NZ_WVUH01000429.1 GCF_017614955.1 Micromonospora echinofusca
GGGTGCGGGGGCGGCTGCGTCACGCGGACAGTGTTACAGGTTGCCGCGTCGTTCCTGCTCCCGCTCGATCGCCTCGAACAGGGCCTTGAAGTTGCCCTTGCCGAAACCGAGCGAGCCGTGCCGTTCGATCAGCTCGAAGAAGACCGTCGGCCGGTCCTGCACCGGCTTGGTGAAGATCTGGAGCAGGTAGCCGTCCTCGTCCCGGTCGACCAGGATCTTGCGGGACTTCAGCTCCTCGATCGGCACCCGGACGTTGCCGATCCGGGCGCGCAGCTCCGGGTCGTCGTAGTACGAGTCCGGGGTGTCCAGGAACTCCACCCCGGCGGCCCGCATGGCGTCCACGCTGGCCAGGATGTCGTTGGTGGCCAGCGCGATGTGCTGGGCGCCCGGCCCCTGGTAGAACTCCAGGTACTCGTCGATCTGCGACTTCTTCCGGGCCACCGCCGGCTCGTTGAGCGGGAACTTCACCTTGCGGGTGCCGCTCGCCACCACCTTCGACATCAGCGCGGAGTAGTCGGTGGCGATGTCGTCGCCGATGAACTCGGCCATGTTGGTGAAGCCCATGACCCGGCGGTAGAACTCCACCCACTCGTCCATCCGGCCCAGCTCCACGTTGCCGACGACGTGGTCGACCGCCTGGAAGAAGCGCTTCGGTTGCACCCCGGCGTCGATCATCGGCTGCCGGTCCACGATCGGGGCGCGGGACACGAAACCGGGTAGGAACGGCCCGGTGTAGCGGGACCGGTCGATCAGCGAGTGCCGGGTGTCGCCGTACGCGGCGATCGAGGCCATCCGGACGGTGCCGTGCTCGTCGGTCACGTCGTGCGGCTCGACCAGGCCGGTGGCGCCCTCGGCGAGCGCGTGCCGGTACGCCGCGTCGACGTCCGGTACCTCCAGGGCGATGTCGCACACCCCGTCGCTGTGCCTGGCCACGTGGTCGGCGCCGGGTGCGTCCGGCCGGACCGCGCCGGTCAGCACGAACCGGGCGGAACCGCTGGTCAGTACGTACTCGGCGTGGTCGCGGTAGCCCTGCTCCGGGCCCCGGTACGCGACGCAGGTCATGCCGAACGCGGTCGAGTAGTAGTGGGCGGCCTGCTTGGCGTTGCCGACCAGGAACGCGACGTGGTCCAGACCCTTCACCGGGAACGGGTCGGCGGAGATGTCGTGGTTGACCGCCCCGATGAGCCGGTCGAGGTCGACCTCCTCGGTCGACGTGGGTCGGTCGATCGCCTGGGTCATGCTGCACTCCCTTCCGTGTCGGCCGGCCTCGTGGGCCACCGTGACATGGTCCTGTGCCGAAGCATCGCGGCCCGTCGTGAGCTGGGCAACTCTCTCGTCGGATGCTGGTCAGGTTGCGCATTCGGTACGGTGTCCGGTCATGACTGCTGTGCAGACTGTCCAGCTCGACGAACTGGACGCCAGCCTGATCGAACTGCTGGCCGAGGAACCCCGGATCGGGGTACTGGAATGCTCCCGCCGCCTCCAGGTGGCCCGGGGCACCGTGCAGGCCCGGCTGGACAAGCTGGTCGCCCGGGGCGTGATCGCCGGCTTCGGGCCGCAGGTCGTACCGGCGGCGATCGGCTTCACGGTGACGTCGTTCATCACCCTGGAGATCAGCCAGCGGCACGGACACGACCGGGTGACCGCCCACCTGGCGGCGATCCCGGAGGTGCTGGAGGCGCACACCATCACCGGGTCCAGCGACCTGCTCTGCCGGATCGTGGCCCGGTCGAACACCGACCTCCAACGGGTGATCGACCAGATCGTCTCGTACGAGGGGATCGCCCGGGCCTCCACGCTGATCGCGCTCGCCGAGCAGATCCCGTACCGGGTTCTGCCGCTGGTCCGCTCCGCCGTACCGGTCGACTGACCGGCCCGTCGGGACAGGAAGCGGGGGCGACACGGCGGAGAGGTGGTGTGTGTCCGCCCCGGACCTGGCTACGGTGTTCCGGTGGCGAAGGGGACCCGCTGGCTCGTGCTCGTGCTGGCCGTCGTGGTCGCACTGGCCGCCACCGGGGTGTGGAACCCGTTCCCGACCGCCTGGGACTGGGTGAACCGGCCGACCCCGCTCAGTGAACCGGACGTGCTCTGGCAGCAGCGGATCGGCGGTACCCCGCGCAGCGTGACCATTGCCGGGCAGAGCGTGATCATCGAGCAGCGTACCCGGGTCGAGTCGCGCAGCCTCGCCACCGGTACCCAGCTCTGGGAACGCAAGGCCGACTGGGCGGCGGTCGCCGGGGGCCCGTCCGACGCCGTCGTCGCCGTGGGCAAGCTCCTGGTCAAGGGGTACGAGGTGCTCGACCCCGCCACCGGGGCGGTCCGTCGGCGGGACACCAGGGCGGTGGCCGTCTGGACGTACCGCAACGGGATCCTCGACGCCCGCTGCACCGAGGCGACCGACTGCACCCTGACCGCCTGGGACCCGCGCGGCAGCACCCCCCGCTGGACGGCCTACCTGCCCGGCGTGCAGAGCGGCTTCCTGGCCGACAACCCGGAGGTACGCGGTACCCGGCGGCTCACCGCCGACCGGATCGACCCGGGCGCCGCCGGTCCGGAGCAGATGCCGGCGCTGATCGGGTTCCCGGCCGACGGCAAGGTGCAGATCGTCGACACCGCCACCGGCCGGGTGGTGCAGGACGTGCAGCCCGGCCGCCAGGAGCGGCTGGTGGTGGTCGGCGGCCGGCTGCTGCGGATCGAGGCCCGTTCGGCGGACGGCACCTGCTACTTCACCTTCGTCGCCCGGGACCCGGCGAACGGCGTGGAGGTGTGGCGGCGTACCGGCATCAACCCGAGGACCGCCGACGGCGCCGGCTGCGCCCAGCGCGAGGATCCCCAGGGCGGACGGAACGTGCTCGTCGGGGTCGGGTCGGACGGGCGGGAGACGGTGCTCGACGCGTACGACGGTCGGCTGCTCTGGGTCGGCCGGGACGGCGAGAGGCTGCTCGCCGTGGACGACCGGTACGGGCTGGTCCGGGCCGGGGACAAACGCTCCGTGGCGAGCCGGGACCTGGCCACCGGACGGGACCGGTGGCGCCGGCCGGCCAGCGACAAGGTGGGCGCCGCGCTGACCCCGTACGCCGCCGTGCTGGCCGACGAGAAACCCGACCGGCTGGTCGCCCTGCACCCGCGTACCGGCGCCGAACTGGTGAACCTGCGGACCAAGGCGGACGCCCTCGCGGTGGGCCCGGAGGGCATGGTCATCGGGGAGGGCCGGGACATCGGGTACGTCCGGTTCGGTGCCCCGGGCGGTCCGGCTCCGTCACCGGACGCCGCACCCGGCGACGGCCCCGCGCCCGGCGACGGACCGGGTGGTACCGGGCCGACCTGCGGTGGGCCCAAGCAGGAGATCTGCCCGCCGCGCGACGGCGGCAAGGACAACTGAGCGCGGTGGTCGGCGGCCCCGGGCCGCCGGGTGAGAGAGGTGTCCCACGACCCACCCGGCGGGTGGGACCGGACGGCCCGTCTGCCCTAGGCTTGCCGCTCATGAGCAGTGCCGCCGAGTTCGCCTACGCCCCCCTGCTGCCGGTCGGTGCCGACCACACCGAGTATCGCCTGATCACAGACGAGGGCGTCGATGTCGTGGACGGTCCCGGAGGTCGGCGGTTCCTCACCGTCGATCCGGCCGCGCTGACCGCGCTGACCGCCGAGGCGATGCACGACATCGCGCACTACCTGCGCCCCGCGCACCTCGCCCAGCTCCGGTCGATCATCGACGACCCGGCGGCGTCGCCGAACGACCGCTTCGTCGCCCTCGACCTGCTCCGCAACGCGAACATCGCCGCCGGTGGCGTGCTGCCGATGTGCCAGGACACCGGTACGGCGATCGTGATGGGCAAGCGGGGCCGGCACGTACTCACCGACGGCACCGACCACGAGGCGATCTCGCGGGGCGTCTTCCAGGCGTACACCCGGCTGAACCTGCGGTACTCGCAGCTCGCCCCGCTCACCATGTGGGAGGAGCGGAACACCGGCAGCAACCTCCCGGCGCAGGTGGAGATCTACGCCGAGGACCCGGACGGGCACGCCGACGCGTACAAGTTCCTCTTCATGGCCAAGGGCGGTGGCTCGGCCAACAAGTCGTACCTCTACCAGGAGACCAAGGCGCTGCTGAACCCGACGCGGATGATGCAGTTCCTGGAGGAGAAGCTGCGGCTGATCGGTACCTCCGCCTGTCCGCCGTACCACCTGGCCATCGTCATCGGCGGCACCTCCGCGGAGTACGCGCTGAAGACCGCCAAGTACGCCAGCGCGAAGTACCTGGACGCGCTGCCCACCTCCGGCTCGATGACCGCGCACGGCTTCCGGGACCTGGAGCTGGAGGCCGAGGTGCTGGAGTTGACCCGCAACTTCGGCATCGGCGCGCAGTTCGGTGGGCGCTACTTCTGCCACGACGTACGCGTCGTCCGGCTGCCCCGGCACGGCGCGTCCTGCCCGGTGGCCATCGCGGTCTCCTGCTCGGCGGACCGGCAGGCGGTCGCCAAGATCACCCCGTCGGGCGTCTGGCTGGAACGGCTCGAAACCGACCCGGCCCGCTTCCTGCCCGAGGTCACCGACGAGACCCTGGCCACCGAGGAGGTGGTCCGGGTCGACCTGAACCGGCCGATGGACGAGATCCGGGCCGAGCTGTCCAAGTACCCGGTGAAGACCCGGCTGTCGCTGACCGGCCCGCTGGTGGTGGCCCGGGACATCGCCCACGCCAAGATCGCCGAGCGGTTGGACGCGGGTGAGCCGATGCCGCAGTACCTGCGGGACCACGCCGTCTACTACGCCGGCCCGGCGAAGACCCCGGAGGGGTACGCCTCCGGCTCGTTCGGTCCGACCACCGCCGGCCGGATGGACGCGTACGTGGAGAAGTTCCAGGCCGCCGGGGGCTCCCAGGTCATGCTCGCCAAGGGCAACCGGTCGGCCCAGGTGACCCGTTCCTGCCAGCAGCACGGCGGTTTCTACCTCGGCTCGATCGGTGGTCCGGCCGCCCGGCTCGCCCAGGACTGCATCAAGCACGTCGAGGTCCTGGAGTACCCGGAACTCGGCATGGAGGCGGTCTGGAAGATCGAGGTCGAGGACTTCCCGGCCTTCATCGTCGTCGACGACAAGGGCAACGACTTCTTCGCCGAGGTCACCAAGCCGGTCCTCACCGTCGGCCGCCGATAGCGGGTGACCTGAACCGCCCCGCCCCGCCC
>NZ_WVUH01000042.1 GCF_017614955.1 Micromonospora echinofusca
AAAGTGTTGCCAAAGGAATCCACAAACCAACCACACCAAACGATGCGGCCAGTCCGGGGTATCAAACAAAATTTGGCACTGGCTTATCAAGCACCCTGTTGAGTTCTCAAAGAACAACCACACACCATCAGCAGAACCCCCACCAGGAGGCCCCCATCCGGGGCGTTTCGCTCCACATCCCCGCCGCTCCCGCGCCGGGCACTTTTACTACCTTACCTTACCGTTCCCGCCGTGTCAAACCGTATGTCCCGGTCTGTCACACTTTCACACGGAACCGGCCCGCTGATCGCACGCAGCAACCTACACCAACGCTTGACCACCGGATTCGGCAGGCCGGCCGCTCTGCGGTCACCCGCTGGCTCGTCCGTTCCCCTGCCGGTCGACAACCTTACTCGGTCGGTTTCGCCCGACCAAATCCGCCTCTCGGCAGATCCGGTGGCACCACCCGATCGGATGGTGACGGAAGAGCCCGTCCGATCCGAGGATTGTCCGCCGCGCTCCGGCCTCCAGGATCACTGTCCCGTTTTCGTCCGTTCCGCGCTGGCAGAGAGAAAGTTACGCGCCCGGCGGAGGGATCGTCAAATCAACGCCCCTCCTCGGCAATCAACAGAAAGTGGCGAGGCCGTCACACATTGGGAAATACGCTGCCCTGATCCGGGGGCACCGTCGCCGTGGAACAGCAGCACCGCTTTTTCCGTTCCCCATCCCGAGACCCGCAACCGGAAGGACCACCCGTGACCACCCCGCTCACCCCCACGGTCGACGTCCGCCGCGCCGCCGATCGGTTCGCCACCCGGATCGCCTGGCTGGACAGCAGGCACTCGTTCTCGTTCGGCCGGCACCACGATCCGGACAACACCCACCACGGCCTGTTGCTGGTGAACAACGACGACCAGGTGCGCTCCGGCACCGGGTTCGAGACCCATCCGCACCAGGACATGGAGATCGTCACCTGGGTACTGCGCGGCTCGCTGGTACATCAGGACTCCACCGGCCACTCCGGCGTCGTCTACCCGGGGCTCGCCCAACGGATGAGCGCCGGAACGGGCATCCTGCACAGCGAGAAGAACGACGCGTACCGGCTGGAACCCGACCGGCCGCAGGAGCCGGTGCACTTCGTGCAGATGTGGGTGGTCCCCGACGAGTCCGGCATCACCCCCGGCTACGAGCAGCGGGAGATCGACGACACCCTGCTCGCCGGCGACCTGGTCCCGGTGGCCTCCGGGATGGAGCGGCACGACGGGACGACGGCCATCCGGATCCGCAACCGGTACGCCGCGCTGCACGCCGCCCGGTTGCAGCCCGGACAGAGCGTACTGCTGCCCGAGGCGCCGTACCTGCACCTGTTCGTGCCCCGCGGCGCGGTCGCGGTGGAGGGGGTGGGGCTGCTCGGTACCGGGGACGCGGTCCGCTTCACCGCCACCGGTGGGCAGCGGGTCACCGCAGGTGAACCGGCCGAGATCCTGGTCTGGGAGATGCACGCCACCCTGTCCGGACGGCCCTGACCTGACCCGGTGAGCCCTGCCCGGGAACCGGGTACGGCGCGGCAGTGGCCCGGATGGCGGCACGGGTGTCCCGCCATCCGGGCTACCGGCCCGTCGGCATCCGTCCCCGGCACCGCCCTCGGGTAATGTGATCGGTCAGGGCGAGGGACGCTGCGACGGGGACGACACCCGCCACGCTCGACCTGGCACCACCGTTCCAAGGGCGTCCTCCGCATCCCGGAGGAGGTCGGTATGAGCAGTCCCGCAGGCGGCGCCGGTGACGTGGCGGCCACGCTGCGTCAGTTGATGGACGAGCGGGTCCTGGTGCTCGACGGCGCGTGGGGCACGATGCTCCAGGACGCCGGGCTGACCCCCGCCGACTACCGCGGCGACCTCATCGGTGACCACCCCCGGGACGTCACCGGCGACCCGGACCTGCTCAACCTGACCCGGCCCGAGCTGATCCTCGACGTGCACCGCCGCTACCTGGCCGCCGGTGCCGACATCACCACCACCAACACCTTCACGGCGACGAGCATCGCCCAGGCCGACTACGGCCTGGAGGCGCTGGTGCGTGAGATGAACGTGCGCGGGGCGCAGCTGGCCCGGCAGGCCGCGGACGAGGCCGGTGGCCGGTTCGTCGCGGGTTCGGTCGGGCCGCTCAACGTCACTCTCTCCCTGTCGCCCCGGGTGGAGGACCCGTCCTACCGGGCGGTGACCTTCGACCGGGTGAAGACCGCCTACGCCGAGCAGATCACCGCCCTCGCCGAGGGTGGGGTGGACCTGCTGCTGATCGAGACGATCTTCGACACCCTCAACGCCAAGGCCGCCATCGCCGCCGCCCGCGAGGTCGCCCCGCAGCTTCCGCTCTGGATCTCGGTCACCATCGTGGATCTGAGCGGACGGACCCTGTCCGGGCAGACCGTCGAGGCGTTCTGGCGCTCCGTCGAGCACGCCGAACCGCTGCTGGTCGGGGTGAACTGCTCGCTGGGCGCGACGGAGATGCGCCCGCACGTCGCCGACCTGGCCCGCCTCGCCGGCACGTACGTCGCCTGCCACCCCAACGCCGGGCTGCCCAACGCCTTCGGCGGCTACGACCAGACCCCCGACGAGACCGCCGGGTTGATCGGCGAGTTCGTCGACAGCGGCATGGTCAACGTCGTCGGTGGCTGCTGCGGTACCACCCCGGCGCACATCGCCCGGATCGCCGAGACCGTCCGGGGCAGCCGGCCGCGCCGGCTCGTCCCGCCGGCACCGGCCACCCGGTTCAGCGGTCTGGAGCCGTTCGCGATCGGTCCGGACACCGGGTTCGTGATGATCGGGGAACGTACGAACGTGACCGGTTCCGCGCGGTTCCGCCGGCTCATCGAGGCCGACGACTACCAGGCGGCCGTCGACGTGGCGCTGGAACAGGTACGCGGTGGCGCCAACCTGCTCGACGTGAACATGGACGCCGACCTGCTCGACAGCGAACAGGCGATGACCCGGTTCCTCAACCTGATCGCCACCGAACCCGAGGTGGCCCGGATCCCGGTCATGATCGACAGCTCGAAGTGGAGTGTGCTGGAGGCCGGCCTCAGGTGCGTGCAGGGCAAGGGGGTGGTCAACTCGATCAGTCTCAAGGAGGGCGAGGAGGCCTTCCTCGCCCAGGCCCGCCGGATCCGCGACTACGGCGCCGGGGTCGTGGTGATGGCCTTCGACGAGAAGGGTCAGGCCGACACCACCGAACGGAAGGTGGAGATCTGCGGCCGGGCGTACGACCTGCTGGTCGGTAAGGCCGGCTTCCCACCGGACGACATCATCTTCGACCCCAACGTGCTGGCCGTGGCCACCGGCATCGCCGAGCACAACGGTTACGCCAAGGCGTTCATCGACGCGTTGCCGCTGATCAAGAAGCGCTGCCCCGGGGCGCGGACCAGCGGCGGCATCTCCAACCTGTCGTTCGCCTTCCGGGGCAACGACGTGGTCCGCGAGGCGATGCACTCGGCGTTCCTGTTCCACGCCGTACGCGCCGGGCTGGACATGGGCATCGTCAACGCCGGCCAGCTCGCCGTCTACCAGGACATCCCGGCCGAGCTGCTGGAGCTGGTCGAGGACGTGCTGTTCGACCGGCGGCCGGACGCGACCGACCGGCTGGTCACCTTCGCGTCCACGGTCACCGGGTCGGGCACCAAGCGGACCGTCGACCTCTCCTGGCGTACGGCGCCGGTCGCCGAGCGGCTGTCGCACGCCCTGGTGCACGGCATCGTCGACTTCGTCGAGGACGACACCGAGGAGGCCCGGCTGCTGCTGGACCGGCCGCTCGACGTGATCGAGGGTCCGCTGATGGACGGCATGAAGATCGTCGGGGACCTGTTCGGGTCGGGCAAGATGTTCCTGCCGCAGGTGGTCAAGAGCGCCCGGGTGATGAAGCGGGCGGTGGCCTACCTCGAACCGTTCATGGAGAAGGAACGCTCCGCCGGGCACCGCCAGGGCAAGGTGGTACTGGCCACGGTCAAGGGGGACGTGCACGACATCGGCAAGAACATCGTCGGTGTGGTGCTGGGCTGCAACAACTACGAGGTCGTCGACCTCGGGGTGATGGTGCCGGCGGCGACGATCCTGGACACCGCCGTCACCGAGGGCGCCGACGCGGTCGGCCTGTCCGGGCTGATCACCCCGTCGCTGGACGAGATGGTCTCCGTGGCCACCGAGATGCAGCGCCGGGGGATGCGACTGCCGTTGCTCATCGGTGGAGCCACCACGTCGCGGCAGCACACGGCGGTCCGCATCGCGCCCGCGTACGACGGGCCGACCGTGCACGTGCTGGACGCGTCCCGGGTGGTCGGGGTGGTCTCGGACCTGCTCGACCCGGGTCGGGCCGCGACCCTGGACACCGCCAACCGGGCCGAGCAGGAACGGTTGCGGGAGCAGCACGCCAACCGGCACGCCCAGCCGCTGCTCACCCTCGACCAGGCCCGCGCGAACCGGGAACGGGTCGACTTCGCCGACCTGCCGGTGCCGCAGTTCACCGGGATCCGTACCGTCGAACCGGAGCTGACCGCCCTGCGCGAGATGATCGACTGGCAGTTCCTCTTCCTGGCGTGGGAGCTGAAGGGCAAGTTCCCGGCGATCCTGGAGCAGCCGGTCGCCCGCGAGTTGTACGACGACGCGAACACCCTGCTCGACCAGATCGTCTCCGACGGCGCGTTCCGGGCCCGGGGCCGGTACGGTTTCTGGCCGGCGCACGCCGACGGTGACGACATCGTGCTGGACATCCCCGGCTCCGTCCGGTTGCCGATGCTGCGCCAGCAGACCACCAAGCCCGAGGGCCGGGCCAACCGGTGCCTCGCCGACTACGTGGCCCCGGCCGGCGACCACCTCGGTGGTTTCGCGGTCTCCATCCACGGGGCGGAGGAACTCGCCGCCCGGTACGAGGCGGAGCACGACGACTACCGGGCGATCATGGTGAAGGCCCTGGCGGACCGGTTGGCCGAGGCGTTCGCCGAGTACCTGCACCTCCAGGCCCGCCGGGAGTGGTTCGAGCCGGACGCCGAGCCGACCCTGGCGGACCTGCACGCGGAACGCTTCCGGGGCATCCGCCCCGCGCTGGGCTACCCGGCCAGCCCGGACCACAGCCTGAAGCGGGAACTGTTCGACCTGCTCGGAACGGCGGAGTTGGGCATCGGCCTGACCGAGTCGTATGCGATGACCCCGGCGGCGAGCGTCAGCGGGCTCATCTTCGCCCACCCGGAGTCGCGGTACTTCACCGTCGGCCGGATCGGCCGGGACCAGACCCAGGACTACGCGACCCGCCGGGGCCTGCCGCTCACCGAGATGGAGCGGTGGTTGGCCCCCAACCTCGCCTACGAGGTCCGGCCGTAACCGTCCGTCGGGTCTCCGGGCTGCGCCGGTCGCGGCGCGCCCGGGAGACCCGACGGACGGTTCAGGAGCGGGGTCGGGCGTACCGGCCGGCCCGGATCTCCCGCAACGCCCGCCGCCGGACGTCGCCGCGCAGGGTGTCGACGTAGAGCCGACCCGCGAGGTGGTCGGTCTCGTGCTGGAGCGCCCGGGCGAGGAAGCCGCTGCCGGAGATGGTCAGCGGTGCGCCGTACTGGTCGAACCCGTGTGCGGTGGCGTGCATCGCCCGGCGGGTCGGGAAGTACAGCTCCGGCACGGAGAGGCAACCCTCGTCGTCGTCCTGCAGCTCCTCGGACAGCTCCAGCGTCGGGTTGACCAGGTGCCCCCGGTGCCCGTCGGCGTCGTACACGAAGACCTGGGCGCTGACGCCGATCTGCGGTGCCGCGACACCGGCCCGGCCGGGCGCGCCGAGCATGGTGTCCATCAGGTCGGTCACCAGCGCGCGCAATTCGGCGTCGAAGCTGGTCACCGGCTCGCACGGGGTGCGCAGGACGGGGTCACCGATGATCCGGATGGCGCGCATGGTCATGCCGCCAGGCTATCGGTCCGGTGGCGGGCGCCGGACGGCCGGGCACCGCACCGGGTTGCCCCGCGCCGCGTCACGCGCCGACCCGGTTGCGTCCCGGGCGTCGACATCCGATCCGTGTCGCTGCGACCGCCCCGCCCCGGACCGGTCGAGAATGGGCAGCCATGATCCGTCGCTGGCTGCTCGCCGACCAACTCGGACCGCACTTCCTGGACGACCCCCACCAGCCGGTGCTCCTCGTGGAGGTGAAGGAGCTGTTCCGGCGGCGTGTCCTGCACCGCCAGAAGGCCCACCTGATCCTGTCGGCCATCCGGCACCGTGCGGCCGAACTCGGCGACCGGGCGGTGCACCTGCGGACCGGGACGTTCCGCGAGGCACTCGACCGGGTCGGCGAACCGGTCGAGGTCTGCCACCCCACCACCCGGGACACGCTGCGCTTCGCCCGTTCCGCCGACGCGGTGACGGTACTGCCGCCCCGGGGTTTCCTCGTCGCCCACCGGGACTTCGCCGACTGGGCCGATCGCCGGCACGGTGCCCTGCGGGCCGCCGACTTCCACCGGTGGGCGCTGACCCACCTCGGGCTGGCGACCGGGGAGACCCCCGCCCGGCCCGGCCGGGCCGGATCACCGGCGTCCGCGCGCCGACTCGACCTGCCACCGCCGCCGCCGGTCCGGGAGGACGCGATCGATGCCGGGGTACGCCGGGACCTGGACGCCTGGGCGGCCGAGGGGATCCGCTTCGTCGGTCGGGACGCGCCCCGGCGCTATCCGGCCACGCATGCCGAGGCCGAGGAGCGGTTGCAGCACTTCCTGACCCACCGGCTGGCGCACTACGGCCGGTTCCGGCACGTCAGCCTCGCCGCCGATCCGGTACTGGCGCACAGTCTGCTCTCCTCGTCGTTCAACCTGGGGCTGCTCGACCCCGCCGACGCGATCCGCCGGGCCCGGCAGGCCCACCGCACCGGGTCGGTACCCCGGGCCAGCGCCGAGGCGTTCGTCCGGCAGTTGCTCGGTTGGCGGGAGTTCCTCTGGCAGCTGTACTGGTACTTCGAGCCCGGTTTCCGGGGTACGGGCCGGTTGGCGGCGACCCGGCCGGTGCCGCAGTGGTTCGCCGACCTGGACGCCGACGCGGTCGGGGCCCGCTGCCTGGCCGACGCGCTGGCCGGGGTACGGGACCAGGCGTGGGCTCCGCAGATCCAGCGGCTGATGGTGCTGGGCAGCTATGGCCTGCAACGGGGCTGGCGGCCGGCGGAACTGGCCGACTGGTTCCAGCGGTGCTTCGTCGACGGGACGTGGTGGGTGATGAACGCCGCCGTCGTGGGCCTGAGCCAGTACGCCGACCTGGGCCGGGTCGACACCCGCGCGTACACGTCGGACGGCGGCTACCTGGACCGGATCGGTGACCACTGTGGCCGGTGCCGGTACGACCCGGGGCAGCGGCTCGGTGACCGGGCCTGCCCGTACACCGGCGGGTACGAGAGTTTCCTGCACCGTAACCGGGACCGGCTGGTCGGCGATCCGGGGATGGCCGGTCCGCTGGACCGGCTCGCCGGGCTCGGCGACCGGGAGGCGGTCCTGGCGCAGGAGGAGAAACGGCTGCTCGACCCGCCCTGAGCACCGCCTCCACGGTGGAGCGGGTCCGACACGGCGCAAGTCGGAAGAACCGTCCCGTCCGGCACCGGCGGATATATTGCTCGGGTGGCGAAGAAATCGGTTCCGGAACGGCTGAGCTGGGTGGTCGACCTCATGTCGGTCGACCCGTCGGACCAGGTGCTGGAGATCGGCTGCGGTCGTGGGGTCGCGGTCGACCTGGTGTGCGAACGGCTGACCAGTGGGAAGATCACCGCGATCGACCGGTCGGAGAAGGCGATCCAGGGGGCGGCGGAACGCAATTCCGGGTGGGTCGCCGACGGCCGCGCCGACCTGCGGGTGGCCGCGATCGAGTCGGCCGAGTTCGGCGGGCAGACCTTCGACAAGATCTTCGCGGTCAACGTGAACCTGTTCTGGGTCCGCTCCCCCGCCAAGGAACTGGCCCTGTTCCAGCGGATCCTCGCGCCCGGCGGGGCGGTCTACCTCTGCTGGGAACCGCCCGGCGCCGGCAAGGCCGTCGAGATCGACAAGAAGGTCTCCCGCGCCCTGGCCGACCACGGCTGGCAGAGCGAGACGGTCACCGGTCAGGCCGGCGACGCCGCCCTGATCTGCCTGGTCGCCCGGCCGAGCTGAGCGACCGCCGGTGGCGGACATGCCGACGACCACCCTGCTCGACGGCGGGATCGCCACCGAGCTGCAACGGCACGGCTGGCCCGTGCGGGCCCCGTGGTGGGGCGTCGACGTGCTGCTCACCCCCGCCGGCCGTACCCTGCTCGGCGAGGTGCACCGGCGGTACGCCGACGCCGGTGCCGAGGTGCTCAGCGCCCACACCTTCCGCACCAACCTGCGTAACCTCCGCCGGGCGGGCCTGGCCGACGACGACGCCGCCCGGCTGGTGCACACCGCCGTCGGGGTGGCCCGCGCGGCGGCCCCGTCGGGGGTACGGGTCGCCGGGTCGATCGCCCCGGTCGAGGACTGCTACCAGCCCCGGCTGGTACCACCCGACGACGAACTGCGCGTCGAGCACCGGTGGCTGGCCCGGCACCTGCACGACGCCGGGGTGGACCTCGTCCTGGTGGAGACGATGAACACCCTGCGGGAGGCGGTGCACGCCGTGGAGGCGGTGACCGCGTGCGGCATGACGGCCTGGGTCAGCTTCGTCTGCACCGAGCAGGGCACCCTGCTGTCCGGCGAACCGCTGGACCTTGCGGCCCGGACGGCGCAGCGGGCCGGGGCCCGGACGGTACTGGTCAACTGCACCACCCCGACGGGTACCGGGGTCGCGCTGCGGATGCTGGCCGACGCCGGGATCGGTCCGGTCGGGGCGTACCCGAACCTGGAGGACCGGTCCGGGTTGCCGGCGTACACCCCGGTGGACCGGCACGTGCCGGCCGGGACCGGTACCACCCGGTTCGCCGCCGGGTTGGCCGCCTGGCGGGCCGAGTTCGACCTGGTGGCGGTCGGCGGCTGTTGCGGGGCCACCCCGGCGCACGTCGCCGCGCTGAACCGGGCCGTGGCCGGCGGGACGACCTGATCAGAGCCCGAGGGCGGCCAGTCGGGCGTCCACGTCGGCGCGCAGGTCGGCACGTTCGGCCCCGGACAGCAGCGCGGCGTCCACGCCGGTCCGGGTGACCCCGGCCAGTTCGGCGAGGGTGAGCCCGAACTGCTCGGCGGCCAGCCGGTACTCGGTGGTGACGTCGGTGTGGAACATCGACGGGTCGTCGGAGTTGAGGGTGAACGGCACGCCGGCCGCCCGGATCCGGGGCAGCGGGTGGTCGGCCAGGTCCGCGACCACACCGGTACGCAGATTGCTGGTCGGGCAGATCTCCAGCACCACGTTCCGGTCGCGGAGGGTGGTCAGCAGCTCCGGGTCCTCGGCGGCGCGGACCCCGTGCCCGATGCGGGGCGGGTCGAAACGCAGGCAGTCCCAGACCCCCTCGGGGCCGACCGCCTCGCCGGCGTGCGGCACGAAGGGCACCCCGTGCGCGCCGGCCCAGGTGATCGCCTCGGCGAACAGCGAGGCGGGTCGGCCCGGTTCGAATCCACCGAGGCCGAGGGCGACCACGCCGTGCCGCCGGCCGTCGTGGCACCACTGGGCGGTCTGGAGGCACTCCTGCTCGCCGTCGCCCCGGACGTGGTCGAGGATGAACCGCATCCGGACCCCGGTCTGCCGGTACACCTCGGCGGCTCCGGCGGCGACGGCGTCGAGCTGCTCGTCGACGCCGATGCCCCGGGCCCGGTGGTGCATCCCGGGGGTGAACGTCACCTCCAGGTAGCGGACCTGCTGGGCGTGGGCGGCGAGGCCCAACTCGGTGGTGATCTGCTCGAAGTCACGGGGGTCGCGCAGCGCGTCGACGCACTGTTCGAAAAGCTGGGTGAAATGGAAGAAGTCCCGGAACCGGAACAGTTCCCGGATCTCGTCGACGGAGAGCGCGCCGATGTCCCGGCTGTTGCGTCGGGCGATCCGGGACAGCGTCTCCGGCCGGATCGAGCCTTCGAGGTGGACGTGCAGCTCCACCTTGGGCAGCTGGTCGATGATCGACCGTAGTTCGTGGTCGACAGCCGGGCGTGTCATGCGCCGGATGATAGACCGCCGGTGCGGCCGCGGCCGGCCCGACAGCAGCGATCGGGTACGTCGCGCAATTCCGGAGAACCGTAAGACGTCGACGCATGGCTATGGTCGACGGTGCGTCAGTGTACGCGTCAACCCCTATTTTCCTCTCCACCGATGCTGAGGTGTAACTGATGACGGTCGACGCTCGGTCCCGCAGTTTCCTGACCAACCTCAACGAGGGCTGGCACCGTAGGGCACTGGCGGTGTACATGGTGATCGTGGTGGCGCACTGGGGCGAGCACATCACCCAGGCCGTGCAGATCTGGGGGCTCGGGTGGACCCCGGCCGAGGCGCGGGGTGTCCTCGGGATGCCCTTCCCCTGGCTGGTCCAGCAGGAGTGGATGCACTACGCGTATGCCCTGGTGATGCTGGTCGGGTTGGTGATCCTGCGGCGCGGCTTCGTCGGGTCGGCCGCCACCTGGTGGGGGATCTCGCTGGCCATCCAGGTCTGGCACCACTTCGAGCACCTGCTGCTGCTGATCCAGTCGCTGACCGGGTACCACCTCCAGGGCCGGCCGGTGCCGACCAGCATCGTGCAGTTCATCGTCCCCCGGGTGGAGCTGCACCTGCTGTACAACGCGCTGGTCTTCCTGCCCATGGTGGTCGCGATGTACCTGCACATGCGTCCGACGCCCGCGGTGGCGGCCCGGATGCGCTGCACCTGCCACGGCGTCCGCCCGACCGTGTCCGTGGCGTGAAGTGGCCCGCGCGGCACACCGCAGCCGTCGTGATCGCGACGCTGTCGTTCGCCGCGTTCCTGCCGGTGGTACTGGAGAAGCCGGTGCGGCTGGACACCGCCGCACCGGCCGACCGGGCGGTACTTGCCGCACCACCGTCCACTGTCACCCTGACCTTCACCCACGACCTCGACGAACGGGACACCCACGCCACCACAGTGGATGCGTCCGGACGGGTGATGGACCGGCGGACCCCGGTGGTCGAGGGCCGGAGCATCACCCTGCCGGTCACGATCGACGGCACCGGTGGGTACCGGGTCGTCTACCACGTACGGCTGGTCGACGGCGCGGAACTCAGTGGTGAGACGGCCTTCGCGGTCGGCGACGCGGGTCTGCTGCCGCCGGCCGACAGGCCGGTGGAGGTGTCGGCGCACCACGACATCACGAAGATCGACCCGGTGACCGCCGTGGTGCTCGGCGCCAACGTCGTCGTCATCGCCGGTATCGGGGTGCAGTTGATCCGGCGCCGACGGGTGCGACCAGTGATCTCAACGGACTGACAGATTCGCCGGGCGATCCGCCGCGACATGGAAAAATCGATGACACCCGCTGGTCTACCCGGCGGGTGTCATCGGGTCGACGTCGACCCGTAGGCGACGGCCGACGGAGTACCGTCATGCTTCCAGCAATCGGCAGCGCAATCCTTGACGCCGACGACCGGACCGCCGCGATCTGCCGGGCGATCGCGTGGATGCGGGACCATCTGGCCGATCGGCTCCGCCTCGACGACCTGGCCCGGATCGCCCTGTTCAGCAGGTACCACTTCCACCGGATCTTCCACGCGATGACCAGTGTGACCCCGGCACAGTTCCTCACCGCGCTGCGGTTGGCCGAGGCGCAGCGGCTGCTGGTGCACAGTGCACTGTTGATCCGGGACATCGGTCTGCGGGTCGGGTACGACAGCCTCGGCAGTTTCCACACCCGGTTCTCCCGGCTGGTGGGCTCCGCGCCGGGTACGTTCCGCCAGCTGGCCCGGCAGGCGCACACCGTGCGGATCGGGGACCTGCTGGCCGCCCGGGAACCCCGGCACCGGCCGGCCGGCAGCCGGTTGACCGGGCCCGGCAGAGGGTCGACGGACGGGCTCCTGCTGGTGCAGTTGGCCGCCGGCGCGGACCGGGCCGGCAGCGGATGGCTGCCGGTGACTCCGGACGGGTGCCTGCCGCCGGGGGTGCGCGCCACCGGTGAGTACCGGGCCCGGGTCGTCTGGGTCCGGCCGGGCGCGACGGTGACCGAGGCGCTGGTCGACCGGACCCCGGGCAGCTTTCTGGTGGGAACGGGTTTTGCAAGGTACCGGGGTACCGGCAGGCTCGACATCCCGGTGACTCTCCGGGAACCCACCGACCTCGATCCGCCGGTACTGACCGACGTGCCGCTGCGGCTACTCGCGGCGGCCTGACCCGACTGACCTGCCGGACCTCGCGCCCCGGCAGCGGCGGAACCGACCCGACAGCGTGGCGCGACGATCACGGACAGCGATGTTCACCTCGGGGAAACCGGGGACGCGGATCATGCGTCGTCGGCGTTATGCTATGTGTTATTGAACAAGTGCGGTCGCCGCCACCCGGCACCGACCATGACCCGCCGAAACGAGGCAGAGGTGAAAGAGCAGCGGGAGCGACGCAGCTACGACCAGCAGTGCGGCCTCGCGTTCGCCCTGGACCTGGTCGGCGAACGGTGGACCCTGCTGATCGTACGGGAGCTGCTGCTGCGCCCCCGGCGGTACCGGGAGCTGCTGGACGCGCTGCCCGGCATCGGCACCAATCTTCTCGCCGAGCGGCTCAACCTGCTCACCCAGACCGGCATCATCCGTCCGTTGGACACGGAGCGGCGGACTGCCGGTTACACCCTCACCGAGCTCGGTGAGCGGCTGCGTGAGCCGGTGCTGGCCATGGCCCGGTTCGGGCTGGCGGTACTGGCCGAGCGGCCCGCCGAGCTGCCGGCGGGGGTCCGTCGGGCGTCCTGGGCGGTGCTGGCCATCGAGGCGATGGCCGACCCGGAACGCGCCCGTACCGACGAGACCTACGAGTTCGACATCTCCGGTGAGGTCTTCCACGTGGTGGTCCACGGCGGACGGGTGCGCACCAGCACCGGTCCGGCCACCGATCCGGTGCTGCGCATCGCCACCGACACGCAGACCTTCTTCGACCTGGGCAGCCGGGTCATCGAGCCGGTCGAGGCGGTGCTCACCGGTTCGGTGACCGTGCAGGGCCCGCCCGCCGCCGTGCCCCGCTGCCTCTACCTGCTGGGCCTGGGGCCGGATCCGGGTGAGCGGCCGGCGCTGGACGCGTCGACCCACCGGGCCGCCGCCCTGGCCCGGATGCAGGCCCGCACGACGGCCGGCGCCGTCGCGGGCTGAGAGCGTCGCGTCGGCCGGACCGGGCAGAATGGGCCTGCCCTGTTGCTGATCACATCGCGATCGCCGGCGGCACCGGGGCGTACCAGACCGCCCGGGGTTTCATCCGGTCCACCGACGTCAGTGACACGATGCAGGAGACGACCGTTCATCTCCCCCGCTGACAGCCGCTGACGCACGGGGTGGGGACCGGACGTGCCGTCCGGTCCCCACCCCGTGCGTCAGCTCGGAGAATCCCGCGTATCGGGGCCGGATCACCACATGACCGGGGAGATGATCGCCAGCAGCCAACCGAGCGCACCGGCCTGGAACACCGCCGGCAGCCTCGGGTCCCGGCCGACCGCGTACATCGCCCCGGCGACCAGTTCCAGCAGCACCAGGAACGGGGCCAGCAGCATCAGGTAGAGGCCGATCATCCCGGGCAGCAGCCCGGTGGCGACCGCCACGAACGTCACGACCAGCAGCAGCAGCCGGACGGCCAGGGCGAACCCGGAGGCGGCCAGCGGGGTACCGCGCCGGACCAGCAGGTCGACGGCGAGGAAGAAGGGCAGCAGCAGCAGCGCCGCCAGCAGGCCGAGGACCACCCGGGTCGGGGTGGGCAGCAGGCCGTGTCCGAGCGGCCCGAGCGGCAGCAGCAGCAGGATCGTGCCGCCGGTACCGAGCAGTGCGGCGAGCAGCAGCCGACGGCCCCCGGCGGCGCGCAACGGCACCGCCAGGTCGGCGTCGAGCCGGCACCAACGGCGTACCGGCCTCAGCGCGCAGAGCGCCCAGAGCAGGCCACCGGCTGCGGCGAGCAGTACCACCAGGGCGCCCCCGGCCTCCATCCCGACCAGTGGCCCCGGGTCACCCCAGGCCAGCCAGGGCAGCGGCACCAGCAGCGTGCCGGCGATCAGGGCGAGTCCCCGCCACCGGGCGCCGGCGTCGCCGGTACCCCGGCGGACCAACGCCCCGGCGAGGGCGCCGAGCAGCACCAGCAGCCCCAGCATGAAGATCAGGTAGCCCTGGGCGAGTTCGAGCCGGTTGTCCCGGGGGGTGGTGACCGGGCCGACGCCGTTGGCGGCCCGGTTGATCCAGTCGGCCATCCGCTCGGCCGTCTCGTCGGCGTAGAGCATGGTCAGGTGGTTGCCGGGTACCTCCCGCAGCCCGACCGCCGAGCCGTCGCCGTGACTGCCGTACTCGTCGCCGAAGCGGATGTCACCGCCGCGCAGGGTCTTGGCGGTACGCACCGCCTCGTCGCGTACCGCGTCCGGGTCGCCCTCGGCGACCAGGAAGAGCATGTTGCGGCCCTCGGCGTCGCCTTCGATGGTGGCCACCGACCCGCCGAGGGCGACGGTGGCGACCGGACGGGCGTCGTGGGTGGCGAAGTGCACCACCGCGGCGGCGCCCATCGAGTGACCGGCGATCGCCACGTGCTCGCTGTCGACGTACGGCGAGGCGCGCAGCCAGTCGAAGACGGTACGCAGGTCCTCGCGGCGCCCTTCGAAGCCGTGGGGCTCGTGCCGGGCACGGTGGGTGCCGTGGCCACGGAAGTCGAAGGTGGCCACCACGATGCCGGCGGCGGCCAGCCGCCCGGCGAGCCAGCTCATCATGGCCCGGTCGGCGGAGTGGCCGTGGGCGAGCACCAGTCCGGGCGGGCGGCTGCCGGGGGGCAGTGGGGCCGGCAGGTCGACCGTGCTGTCCGGGACCACCGGCACGGTGCCGGGCACGTAGAGGGTGATCGGTACGCCGTCGACGACGAGTTCGCGCTGCGGTACCGCCTCCCGTTGGGTGGTGCCCAGCGCGGCGGCGAACCCCGCCGAGCCGAGCAGCGCCACCACCGCGAGCAGCCCGACCAGCAGCCGCCGGAGGTTCAGCCGGCGGCCCCGGCCCGTCGGGCGGGGTGTGGCGACGGTCGCCTCGCGCACGAGGTCGTCGGTGGTGGACACGGGGCGCCTCCGTTCCCGGTTCGAAAAGGGACGTCGGCACCGGCGGGTGGGGTGCCCGTCGGTGCCGACGTTCCACTCACAGCGTCTGGCTCCACACCCCGATCGGTACCCCGGTGGGGTCGACCAGGTCGGCGAAGGCCCCGGACTCCTCGTCCATCATGGACGGCTCGGACCGGACGGTCGCGCCCAGTTCGACGGCCTTCTTGACGGTGGCCCGCAGATCCTCGGCGTAGACGTAGAGCACCGTGCCGGCCCCGCCGGCCGCCTGCCCCTCGGCTTCGGTGATCATGCCGATCTCCTTGCCGTCACTCCAGATGGTCACCCCGAGGACCTGGCCCAGCGGGGCGAAGTCCTGGTACGTCCAGCCGAACACCTCGGCGTAGAAGCGGCGGGCGGTCTGCGGGTCGGGGGTACGGATGTCGAACCATTCGACGGCGCCGGTACGCACCGACATCACCTCGTCTCTTCCGATGTGGGCGGGACTACCGGGTGCCGGAGTAGCGCTTGTGCGCGTCGGTCAGGTACCGGGTGATCCGGTGGTTCTCCAGGTCCGGGCTGAACACCGTGCCCAGCAGCACCTCGGGCGACAGGCCGACCGGGTGCGGGACGAGGTCGTAGAAGCGCTGCGCGGCCTGCTGGTAGAACAGGTCGAGCACCGAGGTGTCGGTGTGCGACGGCAGCCGCAGGCCGGCCTCGATCGAGGCGGACACCCCGTGGAAGGCGAACTCCCGGACCGCCTCCTGCGGACTCATCGACTCGATCGGCGCCCGCTCCGGGGTGAAGTGCGGCAGGCTCTCCGCCAGGCTCCCCTCACCGAGCAGGTCGTCGACGACCAGCTTGGCGAGCACCGGCGAGCAGTGGAACCCGTCCCGGTAGGTGCCGGTGGCGATCATCAGACCGTCGATGGAGGTGCGTCCGACGAGCGGGAAGCCGTCCAGGGCGACCGGCCGGTTACCCACCATCCAGGCCTTGACGTCGGAGAAGAAGAGCTTGTGGTCGAGCTGCTCCCGGGCCACCTGCACCAGGAACTCGCTCATCCCGATGTCGGCGACGTGGGCCGGCACGTCGAACAGGAGGTTCGTGGCGCCCAGGTACTCCACCCCGTCGCCGAGCGGGATCAGGTGCAGGCCGCAGGAGCCGGACCGGTTGGGGGTACGCACCACGTGCTGGAAGCCGGGTTCGGCCCGCCGCTGGGTCTGCACCGCGATGCCCTTGCCGGCGAACATGGCGGGCACCGCGCCGGGGCCGAGCACCTCGGTCAGCGGGCCGCTGAAGGCACCCGCGGCCAGCAGCACGGTCGCACCGGCGATGCTGCCGCCGTCGGCCAGGTGCACGCCGTGCGCCCTGCCGTCGCGGACATCGAAGCCGGTGACCTCGGCGTCGATGACCGTGACGCCGAGCGAGGTCGCCGCGGTCTGCATGGCGTCCAGCACCGCGCGGGCGTCGATGGCGCCCTCCCGGGGCAGGTGGATCGCCCGCAGCGGCCGGGCCTCGGCCAGCGGGTCCAGGCCGGGTACGTCGGCCGGGCTGATCTCCTCGAACGGCTCGTCGAACTTGGCCAGCGCCGACTGGAGGGCGGCGAAGTTCTCGTCGTCCAGGTGGCCGGACTTGGCGTTGAGCAGCACCGTGGTGCCCTGGCTCAGCGAGCGGTCCAGGTCGGCGACGCCGGAGGCGTCCTTCACTTCCTGCAGCCAGGTCGGCCACCGGTCCAGGGCGTCCCGGCAGATCTGGAACTTCGCCTGCCCGGCCGGGGAGAGCAGGGTGTACTTGGTGATCTCGCCGAAGGTGTTGAGCATCGCACCTGCGGCCATGGAGGCCGCGCCCGAGCGGTGCGCCGGGCCGAGCACGGCGATCCGCAACTCCCGGGCCCGTTTCGCGAGTTCGTAGGCGATCGAGAGGCCCACGATGCCGTTTCCGACAACGACGACGTCGTAAGGGGTCTTCACATTCATTGGCTCGCTCCGCGGTGGACGATCCCTGGCGAGGGACACTTAGTGAGGCGGGATCAGAACCCGAATCCGAATGAGAAGCAAGCTACGTGTCATCAGGGCTTTCGTGGCGAATTCTGTTAGGCATCTGTTGTTACGGATCAATTGGCGCGGCCCCGGGTACTCCGGCCGGCGATGCCGAACCGGGCGCGGGCCGAGATGGCCGGCGCCCGGTGCGGGGCTGCTGAGGTCAGCCGGCGACGTCCGCCGGACGTGGGTGGACGCCGGCCGTCACCGCTCGCGGACGGCTCTCCACCTCGACCGGCACGGTGGGCTCCCCGGTCGTCACCGGCGGGGTGCCGGCGACCGGCGGTGGGTCACCGTGGGTCGGCGCGGCCAGACCGGCCGGTACCTCGTTGGTGGTGGTGAACGGACAGCGCGCGACGGGCTCCGGCTCGGCCGGCAGGAAGTTCGGCAGCAGCGCCTGGGTGTCGTAGTAGCGGTGGAACACCGGGGTCTGCGAGGCCGACATGGGCGGCACGATCCAGCTCCAGTCGGCCGGACAGCTCCGGCCGGCCCGTTCCTCACCCCGCAGGTGGGTGATGAAGCGCGCCGACTCGGTGTGGTGGTCGGTGATGGTGACCCCCGCCGCGTGGTACGAGTACAGCACCGCCCGGTTGATCTCGACCATGGCCCGGTCCCGCCACAGGGTGTGCTCGGCGGAGGTGTCCAGTTTCAACATCTCGGCCACCACGGGCAGGAGGTTGTACCGGTCGGTGTCGGCGAAGTTGCGGGCGCCGATCTCGGTACCCATGTACCAGCCGTTGAAGGGCGCCGCCGGGTAGGTGATACCGCCGATGCGCAGGCGCATGTTGCTGATCGCCGGTACCGAGTGCCAGCGCAGCCCCAACTCGGCGAGTTCGGGGAGTTCCGGGTGCGTGATCGGGACCTCGTGCACCACGTCGGCGGGGAGCCGGGCCATCAGCGGCGGCCGGTTGGCCGTCTGCACCACCAGGGGCAGCAGGTCGAACCGGCCCCGGTGCGCCGGGGCGCGCCAGCCCAGGGACAGCGCGGTGGCGGTCAGCGCCTCGTTGCGGGGGTCACCGAGCAGCGAGCCGTCCGGCTCGCGGTAGCCGGCGTACCGGATGAGCTGGTCGTTGACGATGCGGGGACCGGGCCGGTCCGGCAGGTCCGGGGCGAAGACGGTGATGACCGGCCTGATCCGGCCACCGTTGGTGGCCAGCTTCAGGTGGTTGACACAGCCGACGAAGACCCCCCAGGGGTCGTCGACCGCCCGCAGGTCGCGTACCCGCAGGCTGCGCCAGTAGAGCCGGCCGATGCAGTTGGCGCTGTTCCGCCAGGCGACCCGCGCACCGAAGGAGAGTTCGGCCGGGGTGTGCCGGTACGTGCCGGTCGTGGCGATCTGCCAGCGCACCTGCTCCAGTCGCGGCTCGGGCGGCCCGAGGCGGGGGTCCTCGGCGTGGTGCTGCCGGATGAACTCCTCGGCCTCGACGGGATCCGCCTCGCCCGGGCTGCCACCGGTCTCCCGGACCGGGGGCAGCCCGACGCGGACCGCCCGGACGGGGGCCGCCGTCATCGCGGGCTGTGGTGGCAGGGGCGCGGGGCGCCCGGTTCACTTGGCGCAGGGGCTTCCGTCGCCGTAGTCATTGCTGGCATACCACTCTCCGCGTCCGCCTGGGAGGAGGTCGAGGATCTGCCACACCGGGCAGTACAGATCGAGACCCCGACCGGACTCGTCGGTCGGGAAGATCGCCTGCATGGTGTAGGAGTGGCGGACGGTGTCGCCGTCGCGTACCAGCACGCTGATGGCGGGGAACTGCATGTCGCCACTCGGGTCCTCGACTCTGAGGTCCGTGTTGAAGGTGCTGTCGTGGCTGGACAGCAGTCGCAGTCGGGTCCAGCCGCGTCGCCGTGCCCAGGCCCGGACCTTGTCGATCGGGGCCTTGGCCACGGCGACGAACGCCGCGTTCTGCTCGACGTGCGGCCGGACGCCGTTGAAGCCGTCCAGCCACATCGAGCACATCTCACACGCCTGGTCGTCGTTGGGACCGAACATCATGTGGTAGACGATCAGGTTGCGCTGATCACCGAAGAGGTCGAGCAGCGTCGGCCGGCTGAGCGGACCGTCGCTGCCCAGGTCGACCGGGCCTTCGGTGAAGGTGTACGAGGGCAGTTCGGCACCCTCGGGAAGGGCGCGCCGCTGGGCGGCGACGCGCTCGATCGCGTCCCGGAGGTTCTGCTCGGCGCGGAGCAGCTCGCTCCGCGCCGCGCGGTACTCCGGGCTGGCCTGCGCCGGCCAGAACTCGGTCTCGGGGATCACCGGTCTACTCCTGGCCGCCGCTGGTCCCGTCGGTGGTGGCAGCGTCGACGCCGGCCGCGACCAACTCCTCCGTCGGTCGTCCGCTGCCCCGGAAGACCAGCTTGGACTTGTCGACGTTGTCCGGATCGCCCTCACAGTCGACCACCACGATCTGACCCGGGGTCAACTCGTTGAACAGGATCCGCTCGGACAGGTTGTCCTCGATGTCCCGCTGAATCGTCCGACGCAACGGCCGCGCACCCAACACCGGATCGAAACCCTTCACCGCCAGGTACTTCTTCGCGCTGTCGGTCAACTCCAGACCCATGTCCTTGTTCCGCAACTGCGACTCGATCCGCGCGACCATGATGTCCACGATCGACAGGATCTCCTGCTGCCGCAACTGATGGAACACGATCGTGTCATCGATCCGGTTCAGGAACTCCGGCCGGAAATGCTGCTTCAACTCATCGTTGACCTTCTGCTTCATCCGGTCGTAGTTCGACTCCGAATCCTCAGAAGCCTGGAAACCCAACGACACCGCCTTCGCGACATCCCGCGTACCCAGGTTCGTGGTCAGAATGATCACCGTGTTCTTGAAGTCCACGATCCGACCCTGACCATCCGTCAACCGCCCATCCTCCAAAATCTGAAGGAGAGTGTTGAACACATCCGGATGAGCCTTCTCGATCTCATCGAACAACACCACCGAGAACGGACGACGGCGCACCTTCTCCGTCAACTGCCCACCCTCGTCATACCCCACATACCCAGGCGGCGCACCCACCAGACGCGACACCGTGTACCGGTCATGGAACTCCGACATGTCCAACTGGATCAGAGCATCCTCCGACCCGAACAGGAACTCCGCCAGAGCCTTCGACAACTCCGTCTTACCCACACCCGACGGACCCGCGAAGATGAACGACCCCGACGGACGCTTCGGATCCTTCAACCCCGCCCGCGTCCGACGAATCGCCTTCGACACCGCCTTCACCGCGTCCTCCTGGCCGATGACCCGCTTGTGCAGCTCATCCTCCATACGCAGCAACCGCGACGTCTCCTCCTCGGTCAACTTGTACACCGGAATACCGGTCCAGTTCCCGAGCACCTCCGCGATCTGCTCATCGTCAACCTCACTGACGACGTCCAGATCCCCCGCCTTCCACTCCTTCTCCCGCTGCGCCTTCGCACCCAGCAGCTGCTTCTCCTTGTCCCGCAACTGCGCAGCACGCTCGAAGTCCTGCGCATCGATCGCGGACTCCTTGTCCCGACGCACCTGAGCGATCCGCTCATCGAAATCACGCAGATCCGGCGGCGCCGTCATCCGACGGATCCGCATCCGCGCACCCGCCTCATCAATCAGATCGATCGCCTTGTCCGGCAGGAAACGATCCGAGATGTACCGGTCCGCCAACGTCGCCGCCGCCACCAGAGCCGCATCCGTGATCGACACCCGGTGATGCGCCTCATACCGATCCCGCAGACCCTTCAGGATCTCGATCGTGTGCGCCAACGACGGCTCACCCACCTGGATCGGCTGGAACCGCCGCTCCAACGCCGCGTCCTTCTCCACGTACTTGCGGTACTCGTCCAACGTCGTCGCACCGATGGTCTGCAACTCACCCCGCGCCAACATCGGCTTCAGGATGCTCGCCGCGTCGATCGCACCCTCCGCGGCACCCGCACCCACCAGAGTGTGGATCTCATCGATGAACAGGATGATGTCACCCCGGGTCCGGATCTCCTTGAGCACCTTCTTCAGACGCTCCTCGAAATCACCCCGGTACCGCGAACCCGCAACCAACGCCCCCAGATCCAGGGTGTACAGCTGCTTGTCCTTCAGCGTCTCCGGCACCTCACCCTTGATGATCTTCTGGGACAGACCCTCGACCACCGCGGTCTTACCCACACCCGGCTCCCCGATCAACACCGGGTTGTTCTTCGTCCGCCGGGACAGGACCTGCATGACCCGCTCGATCTCCTTGGACCGGCCGATCACCGGGTCGAGCTTGCCTTCCCGGGCCGCCTGGGTCAGGTTACGACCGAACTGGTCCAGCACCAGTGACGTCGACGGAGCGGCCTCGCCCGTCGTCGCACCCGCAGCCGCCGGCTCCTTGCCCTGGTAGCCGGAGAGCAGCTGGATGACCTGCTGCCGCACCCGGTTCAGGTCGGCACCCAACTTCACCAGCACCTGGGCGGCGACGCCCTCACCCTCCCGGATCAGACCCAGGAGGATGTGTTCCGTGCCGATGTAGTTGTGGCCGAGCTGCAACGCCTCACGCAGCGACAGCTCCAGGACCTTCTTGGCCCGCGGGGTGAACGGGATGTGACCGCCCGGAGCCTGCTGGCCCTGGCCGATGATCTCCTCGACCTGCTGGCGGACACCCTCAAGCGAGATGCCCAGGCTCTCCAGAGCCTTCGCCGCGACGCCCTCACCCTCGTGGATCAGGCCAAGCAGGATGTGTTCCGTGCCGATGTAGTTGTGGTTGAGCATCCGGGCCTCTTCCTGGGCCAGGACGACAACCCGTCGCGCTCGGTCGGTGAACCGCTCGAACATGCCCTCGTGCTCCTCACGTGCCGTGCGCACTCGATCTTGGTGGTCAAGAATCTCGGCGGGGCCGGTGCCCGGACGTCCAAGACGAACGTCCGTGCCTCATTACTCTATCGTCGCGAACCGGTCCGGCAGAGGTCGTGTGCTGCTGGCCGGGCCCGCGAACGCGTCGTTCCTATCAACTGTCCCCGCTCAGAGGCTGTTCCGGACCGCCCGCCTCTACGCGCATAGCGAAATTCAACGCGCCAGCGGTGACCACCGGGGACCGGTCGGCCATCCACAGGCTGTGGACAAACTATCCACCGGTTGTGGACAACAGCCGCCTCCGGGGGATTCTTCCCGGTCCGCCGGGAAGATCCCGGCCGCTGACCGGTACCGCCGCCGGGAAGATCCCGACCGGCTGACCGGTGACGCCACCACGACGCCCGACAGCGCCGGGCACCCGGAAACCGACCACCCTGCGGCCACGGATCCCACCATGTGTGAACAAAACGCCTAAAAAACAGAAGCCGGACACCCTGCCTCGGCGGGGCCGGGAAGCACCACGCCGGCCCGGAGCACCCTCCGGACCGGCGTCGACGACCGTCGGTCGGACCGTTCAGCGCCCGGCCTTGGCGTGGTACTCGTCGACGATCTCCTGCGGGATACGACCCCGGTCGGAGATCTCCCGGCCTTCCTTCTTGGCCCAGGCCCGGATGGCCTTGTTCTGCTCCCGGTCGGCGGTGGCCCCACCACGCCCGCGCGCAGCACGACCGCCGACGACCACCCCACCCCGACCGACCTTCGATCCGGCCGCGACGTAGGGCGCGAATAGCTCCCGCAATTTACCGGCGTTCTTCTTCGAGAGGTCGATCTCG
Source organism: Micromonospora echinofusca (assembly GCF_017614955.1). Classification (GTDB taxonomy): domain Bacteria; phylum Actinomycetota; class Actinomycetes; order Mycobacteriales; family Micromonosporaceae; genus Micromonospora; species Micromonospora echinofusca_A. The sequence continues at coordinate 22,788 of NZ_WVUH01000042.1, forward strand.
TACTGAACCCCGTCGAGCGAGAACTTGACGGTCTCGTCCGCGTCCCCGCCGTCCAGGTCATCGACCAGCTTGTGAATGATCTGCTTGGCCACGTGCCACGTTCCTTTCGAGCAGGTTCTCCTGCAAACAAGAGCACAATAGCGCTCACGATGCTTGTCGCGTCAATAGGACGGCGAAACTACGGAACGAGAACCTGGCGACTACTCCGCGCGGACCAAGGGGAAGAGGATCGTTTCCCGAATTCCCAGGCCGGTGAGGGCCATCAGGAGCCGGTCGATTCCCATTCCCATGCCGCCGGCCGGCGGCATTCCGTACTCCATGGCCCGGAGAAAGTCCTCGTCCAGCCGCATCGCCTCGGCGTCGCCACGGGCCGCGAGCTGCGCCTGGGCGACCAGCCGCTCCCGCTGGACCACCGGGTCGACCAGCTCCGAGTACGCCGTGCCCAGCTCGAATCCGAGCACGTAGAGATCCCATTTCTCGGTCAGGCCGGGCTGCTCCCGGTGGCTCCGGGTGAGCGGGCTGGTCTCCTCCGGGTAGTCGCGCACGAAGGTGGGCTCCCGAAGGCCCGGGACGACCAACTCCTCGAAGAGTTCCTCGGCGAGCTTGCCGGGCCCCCACTTCGGGTCGACCGCCATACCGACCTTCTCGGCGTACTGCGCCAGCCGGGCCCGTTCCGTGGTTACCGAGACCTCTTCACCGAGCGCCTCGGAAAGCACCCCGAAGAGAGTGACCGAACGCCACTCACCACCCAGGTCCAGCTCCGTACCGTCGGCGTGGGTGACGACGGTCGAGCCACTGACGGCGACCGCTGCCTCCTGCACGAGTTGACGGGCGAGGGTGGCCATCGTGTCGTAGTCCCCGTACGCCTCGTAAGCCTCCAACATCGCGAACTCGGGCGAGTGCGAAGAGTCGATCCCCTCATTACGGAAGTTGCGGTTGATCTCGAAGACCCGGTCGATCCCGCCGACCACCGCGCGCTTGAGAAACAGTTCCGGAGCGATTCGGAGATAGAGATCCGTGTCGAGTGCATTGCTGTGGGTGACGAACGGCCGGGCCGCCGCGCCACCGTGGATCAACTGCAACATCGGGGTCTCGACCTCGACGAAACTCCGGTCGTGCAACGAATCCCGCAGGCTGCGTACGGCTGCGGCGCGGGTGCGTACCATCTGCCGCGCCTGCGGCCGGACGATCAGGTCGACGTAACGCTGCCGGACCCGGGCCTCCTCGCTCAAGGGCTTGTGCGCCACCGGCAGCGGGCGCAACGCCTTGGCGGTGACCGCCCAGGTGTCGACGAGCACCGACAGCTCGCCGCGCCGGCTGGTGATGACCTCACCGGTCACCCCGACGTGGTCACCGAGGTCGACCAGCCGCTTCCAGTCGGCGAGCCGGTCCGCACCGACCCGGTCGAGGGAGAGCATCGCCTGCAACTCGGTGCCGTCGCCGTCCCGCAGGGTGGCGAAGCAGAGCTTGCCGGTGTTCCGGATGAAGATCACCCGACCGGTGACGGCGGCGGTGTCCCCGGAGGCGGTGTCGGTCGGCAGTTCGGCGTACCGGGCGCGGATCTCGGCGAGCGTCGCGGTCCTCGGGTAGCCGACCGGGTACGCGTCACCCGTCTCGACGAGCAGCCGGTCCCGCTTCTCCCGGCGGACCCGCATCTGCTCCGGAAGGTCGTCGGCGGGGTCGATCGGCGGGGTGGTCTGCTCGGTCACGGCATGCGTCCTCAGATGGAGATATCGGGCGGTGTCAAGGCACGAGCGTACTCAAGTGCTCCGGAGCTGTTCACCGGATAACCTCCGGCCATGACCGACACCACCCAGGCGCTCTCATTCGGGGCGGCAGCCGGCGAATACGACCGCTTCCGCCCCGGATATCCGGCTCCGGCGGTCGCCTGGGCGGTCGGTACCGACGGTCCGGCCCGCGTCGTCGATCTGGGCGCCGGCACCGGCATCCTCAGCCGCGTCCTGCTCGGCCTGGGACACACCGTCACGCCCGTCGAGCCGGACCCGGGCATGCGGGCGCAGCTCGCCGCGGCGACCCCGGGTACCACCGCGCTGTCGGGCAGCGCCGAGGCGGTGCCGCTGCCGGACGGGTGGGCCGACGCGGTGGTCGCGGGTCAGGCGTACCACTGGTTCGACCGGGAGCGGGCGCATCCGGAGATCGCGCGCCTGCTCCGCCCGGGTGGGATGTTCGCCCCGATCTGGAACATCCGCGACGACTCGGTCGACTGGGTCGCCGCCCTGTCCCGGATCGTCGGCGGACCGGGCTACCGCGCGGAGGACTCCCTCGGGCAGGTGGGGGACTCCTTCGGCGACCGGTTCGGGCCGGTGGAACGGGCCGAGTTCCGGCACCACGTCACCCTCGGCCCGGAGCAGCTGCTCGGCATGCTCCGGACCCGCTCGTACCACCTCACCGCCGACGCCACCCGGCAACGGGAACTGGACCGGGCGGTACGGGAACTCACCACGGACCATCCCGACCTGGCCGGCCGGGACTCGTTCGCACTGCCGTACCGGACGATCGTGGTCCGGGCGGCCCGCCGCGCAGACTGACCGGGCGGGCCGAAGCCGCCACGGACCGTACGGCCGGTCAGATGTTGCGCTCGTACACCATCCGGAGCCCGATCAGGGTGATCATCGGCTCGTGGTGGGTGATGGTCCGGCACTCCCCGATCACCACCGGGGCCAGGCCGCCGGTCGCGATCACCGCCCGGACCTCGCCCAACTCCTCCACCATCCGCTCGACGATCCGGTCGACCTGCCCGGCGAACCCGAAGTACATCCCGGACTGGAGACACTCGACGGTGTTCTTGCCGATCACCGACCGGGGCCGGGTCGGCTCGACCTTGCGTAGCTGGGCGGCCCGGGCGGCGAGCGCGTCGAAGGAGATCTCGATGCCGGGCGCGAACGCGCCACCGAGGAACTCACCCCGTCCACTGATCACGTCGAAGTTCGTGGTCGTACCGAAGTCGACCACGATCGACGGGCCGCCGTAGAGGGTGTAGGCGGCGAGGGTGTTGACCACCCGGTCGGAGCCGACCTCCTTGGGGTTGTCGATGGCCAACTGCACCCCGGTCCGCACCCCCGGCTCCACCACCACGCTGGGGATCTCGCCGTAGTACCGGGAGAGCATGGTCCGCAGGGAGCGCAGCGCGGCCGGCACGGTCGAGCAGGCGGCGATGCCGCTGATCTCCACCGCGTCACCGGCGAGCAGCCCCCGGAACATCAGGCCCAGCTCGTCGGCGGTCGAGCGGGCGTCGGTCTTGATCCGCCAGGAGTGCACCAGCTTGTCGCCGTCGAAGGTGGCGAGCACGGTGTTGGTGTTTCCGATGTCGATGCAGAGCAGCACGCTGGAAGCCTAGACAACCCGGATGGCGACCGGCGCGGACCGCCACCTGCCGGCCCGGCGGATCACAGCCGCCGCGCCCGACCGCCCCGGCCGGACGGTCGGACGTCGGCCCACCGGGCTGCTCAGACCTACCGGAGGTCCAGTGCGATGTCCATGATCGGTGCGGAGTGGGTGAGCGCGCCGACCGACAGGTAGTCCACCCCGGTGGCCGCGAACTCCGCCGCGACGTCCAGGGTCAGCCCACCGGTCGCCTCCAGCTCCGCCCGGTCACCCACCGCGGCGACCACCTCGGTGAGCAGCGTCGGCGTCATGTTGTCGCAGAGCAGGAAGTCGGCCCCCGCCTCGACCGCCTCGACCGCCTCGACCACCGTGGTCACCTCGACCTGTACCGGCAGCCCCGGGAACGACTCGGTGACCCGCTGGTAGGCCGCGGTGATCCCACCGGCGGCCAGCTTGTGGTTGTCCTTGATCATCGCGACGTCGTAGAGGCCCATCCGCTTGTTGGTGCCCCCACCGGCACGGACCGCGTACTTCTCCAGGATCCGCAGCCCCGGAGTGGTCTTCCGGGTGTCCAGCACGGTCGCCTTGCTGCCCGCCAGGACGTCCGCCCAGGCCCGGGTGTGGGTGGCCACCCCGGACATCCGGCAGAGCAGGTTCAGCGCCGTCCGCTCGGCGGTGAGCAGGTGCCGGGTCGGGCCGGTCACCGTGGCCAGCACCGCCCCGCGTGCCACCCGGTCGCCGTCGTGGGCCCGCAGCACCACCTCGACGGTACGCCCGGAGCCCGCCGCCGCCAGCTGGAAGACGGCCGCCGCGACGTGCAGACCGGCCACCACCCCGTCCGCCCGGGCCACCAGCTCGGCGGTGTCCACCTGGTCGGCCGGGATGGTGGCGGCACTGGTCACGTCGAGGCGTTCCGGACCCAGGTCCTCGGTCAGCGCCGTGTCGATGATCCGTCGTACCGCCGCCGGGTCCAGCCCGTCGGCGCGCAGCGCCGCCTCCGTGGATGGGTTCACCGCAGTTCCTCCCAGTGCTGAGTCAACCGGTTCCGGGTGCCGACCGTACCCACCAGGTGCCCGCGCCACCGCCCGTCGGCGGTCGGGAAGTCCTCCCGCCAGTGACACCCCCGGGTCTCCTGCCGGGCGTACGCGGCAGCGACCAGCGCCGACGCCACGGTGATCAGGTTCGTCGCCTCCCAGGAGGCGGTCCCCGGGATGCCCCGGCCCGTCCCGAGGTCGGTGAGCGTCCCGGCGGCTGCGGTCAGCGTGTCCGCCGAGCGGAGCACCCCGCTGCCCCGGGTCATCGCGCGCTGCAACGGTGCCCGCACCCCGGGCGGTACCACCCAGCCGGCGCCACCGAGCCACGCCCCGGTCGGGGCCGGCTGCTCCTGCTCCGGCAGCCCGGCGGCGATGTCCTCGGCGATCCGCCGGGAGAAGACCAGCCCTTCCAGCAGCGAGTTGCTGGCCAACCGGTTGGCGCCGTGCACGCCCGTGCAGGCCACCTCGCCGCAGGCGTACAGGCCGGGGATGGAGGTCCGGCCGTGCAGGTCGGTACGGACCCCGCCGGAGGCGTAGTGGGCGGCCGGGGCGACCGGGATCAGGTCGACCGCCGGGTCCACCCCGATGGCCAGGCAGGACGCCACGATGGTGGGGAAGCGTCGGGTCAGGAAGTCACCGCCCAGGTGCCGGGCGTCGAGGAAGACGTGGTCCGCCCCGGTGGCGAGCAGCACCCGGTGGATGCCCTTGGCCACCACGTCACGCGGGGCCAGTTCGGCCAGCTCGTGCTGGCCGAGCATGAACCGCTTGCCGTCCGCGTCGACCAGGTGGGCGCCCTCGCCCCGCAGCGCCTCGGAGACCAGTGGCTGCTGGGCCGGACCGGCACCGGGCACCCCGGTGCCCGCCGGGGTGATCAGGGCGGTCGGGTGGAACTGGACGAACTCGATGTCCGTGACGGCGGCACCGGCCCGCATCGCCAGGGCCACGCCGTCACCGGTCGACACGGCCGGGTTCGTGGTGGCCGCGAAGACCTGGCCCATCCCGCCGGTGGCCAGGACGACCGCGCGGGCCAGCAGCGCGCCGACGCCGTCCTCGCTGCCCTCGCCGAGCACGTGCAGGGTGATCCCGCAGGCCCGGCCCAGCCCGTCGGGGCCGTCGCCGGGGGCCCGGAGCAGGTCCAGCACGAGCGCGTGCTCCACCAGCCGGATCCACGGGTCCCGGCGGACCGCGGCGTGCAGGGCCCGCTGCACCTCCGCCCCGGTGGCGTCACCACCGGCGTGCACGATCCGGTCGGCCCGGTGCCCGCCCTCCCGGGTCAGCATCAGCGACCCGTCCGGGTTGCGGTCGAACTCCGCGCCGATCCGCATCAGCTCCCGCAGCCGTACCGGGCCCTCCTCGACCAGGACCCGGACCGCTCCGGGGTCGCAGAGCCCCACACCGGCGATCTCGGTGTCCGAGGCGTGTGCCGCCGGGGTGTCGTGCGGGTCGAGCACGGCGGCGATACCGCCCTGGGCCCAGCGGGTCGAACCCTCGTCAATGTTGACCTTGGTGACGACCGTGACGTGCAGGCCCGCCTCGCGCAGGTGCAGTGCGGCGGTCAGCCCGGCCACCCCCGAACCGACCACGATGACGTCGGTGGTCTCCACCCAGCCCGGTGCGGGGGCCGCCAGCAGGTGGGGCAGCGCGGGCAGGTCGAGGGTCGGCAGCTCCATCCCCACAGTCAACCGCGCCGGACCACCGGCCCGCCGGGCGGGGGCCGGAGAAAGTGAAACAACCGTCAGCCTGTCCGGATCGGCAGGGCCGCCGCCCCCGCGTTGCGCAGCGACCGGTTGACCGTCCGGTCACTCAGCCACAGGTAGCAGCGCACGCCCCGGTCGCCGGCCTTCCACTGGGCCGCCTTGCCCGGGACCGCCACCACACCGACCCGGAATCGCAGGTTCGGGTCGTCCGCCAGGCCCACGTACCGGCCGATCTGGTTGCGGCACTCGTCGTAGAACCGTGCCCAGTCCCGGTCCCGGACCGGGTAGGCCACGTTCTCCGGAGCCCGCCAGGCGCCCACGAACTCCGCGCTGTGCGGTCGGGTGCAGGAGGCGGCCACCAGTTCCTCGATCGTGCGCTGCCGGTCCAGCTTCGCGGTGTAGCAACCCAGCTTCAGGGGGCTGTCGGCCTTGAGCGCGTCGCGCAGGCCGGCGGTCCGGCTGACCACCTCGCCGTTGGACTCGACGCTGGTCAGTTCGGTCAGGTCGCAGCGGAACCAGCGGGCACCACCGGACCACGCGGACGCCGGGGGCAGGGCCACCCCGAGCCAGAGCCGGCCGGCCCGCCAGTCCCCGCCGACGTAGCCGGTCGCCTTCGCGTCGCATTCGGCGTACGCGGCCCGCAACTCGGCCGAGCCGGCCGCAGGCAGGGCCGGTGGGTCACCGGGGAACGCCCCGACGTGCACGGTCTCCACCCGGTGCGGCGCGGTGCAGTCGACCGGGTTGAACGCGGAGAGGTAGACCGTCTCGGCGAAGTCGGCGGCCAGGCAGACACCGGCCGGCGGGGTGAACGCCTCCGGTTGCCCGAAGGCGGGCCAGTCGTCGACCAGGTCACCGTCCACCCCACCGGGTGCACCGCACCCGGCCAGCAGCAGCACGGCAGCACCGGCCAGCGCCAGGCTCCGTAACGACCAACGGCGCATCACGGCCCTCCCCATGCGCCGGCGATCCGGACGGCGCCGGCCTAGGGTAACCAGACGGGGGCGTCCGGTGACAGACCGGAAGCGGCCCTCCCCGGGACGACCGGGGACCGGGGCGGGGTCAGCCGGTGACGGTCAGGTCCCCACGGACCGGGTCACCGACCATCCCGGGTACCGCGCCCGCCGGGTCGGTGCCCAGCTCGATGACCCGGTTGGCCGCGTCGACGTGCACGATCCGGGGCTGGTACGTCCGCGCGGTCGCGTCGTCCAGCTGCCCGTACGAGATGAGGATGACCAGGTCGCCGGGGTGCACCAGGTGGGCGGCGGCCCCGTTGATGCCGATCACCCCGCTGCCCCGCTCGCCCGGGATGACGTACGTCTCCAGCCGCGCCCCGTTGGTGATGTCGACGATCGCCACCTGCTCGCCGGGGAGCAGGTCGGCGGCGTCCAGCAGATCCTGGTCCACCGTCACCGAGCCGACGTAGTGCAGGTCGGCCTGGGTCACCGTGGCACGGTGGATCTTGGACTTGAGCATGGTGCGGAACATGGTTGCCTCTCCGGCGGGACGGTCGGTCGTGGGC
>NZ_WVUH01000430.1 GCF_017614955.1 Micromonospora echinofusca
CCGTACACCCCGCTCCGGCCGCCCCGGGCCGGCGGCCGCTCGTCCCCCCGGCCAGCCGGCGGCCGGTCGGCGTACCGGTCCCCGGCGCCGTAGCCGCGCTCACCCGGGCCGTGGTCCGGCTCGTCCGGGTCGTACCCGTCCCGCCCGGTACCGGTACGCCCGCCCCGACCGGCAGCCGGGCCGTCGGCAGCCGCCCGCCGTCGGGACCGGACGATGCCGAAGATCCCGGCGCCGACCAGGATCGCCCCGACCACCCCGACCGCGGCGATCAGGTACGTGATGTCGGAGAGACTCAGCCGGTCGGTCCAGGAGGTGCTGGCGACGGCCTTCTTCGGCGGGGCACCACCGGGCCGGTCCGCCACCCCGCTGCTCGAGGGGGTGTACGCCAGGACGTCGATCGGGTCGTCCTCACCGAGCTGGCCGGCGTCGGAGACGGTCAGGAAGGTCTTCCCGTCCGGGGAGTACGCGATGGCCTCCCCGAACGGGTCGGCGAGCGGGGTGACCCGGGGTTTGCCACCGGTCAGCGCCTTGACGACGTCCCCGTCGGGCACGTCGTACTCGAAGGCGTCGGCGTAGGTGCGCAGCACCACCCGCTTGCCGTCCGGCGAGCGGGCGGCCCCGGTGATCGCCACCCGGCCCGGCCCCTGCATCACGTTCTCGGTGCTGGTCTTGGGCAGGGTGACCTCGCCGGCCTTCTTCATCGGCACCGGTTCCTCGTTGTTGGTCTTCAACGCGGCGGCCGGGACGAAGATCTCCGCCTTGCCGATGGTCTTGGTGACGATGATCGGCGTGTTGTCGTCGGCCATCAGCAGCGCCTCGGCGTCGTGCGGCTTGCGCTCCGGGTAGGCGAGCCGGTGCAGGGCGGGTTTCCTGGCCCCGTTGGCCGGCATGCTCCACAACGCGACCCGGGTACGCCGTTCGGTGCTGGTGAGGTTGTCGCCGGTGTCGGCGACCCAGAGCGTGCTGCCGTCGGCGGAGAGCGCGAGGTCCTCGGTGTCGAACGGGCCGTTCCCGGAGTACTCGACCGCCTTGGTGACCTTGCACCTGGTGTCCAGGAAGAAGATCCGTTTCCGGCTCGGCTCCTCCGTGCCGTCGTTGATCACCACGTAGCCGGTCTTCGTGGCCACCAGACCGGACAGCTCCCGCAGCCTGCTGTCGGTGATCCCGCAGCGCTTCTTGCCGGCCGCCGGGGCGGCGCCCGGACCGCTCGGACCGGGTGTCGGCGCCGCCAGGGCCGCCGGGCCGGCGGTGAACACACAGGCGAGGCCGAAGGCAACCGTGACCGAGGAGACAGCGCGCCGCATCAGGTCAGTGTCGCATGCGCCCCGACCGCCCTGTGGCACACCGCGATCTTCCGCCGGGACTCCCACCACGGCGGGCATCCGGCACGTCACCGGCAGGCCCGATTCCCCACGGGGCCGCCCCTCCGGCGGGGCCGATCCGAAACCAATCGACAAACTACAATCCCATTACCGACCCGGCGAATGATCGGATCCGTTCATCGGGGGCCACACAGCCGGCGTCATCGCACCCCGGCCATGCGGAAAGGAATGTGTCGTGCGCCGTCACCTCACGCGCTGCTGCGCTGCGCTACTCGCACTCATCCTGGGAACGGTCGGAGCCCAGGGTGTCACCGGGCCTGCGGCCGGCGCCGCCGCCGAACCCGACTCCCTGCTGGTCACGTGCTACGACGGCGCCGTCTGGCAGTACACGTCGGTCAGCCCGACCACGCTGACCGCGCCCGGGAACACCGCCTTCACCACCACGACACGATGCCTCGACATCAACATGCGCAAGTCGACGACCGCGACCTGGAGCGTGCAGGCATGTGTGATCTTCGTTGACCACACCTCCAGCTGCAACTACTGGACCGAACTCAGCACCTCGTGGAAGACGATCGCGACCAATGTCGCGGACAACACCCATTTCAAGGTCATGGTGATCCACGACTGGCCCAACGCCAACGGCACCACCGCGATGCAGCTCGCGTTCTGACGGAGGGTCAACGCGAGCGGTCCCTTCCGACCGGGCGAGCCGGGTCGGAAGGGACCGGTTCCAGCCAACTGCGGGACATGCCCGCTCCGGTCAGCTCGCGAACGGGGCCAGCTCGGCGGCGAGCGCCTCGTCGACCCGTACGTGCAGCCGGGTGCCCTCCTCGACGTGCGCGGTGCTGAGCACCTCGCCGCGCCGGTGCACCCGGGCGACCAGGTCGCCCCGGTCGTACGGCAGGGTGGCCCGGACCTCCACCGCCGGCCGGGGCAGCCGCCCCTCGATCGCCAGCCGCAGCTCGTCGATGCCCCGCCCGGACCGGGCCGACACGAACACCGCCTCCGGCCAGGCCCGCTTGAGCCGCAGCAGGGTGTCCTCGTCGGCCGCGTCGGTCTTGTTGACCACCAGCAGCTCCGGCAACCGGTCGGCACCCACCTCGGCGAGTACCTCCCGCACCGCGCGGACCTGCTCCTCCGGGTCGGGATGCGCGCCGTCCACCACGTGTACGACGAGATCCGCGTCGGCGACCTCCTCCAGCGTCGACCGGAACGCCTCGACGATCTGGTGCGGCAGGTGCCGGACGAAGCCCACCGTGTCGGAGAGCGTGTAGATCCGGCCGTCCGAGGTGGTGGCCCGTCGGGTGGTCGGGTCGAGGGTGGCGAAGAGCGCGTCCTCGACCAGTACCCCCGCGCCGGTCAGCCGGTTGAGCAGGCTGGACTTGCCGGCGTTGGTGTAACCGGCGATGGCCACCGCCGGGACCGCGTTGCGGGAACGTCGGGACCGCTTGGTCTGGCGTACCGTGCGCATGCCCTTGATCTCCCGGCGCAGCCGGGCGATCCGGGTGCGGATCCGCCGCCGGTCCGTCTCCAGCTTGGTCTCACCGGGACCACGCAGACCCACGCCGCCGCCGGCACCGCCGCCGCGACCGCTACCACCGGTCTGCCGGGAGAGGGTTTCACCCCAACCGCGCAGCCGGGGCATCAGGTACTCGAGCTGGGCCAGCTCGACCTGGGCCTTACCTTCCTTGCTCTTGGCGTGCTGGGCGAAGATGTCGAGGATCAGTGCCGTCCGGTCGACCACCTTGACCTTGGTGCGCTGCTCCAGGTTGCGCAGCTGGGACGGGGACAGTTCCCCGTCGCAGATCACCGTGTCGGCGCCGGTGGACAGGACCACCGCGCCCAGGTCGTCGACCTTGCCCCGGCCGATGTAGGTGGCCGGGTCGGGCCGGGTACGCCGCTGGATCAGCCCTTCCAGCACCTGCGAACCGGCGGTCTCGGCCAGGGCGGCCAGCTCGGTGAGCGAGTTCTCCGCATCGGTCACGGTACCCTCGGTCCAGACCCCGACCAGCACCACCCGCTCCAGTCGGAGCTGCCGGTACTCGACCTCGGTGATGTCGGTCAGCTCGGTGGAGAGGCCGGCCACCCGGCGTAGTGCCTGGCGGTCCTCCAGCTCCAGCTCACCGGTGGTGGCGTCGAGGTCTTCGTCCGCCATCCGAACGAAGCTCTCCTGGTCTCGCAAGCGGGTCTCCTGTCCGTTTTGGTGCGTGTCGGCCAATCCTGACACGTGCAAGCGCACGTCGCACCGCTATATTCCCCCATCCCGACCGGTCAAAAGAACCGCTGATGGCGACGGTTCCGGCGGCTGGACCGGGTGCCGTGCGACGCGATCCCGGTCGCACCGGACGGGGCCGCATGCCGGGGCCGTGGACGCAGCGGGTAGAAAGGCGCATGCGGCGGTCGAGCGGCCGCAGCCCACCAACGACGGAGGGACCCCGTGGCGATCACCCGACTGCCCAGTGCCGGATTCTCGATCACCATCCGGATCGCGGTGACCGCGGACGCCTCGGCGATCGGCCGGTTGACCACCTGCGTGGGCGAGGCCGGTGCCATCGTCACCGCCCTCGACGTGGTCGACTCCGACCCGAACCACGTGGTCGTCGACCTGACCTGCGACACCGCCGACAGCGGCCACGCCGACCAGGTGGTCGTCGCGCTGACCGCGCTGGACGGGGTGGAGGTCCGCAAGGTCTCCGACCGGACGTTCCTGCTGCACCTCGGCGGCAAGATCGAGGTGGCGTCGAAGGTGGCGCTGCGCAACCGGGACGAGCTGTCCCGGGCGTACACCCCGGGGGTGGCCCGGGTCTGCCAGGCCATCGCGGAGAACCCGGCCGACGCCCGCCGGCTGACCATCAAGCGCAACACGGTGGCCGTGGTCAGCGACGGTTCGGCCGTGCTCGGCCTGGGCAACCTCGGCCCGGCCGCGTCACTGCCGGTGATGGAAGGCAAGGCGGCGCTGTTCAAGCGCTTCGGCGGGGTGGACGCCTGGCCGGTGGTGCTGGACACCCAGGACACCGACGAGATCGTCAACATCGTCCGGGCCATCGCCCCGGCGTACGGCGGGATCAACCTGGAGGACATCGCCGCGCCGCGGTGCTTCGAGATCGAGGCCCGGCTGCGGGAACTGCTCGACATCCCGGTCTTCCACGACGACCAACACGGCACCGCGATCTGCGTGCTGGCGGCGCTGACCAACGCGCTGCGGGTGGTGGGCAAGCAGCTCGCCGACGTGCGGGTGGTGGTCTCCGGAGCCGGCGCGGCGGGCACCGCGATCATGAAGCTGCTGCTGCGCCAGGGGGTCGGCGACATCATCGCGTACGACCGGCAGGGCGCCCTGCACCGTGGGCTGACCGGGCTCAACCCGGCCTGGCAGTGGCTGGCCGAGCACACCAACCGGGACAACTACGCCGGCGACCTGGCCGGGGCGGTCCGGGGCGCCGACGTCTTCATCGGGGTGAGTGCGCCGAACCTGCTCACCGGGGACGACATCGCCACCATGGCGAAGGACTCGATCGTCTTCGCGCTGGCCAACCCCGACCCGGAGGTCGACCCCCGGGAGGCCCGCAAGTACGCGGCGGTGGTCGCGACCGGCCGCTCCGACCAGCCCAACCAGATCAACAACGTGCTCGCCTTCCCCGGCGTGTTCCGGGGCATGCTGGACGCGCACGCCGAGGAGTTCACCGAGGAGATGGCGATCGCCGCCGCCCGGGCCATCGCGGACGTGGTCGGCGAGGAGAAGATCAACCCGACGGTGATCGTGCCGAGCGTCTTCGACTCCCGGGTGGCTCCGGCGGTCGCTGCCGCGGTACGCGCCGCCGCACAGTCCCCCGCCC
>NZ_WVUH01000431.1 GCF_017614955.1 Micromonospora echinofusca
ATCCAGCCCCGACAACGACAACCCGGTATCCGTGCAGTGCACGTGCGCATCCACGAACGCAGGCGTCACCAACGCCCCGTCCAACTCCACCACCCGGTCCGCGCGCGGCGCATCCGCGTCCGCACCCAACCAGGCAATCCGCCCATCCGACACCAGAAGCGCCGTCGCGCTCGGATCCGCCGGACAGTGCAGCACTCCACCGCGGTACAACGTCGAGGGGTTCGTCATGGGATCAGTCTGCCGCCAACCGCGCCTCGAAAAGCGCACGCACCCCGGCAACCTCCCGCACCAGACCCAACGCCAACTCCGCGTGACCCGGCACGAAACCATTACCCACCAGCATCGTCACGTCCGCCGCCAGGCCCTCCGCACCCAACGCCGCCGCCGCGAAACTCGTCGCCATCGAGAAGAACACCACCGTGCCGCCGTCGTGCCCGGCACCCGGCCCCAGGTCGACGATCCAGTCGGCGCGCCCCACCACGTCCAGGTTGTGCTCGATGGTGACGACCGTGCTGCCGCCGTCGACCAGCCGGTCCAGCAGGACGATCAGCTTCGCCACGTCGTGCGGGTGCAGCCCGGTGGTGGGTTCGTCCAGGATGTACACCTGCGAGGTGCGGCCCAGTTCGCTGGCGAGCTTGATCCGCTGCCGTTCGCCACCGGAGAGGGTGTCCAGCGGTTGGCCCAGGGTCAGGTAACCGAGGCCGACGTCGTCCAGCGCGGCCAGCCGGGCGGCCAGCGCCGGTTCGGTGAAGAAGGCCCGGGCCTCGGTGACCGACATGGCCAGCACCTCGCTGATGGTGCGACCGCGCAGCCGGTACCGCAGGACGTCCTCCCGGTACCGCTGGCCGCCGCACGCCTCGCAGACGGTGGCCACGGTCTCCAGGAAGGCCAGGTCCGTGTAGATCATCCCGAGGCCCTGACAGCGCGGACAGGCCCCCTCGGAGTTCGCACTGAACAGCGCGGCCCCGACCCCGTTGGCCGAGGCGAAGCTACGCCGGATCAGATCCAGCAGCCCGGTGTAGGTGGCCGGGTTGGACCGCTTCGAACCCTTCGGCAGGGTCTGGTCGACGATGATCGCCTCCGGGTGGTGCTGCGGCAGGCAGCCCCGGATCAGCGCGCTCTTGCCGGAGCCGGCCACCCCGGTCACCACCGTGAGGACCCCGGTCGGGATGCGGACGTCGACGTCCCGCAGGTTGTGCAGGTCGGCGTGGGGGACGTGCAGCCAGCCGGTCGCCGGCCGGACCTGAGTCCGGATCGGTTGGCGGCGGTCCAGGTGCCGACCGGTGAGCGTACCGGCGGCGCGGAGTCCGGCCAGGTCGCCGGTGTAGACGATCTCGCCGCCCTGTTCGCCGGCGCCGGGTCCCATGTCGACGACGTGGTCGGCGATCGCGATGACCGCCGGCTCGTGCTCCACCACCAGGACGGTGTTCCCCTTGTCCCGCAGCGCGACGAGCAGCTCGTTGAGCCGGTGCACGTCGTGCGGGTGCAGGCCGACGCTGGGCTCGTCGAGGACGTAGGCGATGTCGGTGAGGCTGCTGCCGAGGTGGCGGACCATCCGGACCCGTTGGGCCTCGCCGCCGGAGAGGGTCGCGCTCTCCCGGTCCAGACTGAGGTAGCCGAGGCCGATGTGCACCAGGCTCTCCAGTCGGGCGGCGAGCGCGGTGACCAGCGGGGCCACCGGGCGGTCGGTGATGCCCCGGACCAGCGGGGCCAGGTCGCTCACCTGCATGGCGGTGCACTCGGTGATGGTCCGGCCCCGGACCCGGCAGGTGCGGGCGGCCTCGTTGAGCCGGGTACCGGCACAGCTCGTGCAGCGGCCGGCGGTCGCGATCCGGGCCACGTCGGCGCGCAGCTGCGCCGGTACCTGGTCGAGTTCCCTGCCGAGGTAGAGCCGCTTGAACCGGGGCAGCAGACCCTCGTAGGTGGAGTTCATCGTGCCGCCGACCGTCGGCAGCTTCACCTTCAGCTTGCGGGCCGGCCCGTGGAGCAGGTGGTGCCACTCCTCGTCGGTGTAGTCCCGCAGCGGCTTGTCGTTGTCGAACAGGCCGGACTGGGCGTAGAGGTTCCAGTACCAGGAGTCCACCTCGAAGGCGGGGAACCGGATCGCCCCGGTGTTGAGCGACCGGTCCCGGTCGAGCAGTTCGTCCAGGGACACCCGGGTGGCCCAGCCGAGGCCGTCGCAGTCGGTGCACATCCCCTCCGGGTCGTTGAAGGAGAAGTGGTGGGCCGGTCCCACGCGGGGTTCACCGACGCGGGAGTAGAGCAGCCGGAGCATGGCGTACGTGTCGGTCACCGTGCCGACGGTGGAGCGGGAGTTGCCGCCCAGCCGCTTCTGGTCGACCACGATCGCCGCCGACAGGTTGCGCAGCTCGTCGACGTCGGGCTGCGCGTAGTGCGGCATCAGTCCCTGGATGAACGCCGTGTACGTCTCGTTGACCAGGCGCCGGGACTCGGCGGCGATGGTGCCGAAGACCAGTGAGGACTTGCCCGACCCGGAGACCCCGGTGAACACGGTGATCTTCCGTTTCGGCACGTCCAGGGAGATGTTCCGCAGGTTGTGCTGGCGGGCGCCCCTGATCTCGATCTTCTCGCCGATGGCTCTGCTCTCCTGTGGTCCGGGTTCGCGTACAGGGTAGGCGCCGGGATTGGCGACCGGGAATCGTATGCGCTACCGTACGTTGTACGGCAAGCCGGGACGTGAGGGGGACGTGACGTGACGACAGTCGGATCGGCCGTGCGGGTGGCGGGTGTCCGGAAGCGGTACGGGGACCGCGAGGTGCTGGCCGGCGTCGACCTCGACGTCACCGCCGGTACGGTGTGCGCACTGCTCGGCCCGAACGGCGCGGGCAAGACCACGCTCGTGCGGATCCTGGCCACCCTGTTGCGCCTCGACGGCGGCCGGGCCGAGGTCGCCGGGTTCGACGTGGCCACCCAGGCGGCCCGGGTGCGGTACCGGATCGGCGTCGTCGGGCAGTACCCGGCGGTCGACGAGGTGCTCAGCGGCCGGCAGAACCTCGAAATGTTCGGCCGGCTGTGCCGGTTGACCGGCCCGCAGGCCCGGCGCCGCGCGACCGACCTGCTGGACACGTTCGGGCTGGCCGACACGGGGAGCAGACCGGTGCGGGCGTACTCCGGTGGCATGCGCCGCCGGCTCGACCTCGCGGTCGCGATGATCCTGACCCCGGCGGTGCTCTTCCTCGACGAACCGACCGTCGGCCTCGACCCCCGGGGCCGCAACGAGGTCTGGCAGGCGGTGCGTGACCTGGTCGGCGCCGGCACCACGGTGCTGCTCACCACGCAGTACCTCGACGAGGCGGACCAGTTGGCCGACCAGGTCTGTGTGCTCGACGCCGGACGGGTGCTCGCGCGGGGCACCCCGGAGCAGCTCAAGTCCCGGCTCGGTGGGGACCGGATCGACCTGGTCGTCCGGGACGCCGTCGACCTGCCGGCGGCGGCGGACCGGTTGCGCCGGATCGGCGCCGACGCGCCGACGGTCGATCCGGACGAGCGGCGGATCAGCGTACGGATCACCGACCGGGGCGCGCTGACCGAGGTGGTCCGGGGACTGGACGCCGACGGCGTGACCGTGGCGGACCTGGTACTGCGCCGACCCACCCTGGACGAGGTGTTCCTGCACCTGACCGGCCACCGGTCGGAGCCGCAGGAGGTGGCGGCGTGACCACCGTGGTCCGTACCCCCGTGCCGGGCCCGACGGGCCGGGCCGCCGCCCTGCTGGCCGACAGCACGACGCTCACCCGGCGGGCCCTGGCCCACTGGCGCCGCGACCCCGGCCCGCTGGTCGCCTCGCTCGGCTTCAACGTCCTGTTCGTGCTGATGTTCGTGTACCTCTTCGGCGGGGCGTTGCAGGTGCCGGGCGGCGGCAGCTACCCGGACTTCCTGATGCCCGGGATGTTCGCGATGACCATGCTCTTCGGGGTCGGGCTGACCGCCGCCGCCGTGGCCGCCGACCGGGAGCGCGGGGTGACCGACCGGTTCCGGTCGATGCCGGTCTCCCCGCTGGCCCCACTGGTCGGGCGGGCGGTGGCGGACCTGCTGTTCGCCACGGTGACCCTCGGGGTGATGCTGGTGACCGCCCTGGCCGTCGGCTGGCGGGCCACCGGTGGTACCGGGCGGGTACTCGCCGCGCTCGGCCTGGTCCTGCTGCTCCGCTTCGCGCTCGTCTGGGTGGGCAGTTGGCTCGGCCTGACCCTCACCGGGCAGACCGCGCTCACCGGCGTGCAGACCCTGGAGTTCCCGCTGGGCTTCCTGTCCAGCGCGTTCGTCGCCCCGGCCACCATGCCCGGCTGGCTCGGTACGGTGGCCGACTGGAACCCGCTGTCGGCCACCGTGGGGGCGACCCGGCAACTCCTCGGCAACCCGGGCTGGGGTGGGGAGAGCTGGGCGGCCCAGCACCAGTTGCTGCTCGCGGTGCTCTGGCCGGTGGCGTTGACCCTGGTCTTCCTGCCCCTCGCCGTGCACCGCTACCGCGCGCAGGAGCGGTGATGCCGGCACGGACGTTAGGAAGGGCCCCTTCCTATACCGAAAGCGATAACAGGGGGCCCTTCCTAACCCTTGCGGCGGTGTTCGAACCGGCCGATCCACCCCGCGCCGGCACGGTGGCCTTCTTCGACCCGGCCGGCGCCCCGGGGATGGTCGGCGCCGCACAACCGGCCGGCACCGACCCGGTGGTGGGCGCCGGGCTGCCGGGGCGGCCCGAGACGCGGGAACTGGCCCTGCCCGGCGAGGACGGTGCGGTGGTACGCCGTACCGTGCCGGTCCGGGTGGTGCCGGTCGCCGAGGCGCTGCCACTGCTCGCCACCCTGCCGGACGGGCCGGCGGTGTCCGGTGCGACCGGTACCCATCCGGCCACCCGGTTCTGGGCGGCGGTGGCCGGCACCGGACTGCACCTCGTCGCCCGGGGGCGGCTGCTGCCTGGGGTCTCCCCGGCCGGCTTCGGTGCCTGGCGGGCCGGCCCGTTCGACACCGCTGACATCGAGCGGATCCGGTCGCTCGCGGCGGCGATGCCGGCGACCGCCCGGGCGGTACCCGTCGACGGCTGCTCCCTCCTGCTGCCCGAGGCCGAGTACCTGGTCCGGGCCTTCCTCGACGTGGTGGCCGACACGTTGCCCCGCACCCCCGCCCCCGTACC
>NZ_WVUH01000432.1 GCF_017614955.1 Micromonospora echinofusca
GTGGTCACCTGCTACAAGACCAGCCCCGATCCGGCGCCCGGACCCGACCGGCGGGAACGCACCACCCGCTGGCGGAGCATCGGCGGGGGCGGGATGCTCGCCGAGCAGCGGCTGCTCGGGGTGCAGTACAACGGCATCGTCGCCCGGACGTCCCCGCTGGTGGTCCGCGCGGCCGACCACTGGTTCTGGGCGGGCTGCGGCCTGGTCGACGGGGACCGGATCCCCCGCCTGGTCGGGGGCGAGGCCGACGGCTTCAACCCGGACATGCCGGCCGCCGAGGGGACGGGGGCGACCATCCTGTCCGCCTCGCCGTACCCGGTGCGCTCCGGTGCGCTGCTGGAACAGAACAGTCACGTCTACGAGAGCCCGCAGGGTGCGCTCGTGTTCACCGCCGGAACGCTCTACTGGCCGTTGGCGCTCAACCGGCCCGGGTACGTCGACGCCCGGATCCAGCGGGCCACCGCCAACCTCCTCGACCGGATGCGCGGGGTGTCGACGCCGTCGACCCCGCTGGCCGTCCCGCCCACCGCCTCGTCAACCGCGCTGCCCACGCCATGACCGTCTGCACCGGAACGACCGTCCGGTGCACCGGCAGGTACGCCATCCGCGCCACGCGCCGCCCGTGACGATCCGGGTGGTCGACCGGGTCCGGGCCCATGTCGACGCTGTCCGGCGGTCTACTCCGCAGGGGTCGACACGTCCTCCCGACCCTGCTGGAGGAACCGGACGACGAAGCGGGCCGCCGCCTGGGCCGCCGCCTGCTGGCAGTCGTCGGTCTTGCCCATTCCCCAGTCCGAGATGCCCTTCACCATGATCCAGTCGCTCTTGGTCCGGGCGGCGGCAGCGTACAACCCGGCCAGTTCCATCTCGCCGCCGATCGCGTCCTCGTGGGCCCTCCGCAGCCTCTCGCGTTCCTGTTCGTTGTTGAGCAGGGTGCTGAGCGAGATCACCGGTCCGAAGTGCACCCTCGGTCCGGGCCAACCGTACGTCGCGGCCCGCAGCCGGTTGAGCAGCCGTACCGACGACTCAGGGCGTACGCCCCGGTCGATCTCGTGCCGCTCGCCGTCCCCGGTGGTGGTGACCTTGACATGGTCGGCGGCCCGCAACTGGGTGGCGACGACGAGGTCGCCGAGTTCCTGCTCGCCGCCGTCGTACCGGCGCGACCGGAGGCCGTAGCAGACCCCGGTCAGCACCACCATGTCCGGGGCCAGGTCGTCCAGCAGGCTCTTGGCGGTCAACGGCATCGAACCCGGGTTCACCGCGCCCTGCTCGCTCTGGGCCAGCCTGATCTCGGTGGCGCCGATCGAACCCAGCCGGAAGACCGCGTGCATGTCGAGCAGGTCGAGCTGGGGCTCCGGGATTCCGGTGGCCGCCGTGACGCTGGCGATCACCGCGTCCCGCTCGATCTCGTTGACCACGAGCAGGAGCACCCGGCTTCGTCGGCCGCTGTGCTGGACACGCTGGTAGAGCATCTTCTCCCGCTCTCGTTGGTAGCGATGGTGCCGCCAGACCGATCCGACGATCACGGTGAGCAGGGCAGGTCCGTACAGCGGGGCGAGAATCCCGGTCCACTGGACCTCCCAGTTCACCGGGTGCATGGTCGGCTCGGTCCAGAAGACGATTTTGCCGAGCAGCCACTGCAGGGCCCGGAGATAGGTCGCCGGCCGGTCGGGGCAGTCTCCCGAGGAGCAGTCCTCCCGCTCGGCGCTGGCGATGTAGATCGGCTGGGTGAGCACGATACAAGCCATCAACAGAAGCAACTGCCACAGGTTGCCGGGCGGCCGGATCGCCTCGACGTTCGGCTCCACGACCGGACCGGAACCGGACACCAGGTAACAGCCCGCCTCGCTCGTGGCACCCAGCCCTTCGGCAACCGTGATCAGGCGTTCCCGGGTGTCCACACTGGTCGCCGCCCGGGCGATGCAGACGAGCAGGGGTGTGCCGAAGGCCGGGTCGGGGGGGAGCGCGGTCGAGGCGAGCGTGACGCTCTGCTCGACCGCCCGCCGCAGGAGCACGCCGACCTGGCCCGGGTCGGCGGCGTGACACAGCGTCATCGACCAGTGGTTGTTGCGGCGGCGTTCCTCGGCCTGGAGGTCGAGCCCTTCCGGAATGGCGGAATAGCGGCGGAGGAACGAGACGACCGCGATGGGCATCCAGGCCGCCAGTTGGCTGACGAGCAGAACGGCGGCGAACAGCACCAGACAGGACACGACGACGATGCCCCACGGCCGGGCGAAGGCGTAGGGCAGGATCGGTATCAGCGCGAGGGCCAGGATCAGGGCCAACCCGGGCGGTACCAGGAAACACAGCGGGGGCCACCAGCGGTCCAGGCGGCCGAGGAACCGGTTGGCGCGGGGTCCGGCCGTCCACTCGCGCGACTGGGTCAACGGCGGTTCGATGACGGCGAACGCCTCCGTCGACTCCCAGATCAGCCGGCCCTCACTGGCGGCGAGGTAGAGCAGTACCGCCAGTGGTGGGCGGGCGCGGAACAGCCAGACGTCCCGGGGGCGGATCACCCCGATCGCCGCGCGTCCCCGCTCCGCTCGTCGTACCGCGCGGGCAGCGGTGCGGCACTCGGCGAACGTGGGGGTGGTGGGAGCCGACACCGAACCATGGTGGCCTATGCGCCCACCAGCCGGCACGAGATGACCCCAAAATCGTGGTACGTGTCGACGTGCACCGGACCGGACTACCAGCCGGGGTAGCGGACGATCCACTGGGGATCAGGCGGGGCGCCGTACCCGGAACCGGCCGGATGGTCGACGAACTCGGCGACCAGGTCCCGGGCCAGGGTGTCGGCGACCCAGACCAGTTCCAGCCGGGACAGCCAGTCCACCGGCAGGGCGTCGACCCCGTACGCCGTGCCGAGGAACGCCCCGGCGACCGTGGCGACATGTCCCCCGTCGCCGGCCGAGGCGGCGAAGATCAGAGCCTCGCGGAGCCGGTCCGGGCCCGGGAAGGAGGCCGCGACGTAGACCGCACCGGCGAGCGCCGAGGCGGCGCGGGCGTCGGGCGCGAGCCGGACCAGCTCGCCCCAGTCGGCCGGTGCCGACCGGGCGGCGGCGAGCGCCGGGGCGAGCGGGTGGGCCGCATCCTCGGGCCGGCCGGCACCCTGCTGACCTGCCGGGGCAGCCCCGGGCAGGTGGGCGCACCGGTGTTGCGCCTGCGCCACCGCCGCGTCGATCGGGGCGCCCCGGACCAGGTGGGAGACGATCGTGGCACCGAGGGCGGCGGCGTGGACCGCTTCCGCCGCGTGGGTGGTGGCCGCGAGCTGCGCGGCCAGGTCGGTCGCCCCGGTACTCCACGGCTCGACCAGTCCGGCCGGCAGGCTCCGGATCAACCCGTGGGCCCCGGTGCTGACCCCGGCCGGATCGTCCACCGTACCCATGGTCTTCTGCCGCAGGGCTGCCACCGTCGCGGGCGCAGACCCGCGCCGGGCCGCCAGGGCGGGGACCTGTGCCAGCCAGCCGTCCGGCCAGTTCGCGTCCTGGATGCGCGGGACACCCGGGATGCCCTGCACGCCTGCCCAGCGGGTGTACGCGTGCCAGACGACGCTCGGCGGGTGGCAGATCCCGCGCAGGGTGCCGCGCACGCTGGCCCGGATGATCCCCTCCACGGTGAAACAGGCGAGTTGACCGGCGCTGGTGGCCGGCAGGAGCCCGGTCGGGGGTACCTCCCCGCCGGTCGCGCCGACGGCGTCACCGAGCAGGAGGCCGAGCAGGCAGCCGCGTACCGCCCCGAGCTGGCGGACCGTTGATCTGGACATCGCCGCGAGCATAGGGGCGGAGGCGGTCAGGCGCCGCCCCGGCAGGACCCGCTCGGAGCAGCCGACCTACTCGGGAAGACGGTCAGTCTGCGGTACCGGCCGGGACGACCCAGGTCGTGGGTTGCCCGGTGATCGAAGTGATCATGTCGAAGTCGCCGTCGTAGTGCAGCACCGTGGCACCGTGTCGCTCGGCGGTGGCGGCCACCAAAAGGTCCGCCATCGACAGGGCACGGTGAGTGCCTTTGTGCAGCGCCTGGACCTGCACGTCGATCGCCCGGTCCCAGATGTCGTCGGGCATCGCCAACCAGTCGAAGCCGTGCAGCAGCCAACGCGCCCGTTGTGCCTCCTTGGCGGTACGCGCGCTGTGTAGCACCTCGATCTCCACCGCCCCGCAGACAGCAAGCAGACCCCGGTCGGACAACTCGTCGAGGACCGGAGCCACCGCTGGTCGGGGCCAACGGGCGAGGGCCGACTTGTCGAGCAGGTAGTGCTCCCGACTCACGCTGCGTCCGGCTTCGCCGTACCCACCGGCCCGGTCAGGTCTGGTAGACCACCGGACTTGAGCCAGTCGGCGAACTCACGACGTTTCTCCCGGTCGACCGCTGCCTGCAGAGCGGCATGGACGGTTGCCTTCTTCGTCGTGGTGCCGAAGATCTTCGCTGCCTCGGCGAGCAGTTCATCGTCGATATCCAGGATGGTCCGGGACATGTACGGCACCTCCTCCAGGTGACCCGATCCGACCGAAGATATCAAGTTCGGCTGCGTTTGATATACGACTGGCGCCGGATGTCGCCGTGTCGCGGCGAAGGCGACGTGTCGGAGACCTGGCGCAGGCCGGCGGGCTGGACGAAGATCTCGCGTTTGCCGGTCGCCTGCCCGGTCCGGTCCAGCAGGTACCCGGTCAGCCAGGCCCAACCGTGGTACGTCGGCTGGTCGGACACCGAGATCACCCGGAACAGAAACCCGCGTGCGCCAGCGAACTGCACCGAGGCCCGGCCGTCCACCAGCACCACGTCACCCGGACGTGGCACCCGCAGCGACACACTCACCAGCGCCGCCCGGAGTTGCCACGCGGATCACGCTGCCCCTGGCACCGTTCGGCGTGCATCGCCTGCCAGTCGCGCAGGGCCCGCTTGAGCCGGTCGTTCTCCTCGTCGACCCGGGCCACCTCGCGGTGCAGCTCGGCCAACTCGTCGGACACCCGACGCTGGAAGGCGTGCACCTGCTCGGGGTCGATCCCGCGCCGACACGGGTCGAACTCCCAGGTGCGTACCTCCAGCGGGGTCAGCCACGTCGGACGGCCGGTGCCGTAGAGCCGGCCATGTCGGTACACCTGGGCCACGTCGGTTTCTCCTCCAGGGCCGGGGAGCGGGGTGGTCC
>NZ_WVUH01000433.1 GCF_017614955.1 Micromonospora echinofusca
CTCCTGACCCCTCCGGGCGTCCCGGTCAGGAGGTGGCACCCCAGCGGGCCTGTTCCAGCAGCTCCACCGCCCGGTCCCGGGCGTCCGGGTCGGCGGAGCGCAGCAGCGCGGTGGCCTCGTCCACCGCGTCGGTCAGCGACCGCCACTGGGCCTCGCGCTCCCGCACCGCCTCCGACTGGGCGGCGAGCTGGCGGGTCTTGACCCACAGGTCGACGAAGACGCTGACCTTGGCGCGCAGCACCCACGGGTCGAACGGCTTGGTGAGGTAGTCGACCGCGCCGACCGAGTAGCCGCGGAGTGCGAGTTGGGCGTCCCGGTCGGCGGCGGTGAGGAAGATGATCGGTACGTGCCGGGTCCGCTCCCGCCGCTTGATGTGACTGGCGGTCTCGAAGCCGTCCATGTCCGGCATCTGCGCGTCGAGCAGGATCACCGCGAAGTCGTCCACCAGCAGTTGCTTGAGCGCGGCCTCGCCGCTCTCCACCGCCACCGACTGGACCCGCAGCCCCTGGAGGATCGCCTCCAGCGCCATCAGGTTCTCCCGCCGGTCGTCGACCAGCAGGGCCTTCGCCATCTGCGTCACTGCTTCTCCCCACGTCCGCCGCTGATCCAGGACGCCATCAGCTCGATCAGCTCGTCCAGGTCGACCGGCTTGGTGATGTAGTCGCTGGCCCCCGCCGTGAGGGCCGACTCCCGGTCTCCCGGCATCGCCTTCGCGGTGAGGAAGACGATCGGCAGATCAGCGAACCGGTGATTGCGCCGGATCGATCGGGTCGTCTCATATCCGTCCTGATCCGGCATCATGGCGTCCATCAACACGATATCGACCTCGGGGTGCTCGGCGAGCAGCCGCACCCCGTCCACCCCGTTGTCGGAGTAGAGCACCGTCATCCCGTGCAGCTCCAGGGCGCTGGTGAGGGCGAAGACGTTGCGCACGTCGTCGTCGACGATCAGCACGGTGGCGCCGTCGAGCTGCCGGGTGGCCGGCGTGCTGGCCGGCTCGGGCAGTTCGGGCAGCTCCGGGGGCGGCAGCAGCAGCGAGGACGGCAGTCCGGCCCGGGACGGCTGCGGCGGCAGCGGCGCCACCACCGCGTCCGGGGCCAGCACATCGGGTACGAACAGGGTGAACGTCGAGCCCTGCCCGGGTGCCGAGGTGACGGTGATCGCCCCGCCGATCAGCCGGGCCAGGTCCCGGCTGATGGAGAGGCCCAGCCCGGTCCCGCCGTACCGCCGGCTGGTCGTCCCGTCCGCCTGCTGGAACGCCTCGAAGATGATGGACAGCTTGTCGTCGGAGATGCCGATGCCGGTGTCGACGACGGTGAACGCCACCACCTGCCGGGCCGCCGCCAGGGCCGGTACCTCGAACACGGTGTTCTCCGGGGCGGGTGCGATGCGCAGGGTGACCGCCCCGTTGTCGGTGAACTTGACCGCGTTGGAGAGCAGGTTGCGCAGGATCTGCTGCAACCGCTGCGCGTCGGTGACCAGGGTGGGCGGGAGGTCCTGGGAGACCCGGACCTGGAAGTCCAGCCCCTTCTCCTCGGCCTGCGGCGCGAACGCCTGCTCCACGTAGCTGCGGATCTCGGAGAACCGGACCTCGGTGGGTTCGACGTCCATCCGACCGGCCTCGATCTTCGACAGGTCGAGGATGTCGTCGATCAGGGAGAGCAGGTCGGAACCGGCACTGTGGATGGTCCGGGCGAACTCGATCTGCTTGGGGCTGAGGTTCTCCTCGGTGTTGTCGGCGAGCAGCCGGGCGAGCAGCAGCAGCGAGTTCAGCGGGGTTCGCAGCTCGTGGCTCATGTTGGCCAGGAACTCCGACTTGTACGCCGAGGCCCGGGTGAGCTGCTGGGCCTTCTCCTCCAGACCGATCCGGGCCAGCTCGATCTCCCGGTTCTTGGTCTCGATGTTGCCCTTCTGCTCGGAGAGCAGTTGGGCCTTGTCCTCCAGTTCGGCGTTGGTGCGCTGCAACTCGGCGGACTGTTCCTGAAGTTCGTGGGCGAGCCGCTGGGACTGGGCGAGCAGTTCCTCGGTACGCCGGTTGGCCTGGATGGTGTTGACGGCGATGCCGATGGTCAGCACCAGTCGTTCCAGGAAGGACAGGTGCAGCTCGGAGAAGGCGTCGATGCTGGCGAACTCGATGACCCCGAGCAGTTCGCCCTCGAAGAGGACCGGCAGCACGACGTGGTCCCGGGGGGTCATGTCGAGCAGTCCGGAGCGGAGGGTCAGTACGCCGGCCGAACCGCCGCCGACCCGGATGGTGCGGCGGGACAGGGCGGTCTGCCCGACCAGTCCCTCACCGGGACCGAACGTGACGTCCTGTCCCTTGGCGACGTAGCCGTACGACGCGGTGAGCTTGAGCCGCATCACCCCCTCGTCGTTCTCGGCCAGGAAGAACGCGCCGAGCTGGGCGTCGACGAGCGGGGTCACCTCCATCATGATCATGCGGCAGACCTCGCCGAGGTCGCGCTGCCCCTGGAGCAGGCCACCGATGCGGGCCAGGTTGGAGTCGAGCCAGCCCTGCTCGGCGTTCTTCTTGGTGGTCTCGCGGAGCGTGACGATCATCTGGTTGATGTTGTCCTTCAGCTCCGCGACCTCGCCCTGCGCCTTGACCGCGATCCGCTGGGTCAGGTCGCCCCGGGTGACCGAGGTGG
Source organism: Micromonospora echinofusca (assembly GCF_017614955.1). Lineage (GTDB taxonomy): Bacteria > Actinomycetota > Actinomycetes > Mycobacteriales > Micromonosporaceae > Micromonospora > Micromonospora echinofusca_A. Next base: position 2,649 of record NZ_WVUH01000433.1, read on the forward strand.
AGACCCGGGCGATGGCCCGGAGCTGGGTGGTGAGGGTCGAGGCGAGCTGGTTGACGTTCTCGGTGAGGTCCCGCCAGGTGCCGGAGACGCCCTTGACCTGGGCCTGACCGCCGAGCTTCCCCTCGAAGCCCACCTCGCGGGCCACCCGGGTCACCTCGTCGGCGAACGACGACAGCTGGTCGACCATGGTGTTCACCGTGTTCTTCAGCTCCAGGATCTCGCCCTGGGCGTCGACGGTGATCTTCTGCGACAGGTCACCCTTCGCCACGGCCGTGGTGACCGACGCGATGTTCCGCACCTGGGACGTCAGGTTCGACGCCATCGAGTTCACGTTGTCCGTCAGGTCCCGCCAGGTACCCGAGACACCCTTCACCTCGGCCTGACCGCCGAGCTTGCCCTCGGTACCCACCTCGCGGGCCACCCGGGTCACCTCGTCCGCGAACGACGACAGCTGGTCCACCATCGTGTTCACCGTCGACTTCAACTCCAGGATCTCGCCCTGGGCGTCCACCGTGATCTTCTGCGACAGGTCACCCTTCGCCACGGCGGTGGAGACCTGCGCGATGTTGCGCACCTGGGCGGTCAGGTTCGACGCCATCGAGTTCACGTTGTCGGTGAGGTCCCGCCAGGTGCCGGCGACCCCGCGTACCTGGGCCTGACCGCCGAGCTTCCCCTCGGTACCCACCTCCCGCGCCACCCGGGTCACCTCGTCCGCGAACGACGACAGCTGGTCCACCATCGTGTTCACCGTCGACTTCAACTCCAGGATCTCGCCCCGGGCATCCACCGTGATCTTCTGCGACAGGTCACCCTTCGCCACCGCCGTGGTGACCGACGCGATGTTCCGCACCTGGGACGTCAGGTTCGACGCCATCGAGTTCACGTTGTCCGTCAGGTCCCGCCAGGTACCCGAGACACCCTTCACCTCGGCCTGACCGCCGAGCTTCCCCTCGGTACCCACCTCCCGGGCCACCCGGGTCACCTCGTCCGCGAACGACGACAGCTGGTCCACCATCGTGTTCACCGTGTTCTTCAGCTCCAGGATCTCGCCCCGGGCGTCGACGGTGATCTTCTGCGACAGGTCGCCCTTGGCGACGGCGGTGGAGACCTGCGAGATGTTGCGCACCTGGGAGGTCAGGTTGCCGGCGAGCTGGTTGACGTTCTCCGTGAGGTCCCGCCAGGTACCGGAGACCCCGCGCACCTGGGCCTGACCACCGAGCTTCCCCTCGATGCCCACCTCCCGGGCCACCCGGGTCACCTCGTCCGCGAACGACGACAGCTGGTCCACCATCGTGTTCACCGTGTCCTTCAGCTCCAGGATCTCCCCCTGGGCCGCGACGGTGATCTTCTGCGACAGGTCGCCCCGGGCGACCGCGGTGGAGACCTGCGCGATGTTGCGCACCTGGGCGGTCAGGTTCGACGCCATCGAGTTGACGCTGTCGGTGAGGTCCTTCCAGGTGCCCGCGACGTTCGGCACCTCGGCCTGACCGCCGAGCTTGCCCTCGGTACCCACCTCCCGGGCCACCCGGGTCACCTGTTCGGCGAAGAGCCGCAGCGTGTCGGTGAGCGCGTTGATGGTGTGCGCCAGCTCGGCCACCTCGCCCTTGGCGGAGACCGTGATCTTCTGCGACAGGTCGCCCTTGGCCACCGCCGTGGCCACCTGCGAGATGGACCGCACCTGGTAGGTCAGGTTGGACGCCATGGTGTTGACCGAGTCGGTCAGGTCCTTCCAGGTGCCGGCGACGCCCCGCACGTCCGCCTGGCCACCGAGCTTCCCCTCGGTACCCACCTCCCGGGCCACCCGGGTCACCTCGTTGGAGAACGACGAGAGCTGGTCGACCATGGTGTTGACGGTCCGGCCGATGCGCAGGTACTCACCGCGCAGCGGGCGCCCGTCGATCTCCAGCGCCATGTGCTGGGACAGGTCGCCGTCGGCGACCGCCACGATCACCCGGGCGATCTCGGTGGTCGGGCGACCGAGGTCGTCGATCAGCGAGTTGATCGCCCGCTGCCCCTCGGCCCAGGAGCCGTCCAGTCCCTCCTCGTCCAGCCGCTCGGTGAGCCGGCCGTCCCGGCCGACGATCCGGCTGATCCGGCGTACGTCGAGATGCTGCCGTTCCTGCAACGAGACCACCTCGTTGAAGGCGTCGGCCACCTCGCCGGCCATTCCCGCGCGGCGCGGTAGCCGTACCTTCAGATCGCCCCGGCGGACCCGGCGCAGCGCCTCGGCGAGCTCACCGAGGAGGGCCGATTCTTCCGGCGTGTCCGCCATCGACGTGTTTCTCGTCGTGGTCATTCTTCCTCGCTCAGCTCGGGGGAGGTCGGGCCGCATCGAAGATGCCGTTTCCATCATTGTGCCCCTGCCGGCCTCCGGGGCAGGTCGCGGCGGTCAGGAGGAGCCCGACCGGCACCCGGTCGGGTGGCCCGGCGGACACCCGGACCGTTTCCGGCACGGCGGACGGCGCTCCCGCCC
>NZ_WVUH01000434.1 GCF_017614955.1 Micromonospora echinofusca
GACGTGCGCCGCAGGCCGGGACGGGGCGGAGAAACGCCGATGGCGAAGAGTCCTCAGGGGACTCTTCGCCATCGCAGACCGCGTACAGCGGCAGAAGGCCAGGTCGGGCCGGTGCGTCACCGGCGGACGGACCTCAGCCGGCGGTGCTCACCGGGTCGGTGGCACCAGCCGGTCGGTGCCCACCCGGTCGCGGAGCACCTCGGGTACCAGCACCGAACCGTCCGGCTGCTGGCACTGCTCCAGGATCGCCGGGAAGAGCCGGCTGGTCGCCAGCGCCGACCCGTTGAGCGTGTGCACGAACCGGGTCTGCTTCCCGCCCGGCTCGCGGTACCGGATGCTGGCCCGACGGGCCTGGTAGTCACCGGCCCAGGAGACCGAGGAGACCTCCTTGTACTTGCCGGTGCTCGGCATCCACACCTCGATGTCGAGCGTCTTGCGCATCGAGGCGCTGGCGTCCCCGGCCGCGAGCAGGCTCCGCCGGTAGTGCAGCCCCAGGCCCTCGACCAGCCGCTCCGCGTGCACCAGCATGTCCTCCAGGGCCGCCTCGGCCTGCTCGGGCAGGACGAACTGGAAGATCTCCACCTTGTTGAACTGGTGGCCCCGCACCGTGCCCCGCTCGTCGGAGTGCGAACCGGCGCTCTCCCGGCGGTAGCAGGGGGTGTACGCGAACGCCCGCAACGGCAGGGTCGCGGTGTCCAGGATCTCGTCCTGGTACGCGCCGAGGATCGCGGTCTCCGACGTCGGCAGCAGGAACTGCCCGCGTGGTGCGCTGTCCCGGTCCAGGTGGTAGACGTCGTCGTAGAACTTCGGGAACTGTCCGGCGGCGAAACCGGCGGAGTCCAGCAGCAGGTGCGGCGGCAGCAGGAACTCGTAACCCGCCGCGACGTGCTGGTCGACGAACCAGTTGACCAGCGCCCACTCCAGCCGGGCACCCAGCCCGGTGTACATCCAGAAACCCGAACCGCCGAGCTTCACCCCACGGTCGAAGTCGACCAGACGCAGCGACCGGGCCAGCTCGACGTGGTCGCGTACCCGCTCGATCGCCGGCGGCTCGCCGAACACCTTGACGACCCGGTTGTTCTCCTTGCCGCCCGGCACGACGTCGTCGGCCGGCAGGTTGGGCAGCTCGCTCATCACCGTGCGCAGGCGCTCCTGCACCTCGCCGAGCTGGCCCTCCAACTCGGCGAGCTGCTTACGCTCCGCCTCCGGGTCGGGGCCCTGCTCCGGGGCCGTCCCGGCGCGCTTGGCCGCCGCGTACGCCCGGGCCTCCGCCTTGCGCCGCTGCCGCTCGGCGTCGATCTCACCGATCAGGCTCCGCCGCTGCCGGTCGAGCTCCTCGATCTCGTCGAGAGCCCGGGTCACCTCGCCCGGGTCGAGCCGCTTGGCGAGCGCGGACGCCACCGCGTCGCGGTCCTTCCGGATCAACTCCATGTCGAGCATGCTGCTCCGTACGCCCTCCGTTGCGGACTCAAGCTGGGACCAGCAGATGCTACCGTCGCCGCCGGCACCGCCGGGCGGCGCGGGGCGAACCGCCGCCCCACGCCGGCCCGAAGAACCGGACCGGTCAGCTCAACCGGATCGGCATCAGGACGGAGAAGACCCGCTCGTCGTCCGGCAGCCGTACCGCCAGTGGGGTGATCGGGCTGTCCAGCTCCAGCACCAGTTGCCCCCGCCCGGCCGCGTCCAACGCGTCGACCAGGTAACCGGCGTTCACCCCGACCCGCACCGTGTCCCCGTCCGCCGGGTCGTCGGCGCCGACCACCCGCAGCCGGCCGGCGGGGCTCACCCCGAGCACGGTCACCTCGGCGCGTACCCCGTCCTCCGCGCGGACCAGGGTCGGGGCGCTGCCGTCGGTCAGCGCGGCCCGCAGCGCCGCCACGTCCACCGTCACCCGGGTCGGTGCCGCCGTGTCGGGGCGCCGCAGCAGCCGCCGGTAGTCGGGGAAGTCGTCCGGCAGGGGCGTCGCGTCGACGGTCCGGCCGGCGACGGTCGCCGAGATCATCCCGGGGGCCAGGGTCAGTGCCACCTCCCCGACCGTGCCGTCGGTGAGCAGGTCCCGCAGCCGGTCGACGAAGTCGACCGGGGCGAGCACCCGGGCCGCCGGCCCGTCGACCGTCGCGGCGACCCCGGCCACCGCCATCCGGTACCGGTCGGTGGTGACGAGCCGGGCCCCGGCCGGCTCCACCTCGACCAGTACGCCGGCCAGGACCGGCAGGTCGGGGTCGGTGCCGACAGCGAAGCGGACCGCGTCCAGCGCGCCGGCCAGATCGGTCCGGGACAGGATGAGACGGGTGACGGACATGTGCTGCTCCCCGGGGTCGAGTGCGTCGATGAGGGCGTGGAGCCGGCCGAACTCGCGGCGGGCGTCGGCGAGACCGTCCTCCAACCGGCGCAGGTGCCCGGCGAGCAGCCGGCGGACCGCAGCCGGCTCGGACAGGTGGCGTACCGCCGCGCCGATCTCGGCCAGCGGCATGCCCACCCGGCGCAGCCCGGCGACCAGCCGGACGGCCGGCACCTGGTGGTCGGCGTACCAGCGGTAGCCGGTGACCGGGTCCACCACGGCGGGCACCAGCACCCCGGCCCGGTCGTAGAAGCGCAGCGCGCTCACGCTCAGCCCGCCGGCCCGGGACATCTCGCCGATGCTGTGCAGTTCGTTCTCCACGCCGACGATCCTGTGGCCTCGACCAGGTCGAGGGTCAAGCCGGCCCCGTGGAGCCGTACCCCCGGGCCGGTGCCCGCTCAGTCGAGCACCCGGAAGGTGATCCCGGCCCGGGACAGCCGGTCCACCAGCGCCCCGCCCATCGCCACCGCCGGGGTGACCTGTCCCGACGTGACCGGCAGGTCGTCCAGGGCCAGGCAGATGGCCGACTCGGCCAGCATCTTGGCGGTCTCGTCGTACCCCGGATCCCCACCGGACACCTCGGTCACCACCCGGCGTCCGGCGGCGGTGCCGACGAACCGTACCCGGAACCAGGACGCCGCCCGCTGCGCGGCCGACGGCCCCTGCCCGGAGGAGAGCCGGCCGAACAACCAGCGCCGGGTCGGCGGCACCCGGACCAGCGCGGTCAACCCGGCCAGCCCGACCGCGCCGGCGAGCACCGTCGGCAACCGTTTGACCGCCAGGAAGTGCCGGTACCGGAAGTCCGGGCCGTACTCCGGCAGCGCGGCGGCCGACCGGCGCACCACCTGCGGATCGATGGTCGGCAGCGGCACCACCCAGCGGCCCAGGTCGGCGCGGCGGGCCAGCCGACCGGGTACCGCCCGGACCCGGCGGTCCACCGGCCGGGGCTCCGCCGCCCGGCGGGCCCGGGCCGCCACCTGCGTCTGCCGGGCCCGCGACAGCGCGGTCAACGCCGAGTGGTACGTCCCGGCGGAGAACCGCCCACCGGCCCGGACGAACCCGTCCACGCTGATCGGGGCGTCGGCCGGCAGGTGCCGGACCGTGTACCAGACGCCCAGGTCGTGCGGGACCGAGTCGAATCCGCAGGCGTGCACCAGCCGGGCTCCGCTGGCCACCGCCGTCTCCTGGTACCGCAGGTACATCAGGTCCACGAACTCCGGCTCACCGGTGATGTCGAGATAGTCCGTACCGGCCCCGGCGCACGCCGCGACCAGCGGTTCCCCGTACGAGACGAACGGGCCGACCGTGGTCGCGACCACCCGGGCGCTCTCCGCGACCCGGCGCAGCGACCCGGCGTCGGTGGTGTCCGCGGTCAGCAACGGCAGGTCCGCGCAGGCCGGGTCGATCGCGGCGAGCCGGTCCCGCAGGGCGGCCAGCTTGTCCGGGTTACGCCCGGCCAGCGCCCAGCGCAGCGACGCCGGGGCGTGCCGGGCCAGGTACTCGGCGGTCAGCGCACCGGTGAACCCGGTCGCGCCGAACAGGACGACGTCGTACGAGCGCTCTGCGACCATCCGACGAGTCTCGCACCCCGGGCCGGGTTCAGCCCGGCGCGTGCGGGTCCAGGACCACCCGGACGCAGTCGTCGGTCCGGTCCCGGAACATCCGGTACCCCTGGGCCGCCTCGGCCAGCGGCAACCGGTGGGTCGCCAGGTACTCGGTCCGGATCTCGTCCCGGGCCATCCGTTCCAGCAGCATCGGGATGTACCGCTGCCCGTGCTGCTGGGCGGCGCGGACGGTCAGACCCTTGTTCATCATCGCCCCCAGCGGGAACCGGTCCACGAAACCGACGAACAGACCGAGCACGAAGACACTGCCCCCCTTGCGGCAGGCGTGGATCGCCTCCCGGACCGCCAGCGGCCGTTCCGTGGAGATCCGCAACTGCTGCTTGAGCTGGTCGTAGAGGAACTGCGGACCGGTGGGCTGGGCCTGCGCGCCGACCGCCTCGATGCAGACGTCCGGACCCCGGCCGCCGGTCGCCTCCCGCAGTTCCCCCTGCACGTCGGTGTGCTCGACGTTGACCGTCTCCACGCCGAGATGCCGTTCGGCCAGCGCCAGCCGGTACCCGTGCCGGTCGATCACGATCACCCGTTCGGCGCCGAGCAGCAGCGCCGACCGGGCGGCCAACTGGCCCACCGCGCCGGCACCCCAGACCGCCACCACGTCCCCGGGCCGGACATCGCCCAGCTCGGCGCCCATCCAGCCGCTCGGGGCGGCGTCCGAGGCGAAGAGCGCCCGGTCGTCGCTCACCCCCTCCGGCACGGTGAACGCCCCCTGATCGGCGAAGGGCACCCGGGCGTACTCGGCGTGGCTGCCCGGGAAGCCACCCATCGCGTGCGAGTAGCCGTAGCAGCCGGCCGGGGCGGACCCCCAGGCCCGCTCGGTCAGCTCCGGATCGGCGGTGCCGTTGTCACAGCACGAGAAGAGACCCTGCCGGCAGTACCAGCACCGCCCGCAGGAGATCACCGAACAGACCACCACCCGGTCGCCGACCCGGTGCCGGCGTACCTCCGGGCCGACCTCGACCACCTCGCCCAGGAACTCGTGCCCGAGGACGTCACCGGCCTGCATGAACGGCACGTGGCCGGCGAGCAGGTGCAGGTCCGAGCCGCAGGAGACGCTCTGCCGGACCCGGACGATCATGTCCTGGCCGTCCCGCAGCGCGGGGTCCGGTACGTCCTCCACCGCCAGCCGGTCCACCCCGGCCCAGCAG
>NZ_WVUH01000435.1 GCF_017614955.1 Micromonospora echinofusca
GGAACGGCTGGTCGACGGGCTGCACGGGTACGCGGGCACCCCGCCCACCGCCATCGCCGAGCGGGTCGGGCAACTGACCGCGCAGTGGCTGGACGACCGCGAACACGACGACATCGCGGCCCTGGTGATCCAGGCCGAGCCGGCCCGCCGGGCCCGCGGCCACCTGCGGGCGGTGGAGTCCCGGTGACCGTGCCGGCCGTCACGGCGACGTCCGCGGTCACGTCGGACGACCTGCGTCGCTATGTCGAGCTGCTCGGTCACGCCGACGCCGACGGGGCGGTCGACCTCGTGACGGAGCTGCTGGCCCGGGGCGTCGACCCGGTCACGGTACTGCTGGACCTGGTCGCCCCGGCCCAGGAGAGCGTCGGCGAACGCTGGGCGTCCGGGCGGTGGAGCATCGGGCAGGAACACGCCGCGACCTCGATCAGCGACCAGGTCGTCGCGGCTGTCGCCGACCGGTGCCGGCGTACCCCCACCCGGGGCGAGATCGTGGTGGCCTGCGTGGACGGGGAGTGGCACGCCCTGCCGGCGCGCCTGTTCGCCGAGGTGATCCGGTTGCACGGCTGGTCGGTGCGGTTCCTGGGCGCCAGCGTCCCGGCCGCGCACCTGGTGACGTACCTGCAACGGCACGACCTGCGGGCGGTGGCGCTGAGCTGTTCGGTGGCCGACCGGCTACCCCGGGCCCGCCGGGTGATCGAGGCGGTGGCGATGACCGGGGTGCCGCTGCTGGCCGGCGGCCGGGGGTTCGGCCCCGAGGCGCGCTGGGCGCTACGGCTCGGGGCCGACGCGGCGGCGGTCGGCGCCCGGGAAGCGGTGGACATCCTGGCCTCGTGGCCGGCGGCCTGGCGACCGCACGGTGACCCCCCACCGCCGGTGGATGACGAGCACGAGTTGGTGGCGCGCCGCCGCAGTGCCCTGGTCGAGGCGGCGGGCAGCGCGTTGGACACCGGTTTCCCCGGGCTGCGGCGTAGCCTGACCGGGCCCGCACGGTCCACTCTCGACGAGAGCCTGGGTCAGCTCGTCGACTTTCTCGTTGCCGCCCTGCTCGTCGACGACGTCGACCTCTTCACCGACTTCGTGGCGTGGACGGCCCGGATTCTGGGTACCAGGGACGTACCACCTGCCAGCGTCGACGCGGTTCTGGGCACGTACGCTGCGGCCCTGTACGACTTTCCGCGCGCGCAGGCGCAGTTGGCGGCAGGACGGAGGATACTTTGAACGAGGTCACAGGTCTGGTCGTCACCCCCCTGCTGCGTAGTGACCGCACCGCACAGATCCGTCTCGACGGTGAGCTCACCTACGACACCGTCGACGACGCCCGGGTGCAGTTGCACGCGCTCATCGACGCCGGGTGCCGGCAGCTCATCCTGGAGGTCGCCGGCATCACCTGGTCGGACTCGGTGGGTCTGGCGCTGCTGATCGGTCTGCGGTCGGCGGTGACCGCCTGCGGCGGCGAGATCGCGGTCCGTGGCGCGACCGGGCAGCTGGCCAGGGTGCTGGAGATCACCGGTACCCGGGACCTGCTCGGCGCCGGTGACGAGGCGCCAGGGGTGGCCGGCGCCGGCCCGACGGAGGCCGGCCCACGGGCCGCCGACGGGAACGCGGTCTGACCCACACCTGCCACGGGCGGGATTCCGGCTTGCCGGGGTCCCGCCCGTCGTCGTCGGCGGGTGCCGATCCGTGCCGGCGGACGCCACGGGATCCGCATTCATCCGCCGGGAGCAGTTCCAGGGGACGTTGGCTTCTGGCGTGTCGGGAATCTATGGCGCTCTTTAAGTGGCTAGGATGCTCGGGTGAACCTCAAGGAGTGGGCGGCGTTGACCGGCATCGCGTACATCACCGCTCGGCGGCAGTACGCCGCTGGGACGCTGCCTGTTCCCACCTACCGGATCGGTCGGCTGATCATGGTCGGTGAACCGGTCACCGGCACGTCGGCCGGGACCGGGCAGACCGTGGTGTACGCCCGGGTGTCATCGGCCGACCAGAAACCTGACCTGGATCGGCAGGTTGCCCGGGTGACGGTGTGGGCCACCGGGCGGAGACTCGGCGTTGACCGGGTGGTGACCGAGGTCGGATCCGCGTTGGACGGGCGCCGCGAGAAGTTCCTCGGGCTGCTGCGTGACCCACAGGTGTCAACGATCGTGGTGGAGCACCGGGACCGGTTCGCCCGGTTCGGGGCCGAGTACGTCGAAGCCGCTCTGTCCGCGCAGGGCCGGCGTCTGCTGGTGGTCGACCCGGCTGGGGTCGATGACGACCTGGTTGCAGACGTGACCGAGATCCTGACCTCGCTGTGCGCCCGCCTGTACGGCCGTCGCGCTGGCGCGAACCGTGCCCGCCGGGCGGTCGAAGCCGTCACTGGGAGCGGCCCGGCGTGAAGACGGTCCAGGCGTACCGGTTCGCCCTCGACCTCACCTCGCGCCAGGAACGCGACCTCCTCGCGCACGCGGGGGCGGCCCGGGTCGCCCACAACTGGGCGCTCGCGAAGGTCAAGGCCGTGATGGACCAGCGTAGCGCCGAACGCTCGTACGGTGTGCCGGAGGAGTTGCTGACGCCTTCACTGCACTGGTCGCTGGCCGGTCTTCGGAAGGCGTGGAACGCCGCGAAACCCGTAGTCGCGCCGTGGTGGGGCGAGGTGTCCAAGGAGGCGTTCAACACCGGTCTCGACGCGCTCGCCCGCGGGCTGAGGAACTGGGTCGACTCCCGCGAAGGCGCGCGGGCCGGGCGTCCGGTCGGTTTTCCCCGGTTCACGTCCCGCCGCCGCACCACACCATCGGTGCGGTTCACGACCGGTGCGATCCGGGTCGAGCCGGACCGTATGCACGTGGTGCTGCCCCGGCTGGGCCGGTTGAAGTTGCACGAGTCCGCACGCAGACTGGCCCGCCGGTTGGACAACGGGACCGCACGGATCATGTCCGCGACCGTGCGCCGTGCCGGCGGCCGGTGGCACGTCGCGTTCTGCGTTGAGGTCGAGCGGGCCGACCGCCGTCCCACCCGGCCACAGTCGGTCGTCGGTGTCGACGTCGGGATCACACACCTCGCGGTGCTGTCCACCGGCGAACTCGTACCGAACCCGCGCCACCTGGCGGACGCACAGCAGCGGATGCGCTCGCTGGGCCGATCCCTGTCGCGCAGGATCGGCCCGGACCGGCGTACCGGCCGACGCCCGTCGAAGCGGTGGGAACGAGCGGCGGCCCGGCTCGGCCGCGCGCACGCCCGGGTGGCGAACCTACGCCGCGACGGCCTGCACAAGCTCACCACCCGACTCGCCCGTGAGCACGGCACGATCGTGGTGGAAGACCTCAACGTCGCCGGCATGCTGCGTAACCGCAGGCTGGCCCGGCACATCGCCGACGCCGGATTCGCGGAGATCCGCCAGCAGCTGACGTACAAGACCTCGTGGAACGGTGGCCGGCTCGTTGTGGTCGACCGCTGGTACCCGTCCTCGAAGACCTGCTCGGGCTGCGGCGCGGTGAAAGCCAAGCTCGCCCTGTCCGAGCGCGAGTACGAATGCGAGGCGTGCGGTCTGCTCCTCGACCGGGACCGCAACGCCGCGCTCAATCTGGCCGCCTTGGCGGCTGAGTACGACACCGCCGGGAGTGGCCCGGTGGCAGCACGTGGAGCCGACCAGAAGACCCGCGTACGCGGGCGGGTGGCGTTGAAGCGTGAACCCGGCACGGCATCCGCCGGTCAGACCGGGACCGTCCTACCGCGAGGCAGGACTACCAACCGTGTGCTCACTAAAGCACACTGAGAGGTAACGGTAGGTATCTCCACTGACGACCGGTGACGACACCGGTCGAGGAGGAGGTAGCTGCCATGACGACCGCCCGGGAGATCATGACCGCCGATGTGACCTGCGTCGGGGAGCACGAGTCGGTGCGTGACGCCGCGCGCAGGATGGCCACTCTCGGGGTCGGGTCGATGCCGATCTGCGGTGCCGACAACCGGCTCAAGGGCATGCTGACCGACCGTGACATCGTGGTGAAGGTGCTCGCCGAGGGGCACGACCCGGTCGGGGTGACCGCCGGGGAGCTGGCCCAGGGCAAGCCGGTGACCGTCGGCGCCGACGACGACGCGCGGGAGATCCTGCGCACCATGGGTCAGTACCAGGTCCGCCGGCTGCCGGTGATCGACGGCCATGACCTGGTGGGCATCGTGGCGGTGGCGGACGTCGCCCGGGCCCTGCCGGACGAGCCGGTCGGGGACCTCATCGACGCCATCTCCGAACGCTGAGGCCCATCGCGAAGCTGCGGAATTCGTCGGGACCACTGCGGAGCGTGTGGGGCCGCCCCGGACCGGGGCGACCCCACACGCATGCCGGTTCAGGAACGCCGGGCGTGCAGGTCCTCGCGGCTGGTCGGGCGGCCACTCAACGCGTCCCGCAGCCGGTCCACCAGGCCGGTACCCGGGGCCAGCAGCCGGTTCGCCGGCGGGCGGTCCGGTGCGGCCGGGTGCGGTCGGGTGGGTGCGGTCCGCTTCGCCGATTCCACCTTCCCGGCCAGGTCGACCAGTTCCTGGGGGTCGCATGCGGCGCGCAGCCGGGGGAACAGGTTGTTCTCCTCCTCCTGTACGTGGTGCCGGATGGTCCGGGTCAGCTGGGTCAGCAACTGGTCGAACCGTGGGTCGGCGGGATCCATCGACTCCAGTTCCTTCATGGTGCGTTCTGCGTCGGCGTGCTCGGAGATCTCGTGTTCGGCGATCCGGTCACCGTCGGGTAGGGCCCGGCGGGCGGCCGGGTAGACGTACGCCTCCTCGGCCACGGAGTGCCGGACGAGTTCGGCGATCACCACGTCGGCCAGCGCCCGCCGGTGCTCCGGCGTGCCCTGGCCGCCCTCCAGCTCCGCGAAGAGCGCGTCGACCTCCCGGTGGTCGGCCATCAGGGCCTCCACCACGTCGCGGCCGGTACGTGCTGCCGGTGCGTCAGCCATGTCGCCTCCTCGCCCTGGGCGCCCCGGGGGTGGGGCGCGTCGGTCCGGGCAGTACCCGGGACGTCGCCGGTGAACCCGGTTCCGGCGGACCGGTCGGGCGCGGGTCGGTCCTGACCGGACGGTGGGCCGGGCCGGGGCCGGGATCCGGCGTACCCGGGTCGGCGGGCCGCAC
>NZ_WVUH01000436.1 GCF_017614955.1 Micromonospora echinofusca
GTTGCGGCGTACCCCCGACGGGCTGGTCGCCGCGGTGGTCCGGCAACACGACTCGGGCGAGGTGCTGATGGTCGCCTGGATGGACGACGAGGCGCTGCACCGCACCCTCACCACCGGTCGCGCCACCTACTGGTCCCGCAGCCGCCGCGAGTACTGGGTCAAGGGCGCCACCTCCGGCCACCACCAGTACGTCCGCTCGGTCGCCATCGACTGCGACGGGGACGCCCTGCTGGTCAGCGTGGACCAGGTCGGCCCGGCCTGCCACACCGGGCACCGTAGCTGCTTCTTCGAGGAGCTGCCGGTGACCGGAACCGATCACGGCGCATCCCGGTGACCGGTCCGGACGGGGACCGGCCCGACCCCGGCCGGCGGCAGTTGGCGTACGCCGTCCTGCTCTGCCTGGCCGGGGCCGGCCTGGCGCTCTTCGCCACCACCCGGACCTGGGTGGTGGAGCTGGTCGACCGGCCGGCGCCGCTGCCGGCGATCCGTCAGGCCCGGACGGGTGCGGCGCTGCTGCCCTGGGTGTCCGCGCTCGCGGTGGTGGGTCTCGCCGGGGCGGGCGCGGTCCTGGCCACCCGGGGGCTGTCCCGCCGGTTGGTCGGGGTGCTGCTGCTGCTCGTCGGGGTGCTGCTGGTGGTCGGCGGTGGCAGCGGGCTGGTCTCCCCGCCGGCCGGCGCGGTCAGTCACCAGTGGCCGGCCTTCTGCCTGCTCGGCGGGGTACTGGTCGCGGTCGGCGGGGTGTGGACCGTGCGGTCGGGCAACCGGTGGCCGGTGATGGGCGCCCGGTACGAGCGCCGGGAGCGGCCGGACGCCCCGGTGGCCGGTACCGGTCGACCGGCCGGCGACCGCCCCGGGACCACGCAGGCGTGGGACGCGCTGGACCGGGGCGAGGACCCGACGGTGGGTTGACCGCTCCGGCAGGTTCAGCCGATCCGGGCGCCGGACGTGGGGCCGACCGGGACCGGGGGTTCCCGGTGCGGTGCCGGGCCGGCCAGCGTGGCCGCCAGTCGGCGCAGCTCGGCCTGCCGCTCGGCCCGGGCCCGGTCGGCGCAGACGGCCTCCCAGGCGTTCCCCCGGGCGGTCCGGCGGGGGCCGTCCCCCGACACGACCCGTTCGACGGTGTGCACCGCGTCGCGGGCCAACGCGACGACGGTCCGGGAGAGGGTGGTCAGACCCGGTTCGCCAGTGTTCATGGTCACCCCACACGATCGTTCCAGCCGGCGGCAGGCACCTCACGAGTCTGCCGCACCTGAGCCTGCCGGTGCGGTGTTTCCGGCCGGTGACCGGCTGGTCAAGCCCTCGGTACGGGCCGGCGGCGAGCGGCCCGCCGGAGGCGGGGTCGGCCCGTCCGTGGCGGGGGGCCGGCCGGCGCTGCGCGGGCGGTGCGCATCCGGCACCGGTGCGATTCCGGCAACCGGCCCCGGGGATGGCATTATGTGGTAACCGTCGATGCCTATGGTGGCAGTCCGTGATACCACGCTCACCGGAAGTCGGCCATTATGCCGCACCCCACCTGGTGAGGCACGCCATACCCCCGGCGCCCGTGGCCAGGTGGCGCCCCCTAGCATCGCCCCATGACACCCGGAGAGGGGAGTCCGTTGGTGACTGCTGAGCATGCGCACGCGGAGGGTGACGAAGCCGGTCCGGCATCGTCCGGAAGCGTGCTCGACGAGATCCTGGCCGGCGTCCGCGAGGACGTGGCGCGTCGGCAGGAGTTGGTACCCCTGGAGCGGATCCGGGAGCTGGCTGCGGCCGCGCCCCCACCGCTCGACGCGTACGCAGCGCTGCGTCGCCCCGGGGTTGCGGTGATCGCCGAGGTCAAGCGCTCCTCGCCGTCCAAGGGCAAGCTGGCGGAGATCGCCGATCCGGCCGACCTGGCCGGCGACTACGCCGCCGGTGGTGCCCGCGCGATCAGCGTGCTCACCGAGGGACGCTGGTTCGGTGGTTCGCTCGACGACCTGGCGGCCGTGCGGGCAGCGGTCAACATCCCGGTGCTGCGCAAGGACTTCGTGGTCTCCAGCTACCAGGTGCACGAGGCCCGGGCGCACGGCGCGGACCTGGTGCTGCTGATCGTCGCCGCGCTGGAGCAGAACGCCCTGGTGGGGCTCCTGGAGCGGATCGAGTCGCTGGGCATGACCGCGCTCGTCGAGGTGCACGACGAGGAGGAGGCGGACCGTGCCCTGGAGGCGGGCGCCCAGGTGATCGGGGTCAACGCCCGTAACCTGCGGACCCTGGAGGTGGACCGTTCGGTCTTCGAGCGGATCGCACCCGGGCTGCCGAGCAGCGTGGTCAAGATCGCCGAGTCCGGGGTCCGGGGTCCGCACGACCTGATCCGGTACGCCTCGGCCGGCGCCGACGCGGTGCTGGTCGGGGAGGGCCTGGTCACCCAGAAGAGCCCCCGCGAGGCGGTGGCCGAGCTGGTCAACGCCGGCAACCACCCGGCCACGCCCCGCCCGGTCCGCTGACCCGCCCGGTCAGCTTCCGCCCGGTCCGCTGACCGGACCGGCCACGCCTCGACCGGTCCGCCGACCCGCCCCGCCCGCCGGTCCACCCGGCGGGCGGGGACCCGGCACCCGCCCGGCGTTGCCCGACCGGGGTGCCGCCGGTGGCGGGCACAGCGGTAGCGTGTGCACCCGTGACCCTCGTCTCGCTCACCCCCCAGGCGGCCCTGCCCAGTCCCAGCACGGCGGTCTGGCAACTCGGCCCGGTGCCGATCCGGGCGTACGCGCTCTGCATCATCGCCGGCATCGTGATCGCCTGTCTGGTCACCGAGTCGCGGCTGCGCCGCCGTGGGGTCGCCCCCGGCGCGGTGCTCGACATCGCCGTCTACGCGGTGCCGGCCGGCATCATCGGGGCGCGGATCTACCACGTCGTCACCTCACCCGAGGCGTACTTCGGTGCCGGCGGCGACCCGGTGCGGGCGTTCTACGTCTGGGAGGGTGGCCTCGGCATCTGGGGTGCGGTCGCCGGTGGGGCGGTCGGCGCCTGGTTCGCCGCCCGCCAACTCGGTATCCCGTTCAGCGTGGTCGCTGACGCACTCGCCCCCGGCCTGCCGCTCGCGCAGGCGGTGGGCCGGCTGGGCAACTGGTTCAACAACGAGCTGTACGGCGGCCGGACCACCCTGCCCTGGGGGCTGGAGGTCCATCAGATGGACCCGGACAACCCCGGTCGGGCGCTCCGGGACGGTGGCGGCGAGCCCATCCTGCTGCCCGGCCTCTACCACCCCACCTTCGCCTACGAGGCGCTGTGGAACGTCGGCGTCGCGCTGCTGGTGTTCGCCGTGGACCGGCGCGCCAAGCTCGGCAAGGGCCGGGCGTTCGCGCTCTACGTGATGGGGTACACCGCCGGGCGGTTCTGGATCGAGCTGATGCGTACCGACGAGGCGAACCGGATCCTCGGGGTACGGCTCAACGTCTGGACCGCCGGTCTGGTCTTCCTCGGCGCGCTGATCTACTTCCTGCGGGTGCGTGGTCCGCGTGACTACCTGGTGCCGATCGGGGCCACCCCGGCGGTGGAGATGCCGGCCGGTGACGTCTCCCAGGTCGACCTCTCCGAGCGGGCCACCGGTCCGGCGTCGGCGGCCCCGGAGGGCTACCGGGTGGTCGACGAGGAGCAGTTCCGGGCGTACCAGGCCACCGGCGTGGTACCCGACGCGGCGCAGGACCCGGCGTCGACCGGCGACGCCGACCGGGCCGTGACGGTGGCGACCGGCGACCGGGCCGAGACCGGACCTGCCGACGCCGATGCGGGCGCGGGCCGGTCCGACACCGAGGTCGACGCCGACGCGGACCCGGAGCGGGCCGACGCGGCCGGGGCGGGTACGCCCCGCGTCACCGATCGAGACAGCTGAGCGGAGGAGCCGCACCGATGCGTACCGCGGTGGTGGTCGGCGCAGGTATCGGTGGCCTGGCGGCGGCCGGGGCGCTGGCCCGGTCGGGCTGGCAGGTGACGGTCCTGGAGAGCGCCGACCGGGTGCCGGTCGAGCGCACCGCCGTGGTGCTCTGGCCCAACGGGGTACGCGCCCTGCGGGCCCTCGGGCTCGGCGCCGGGCTGGACGCCATCGCCACCCCGCTACCCGATGGCGGCATCCGCCGCCCCGACGGGCACTGGCTGGTGCAACCCCGACCGGTCGCCCCGGAACGCGCCCCGGTCGTGGTGCACCGCGAGGATCTGCACGACGCCCTGATCGCCGGGCTCGGTGACCGGGTCGAGCTGCGGACCGGCATCCGGGTACGCACCGTCACCGTCGACCCGGGGGACCGGCCGGCGGTCGGCGACGGCCGGTCGACCTTCCCGGCGGACCTGGTGGTGGCCGCCGACGGTACGGACAGCGTGGTGCGCTCCCGGCTCGCCCCGGAGGCGACCGTGGTCAGTTCCGGCTGTGCCGCCTGGCGGGCGGTGATCCCCTGGTACCGGGTACCCCGGCCGGTGCGGGACACCACGGTCGGCGGGGAGACCCTGGGGGCCGGGTACCGGTTCGTGGCCGCCTCGCTCGGCGAGCGGGGCTCCTCCGGCGGATCGAGCCGGGGCGGCGTCTACTGGGTGGCGACCGCCGCCGGCGCGCCCCGCCCGGAGCCGCCGGAGACCCAGCTCGCCCTGCTGCGCCGGTGGTACGCCGACTGGCCGGCCCCGATCGGGGAACTGCTGGCCGCCACCGAACCGGAGGACCTGGTCCAGCAGGAGGTCCGGGAGCTGCGCCCGTTGCCCCGCGCGTACGGCTTCCCGGTCGGGCCGGGCGGGGTGGTGCTCCTCGGTGACGCGGCCCACGCCATGCCGCCACACCTCGGGCAGGGCGCCTGCCTGGCCTTCGAGGACGCGGCCACGTTGCAGTCCCTCGCCGCCGACGCCGTACCGGGTGAGCCGCTCCGTGCGGCGGTGGAGACGTACAGCCGGCTGCGCCGGCCGCGCGCGGTGACCGTGGTCCGGCAGACCCGCCGGATGTCGGCGGTGCTCCAGACCCGGGGGCGGTTGGCGTTGCGGGCCCGGGACGCCGCGCTCGGCACGATCAGCCCCCGGTTGATGGGCAGCGCCGCCACCACCGCCGCCCAGTGGCGACCCCCCAGCTGACCCGTCGGCCACCGAGACCC
>NZ_WVUH01000437.1 GCF_017614955.1 Micromonospora echinofusca
CACCCGGACACCCCGGCGAAGCCGCCGTGGAACCGGGTGGTCGAGCCGGCGCTGGGCGTGGTCGACAAGGTCCGGGATGCGGTGACCGGCCGGCAGACGTACCTGAGCGACCTCGACGACCCGCCCCGGGGGTGACCGGATCGGCCTGGTCACGGTCGACTTAACATCGAAGGTCTTCCCCTTTATCGCTTCGCAGCCCTACCGTCACGCTATGAATCTGGAGCTGCGACACCTCAAGGTGGTCTGCGCGATCGCGGAGACCGGCAGCGTGACGAAGGCGGCGTCGGCCCTGGGTCTGGCCCAGCCCGCCCTGACCGCACAGCTCCAGCGCATCGAGCGCGCCCTGGGCGGACCGCTGTTCGAGCGGGACCGGCGTGGCGCACGTCCGACCGCGCTGGGTGAACTGGTGCTGGACCGAGCCCGGGTCCTGCTGCCGGCGATGAAGGGCCTACAGGACGAGGCGGCCCGGCTGGCCGAGGCGGGTGGTGCGCTGAGCCGGTACCGCTTCGGCGGGGTGAACAGTCCGATCCTGGGCCGGTTGGTGCACCGGCTGGCCAGTACCCGACCGGGGGCGCAGATCAGCACGTACGCGTCCTGGTCGGTGGACGAGTTGGCCCGGCTGGTCCGCACCGGCCGGCTGGACTACGCGCTGACCGGGGCGTGCGGGGACGCCACGCCGTCGGCCGAGTACGCGTTGAGCTGGCGGGAGGTGGCCTGCGACCCGGTCTTCGTGCTGCTGCCGGAGCGGCACCCGATGGCCGCGCGGGAGGAGGTGCCGTTGCGGGCCCTGGCCGGGGAACAGTGGGTGGCCGCGCCCGGGGACGGCTGTTTCGGCGACTGTTTCGCCGCCGCCTGCGCGCGGGCCGGGTTCACCCCCCGCAAGCTGTACGAGACCGACGTGCGGGGCTGCGTGGACCTGGTCGAGGCGGGTGAGGCGGTGGCGCTGTGCCAGGCGATGTTCCGGCCGGTGCCGGGTCTGGTCACCCGGCCGCTGGCCGAGGCGCCGCTGCGCTGGCGGCTGCTGCTGGGCTGGCATCCGGACGCCCCGGCGGCCCACTTCGCCGACGAGGTGCTGGAACTGGCCCGGGCCGCGTACACCGACTCGCTGGGCCCGCACCCGCACTATCTGGCCTGGCTGCTGCGCAACCCGTCGTTCGGGGCGTACCCGGGGGCGGTCAGCCACCTGGTGGACCGGTGAGGCGGACGGGGTGCGATCCGGGCCGGACGGGGTAGTCCGCGGCATGACCGATCCGCACCAGCCGGCCGACGACCGGGACACCGCCCGGCAGGCCGCCGCCGCGCACACCGCCGCGTCCCGGGACATCGAGACCTTTCTCCGCCGGGTGCCGGCGGTACCCGGGCCGGACGACATCGTCGAGTACGCCACCCTGCTGGCCCGCGAGGAGCAGGTACGGGCCGAGCGGCAGGCCCGGGTGGCCGCGATGGGGCTGCCGATCGGCAGCGTGGGCACGGAGTGACCGCCCGGGTACGGGCCGCCCCGGACACCGGCCGGTGTCCGGGGCGCCGCATCTTTGCCCTGCCGTCCCGGCGGGACGCGCGTCCGGGCCGGTCAGCGTTCCACCAGCGGATCGTGTCCCAGGTCGAGCAGGGCGTGCCGCCACTGGTCGTCGGCGTTGCCGCGCGGCGGTCGCTCGGCCAGCAGCGCGTCGATCCCCGCGATCGCCGTCCGCATCACGTCGATGTCCGCCCGGGTCAGGTCGACCTTGCGCTTGCCGAGGACGGCGAGGATCTGCCGGCCCGGTTCGGGTAGCGCGAGGTCCGGGTCCGCGGTGAAGGTCTCCTCACCCGACCCCCGGGTGAGCAGCCAGCTGCGGAGCTGCTCCGAGGTGACGTTGACGTGCTCGTGGAAGTCCTGCCAGATCGTCTCGACCTCGGGGTCGGTACGGGTGTCGCGTGCCATCAGCGGTCCTCCTCCTCCGGCGGGTGGCCGGACCGGCCCGGTCCGCCCTCGTCCGACATTCCGGCCAGCCCTTCCGGCGGTACCCGCACCCGGTCCGGGTTGGCCGTGGGCGCGGCGAGGATCGGGTCGGTCTTCGGGCTCTTCTCCTCGGCTTCCTCGGGCTGGCTCACGGTTGACTCCCCTCCCGCTCCCCACGGCCGGCGCCCTGCTCGGCCGCGCCCCGCCCGGACCGCTGACGACCAGCCGGTCCTAGCGCGGGTTGGTGGTGACCGCCGGGGCGTACCCGCTCCCCGCCGCCACGTCGATGTGGAGCTGCCCGTCGCGGGCGTCCACCGTGATCCGCTGCCCCGGTGAGATGCTGCCGTCGAGCAGCATCCGGGACAGCCGGTTGTCCAACTCACGCTGGATGACCCGGCGCAGCGGGCGGGCCCCGAACTCGGGCTGGTAGCCGTGCTCGGCGAGCCAGTCGACCCCGGCGGTGGTGACGTCGACGGCGATGTCCTGGGCGTGCAGGCGACGGCGGGTCTCGCCGAGCAGCAGCTCGGTGATCTGCCGTAGCTGCTGGGTCTCCAGCCGCCGGAAGATGATGATCTCGTCGATCCGGTTCAGGAACTCCGGCCGGAACTGCTCCTGCAACCGGCGCATCAGCCGGTCCCGCAGCTCGGCGGCCTCCGCCTCGGCGCCGGAGTCGGCACCGGCGAAGCCGACGCTGCGCTGGCTGCCGGTGATCAGTTCGGAACCGAGGTTGCTCGTCATGATCATGACGGTGTTCTTGAAGTTCACCGTACGGCCCTGACTGTCGGTCAACCGGCCGTCGTCGAGCACCTGGAGCAGGATGTTGAACACGTCGGGGTGGGCCTTCTCCACCTCGTCGAGCAGCACCACCGCGTACGGGCGGCGCCGGACCACCTCGGTCAGCTGCCCGGCCTCCTCGTAGCCGACGTACCCCGGCGGGGCGCCGACGAGCCGGCTCACCGTGTGCTTCTCCTGGAACTCGCTCATGTCCAGCCGGACCATCCGGTCGGCGTCGCCGAAGAGCGCCTCGGCCAGCGCCCGGGCCAGTTCGGTCTTGCCCACCCCGGTCGGACCGAGGAACAGGAAACTGCCCATCGGCCGGTTCGGGTCGGCCAGGCCGGTACGCGAGCGACGGACCGCCTCGGCGACCGCCGCGACCGCGTCGTCCTGACCGATCACCTTCTCGTGCAGGTGCGCCTCCAGCCGCAGCAGCCGGTCGCGTTCCTCCTCGGTGAGCTGGTTGACCGGGATGCCGGTGGCCCGGGAGACCACCTCGGCGATCTCGGTCTGGCCGACCTGGGGCACCCGGTGCGGGTCGCTGTCCGCGCCCCGGGCCGCCTCGATCTGCTCGCGCAGCTCCTGCAACCGGTCGCGCAGCGCCGAGGCCCGCTCGTACTGCTCGTCGGCGACCGCCTGTTCCTTGTCCCGCCGGACGTCGTCGAGCTGCCGTTCCAGCTCCCGTACGTCGGCCGCCGGGGTACGGGTACGCAGCCGCACCCGGGCACCGGCCTGGTCGATCAGGTCGATCGCCTTGTCCGGCAGGAACCGGTCGGTGACGTACCGGTCGGACAGTTCGGCCGCCGCGACCAGTGCCTCGTCGGTGAACCGGACCTGGTGGTGGGCCTCGTACCGGTCCCGCAGTCCACGCAGGATGGCCACCGTGTTCTCCACCGACGGCTCCGGCACGAGCACCGGCTGGAACCGCCGGGCCAGGGCGGCGTCCTTCTCGATGGTCCGCCGGTACTCGTTGAGCGTGGTGGCCCCGATGACCCGCAGCTCACCCCGGGCCAGGGCGGGTTTGAGCATGTTGCTGGCGTCCATGCCGCCCTCGCTGCCGGCGCCACCCGCACCGACCAGGGTGTGGATCTCGTCGAGGAAGACGATCAGCTCCTCGCGGTGGGCCCGGATCTCCTCGATGACCTTCTTCAGCCGTTCCTCGAAGTCACCCCGGTAGCGGGTACCGGCGACCAGGCCGGCCAGGTCGAGCTGGATGACCCGCTTGTTGAGCAGGGTCCGGGGCACGTCACCGTCGCAGATCCGTTCGGCCAGGCCCTCGACGATCGCAGTCTTGCCGACCCCGGCCTCCCCGATGAGCACCGGGTTGTTCTTGGTCCGCCGGGACAGGATCTCCACGGCCTGTTCGATCTCGTCGGCCCGGCCGATCACCGGGTCGATCTGGTCGGCCCGGGCCAGGTCGGTGAGATCCTGGCCGTACTGGTCGAGGGTGGGTGTCCCCCGGTCCGGCCGGGCCTCCGGGGCGGCCGCCCCGCGTTCCTGGCCGGCGGCCTGCAACGACTCGGGTTGGATCCGCCCGGCGGCGAGCATCCGACCGGCCGGCGACTCGGGGTTGAGCGGCAGCGCCATCAGGATGTGCTCCGGGCCGATGTAGTTCGCGCCCATCGCCCGGGAGAGCTGGTGGGCGTCGAGCAGGGCCCGCTTCGCCGCCGGGGTGAGCGACAGGTTCGGCGGTACCTCCCCCCGGGGGGCACCGTCGCCGCGCCCGCCGAGGGCGTTGACCAGCGCGTTCGGGTCGGCGCCGGCCCGGGAGACCAGGTCGCGCAGCGGTTCGCGTTGCAGCGCCGCCCACAGCAGGTGGTCGGTGTCCAGGTCGTTGCTGCGCTTCTGGGCCGCCCGCCGGGCCGCGTCGGCGAGCATCTCGCGGGCGTCGGCGGTCATCAGACGGGTGATGTCCACGCGGTGCGGCCGGCGTCCCTCGCCCCGGCCGAAGTACCGGGCCAGGAACTCGTCCCAGGGGTCGGAGCCGAAGTCCTCGGGTCCCTGCGTCATGGTGTGTGTCCCCCCATCCGCGCGGCAGTCGGCGTGGGCTACCCGGCGGTCGGGGAGACAAACGTGCCCGGGTGGCAGGGTGGTGGGATGACGGGCATGACGATGGTGGTGGTGGACGGGGCGAACGTGGTCGGATCCCGGCCGGACGGCTGGTGGCGGGACCGCGCGGGGGCGGCGGCCCGGCTGCGGGACCGGCTGCTACCGCTGGCCGGGACGGGCCGGCCGGACCTGCCGCCGCCGGTCGAGGTGGTCCTGGTGCTGGAGGGGGCCGCCCGGCACGTGCCCGGGGTGCCGGGGGTGACCGTGGTGGCCGCGCCGGGCTCCGGGGACGACGCGGTGGTCGCCC
>NZ_WVUH01000438.1 GCF_017614955.1 Micromonospora echinofusca
CGCCTCGCCACGTCACGCCGCCCCGCCGCGTCGCCGCCCCGCCGCGTCGATCATGAAGTTGTTGTCATTCTCCTCGGCGTGTCGCGACAACAACTTCATGATCAACGCGTTCCGACGGTCAGCGAACACGGGCGGCGGCAATGGCCTGCCGGACCGTGTACGGAATGTAGTCCGGCCGCAGTGTGTCGGCCCAGGTGAAGCGGAGCACCGTCCAGCCGGCGTTGACCAGGCGGTTCTGCCGGCGACGATCGGCGAAGACCGCGTCCGGCGAGTCGTGCGCCGCCCTGCCGTCCGCCTCGGCGATGACCATCGGCGCCCACCAACCCAGATCACCGAGACCGAGCAGGTGACCGTCACGGTCACGAACCGGCAGTTGGAGCTCGTCCGGAGGTACCCGACCATCGACGCAACGCAGCCGGGTACGGGTTTCCAGCGGAGACTGCGCCCGTCCGTCCGCCTCGCCGAGGAACTTCCGGGCCGCCACCGCACCCCGTCGTCCCCTGATCAGGGCCGGCACCAGTGCCAGGTCGTCCGGGACGAGAAGCTCCCGGTTCAGTGCCGAGTCGAGCAGCGCGACGGAGTGGTAGCGGTCCTGCCGGAGTACCAGGTCAGCCACGGTACGAAGCACGCCGGTGACGGGAATCCCACCGACCTGACACATCTGACCCGGATCGATGACCATCTGGTGGACCACCACCTCGGGATGAGCCGCCCGAGATGGTCGCGCGGCCGGACCGGGCACGGAGAGGTGGATCAACCCGGTCGTGGGCAGGCCGGCGATCTGGTGCAGTTCCGCAGCCGTGTCGAGCACTGCCACCGCACCCCGGCCGTACGACC
Organism: Micromonospora echinofusca; assembly: GCF_017614955.1. Lineage (GTDB taxonomy): Bacteria > Actinomycetota > Actinomycetes > Mycobacteriales > Micromonosporaceae > Micromonospora > Micromonospora echinofusca_A. The sequence goes on from NZ_WVUH01000438.1 coordinate 838, forward strand.
CGACGGCCGCCCGGATCCGGGCCCGTCTCGGAATGTCGTCGTGCAGATCGGCGTCCACCAGGTATCCCGCCCTCGCCAGCTGGCGCCAGCGGCCCGAGCGGCACAGCCGATGCACCTCGTGCGCGGTGAGACCGGCCGCCCGGGCCTGACTCAGCGTGACTGTGCCGTCCTGGTCGGCAGCGATCCGCCGGAGAATCGACATGGCATCCATGCCGATGATTTGGTCCGAGAGCCGGGGATCATACAAGCCCCTGTGGACAACTCCCACCCGTCCGCAACGGGCAGCCTGTGGACAACTCCCCCGCCCCGACGGTTGATCATGAAGTTGTTGTCACGACACGCCGAGGAGAGTGACAACAACTTCATGATCAACGCGCGGAGACCAGGACGCGCGGAGGCCACCACGCGAGGGGACCACCACGCACAAAGCAGGCAGGGCTCAGGGGAGGAGGGGGTGGCGGACCACGTTCTCCTCACGGCCCGGGCCGACACCGACGATGCTGACCCGGGTGCCGCACAGCTCCTCGATCCGGGCGATGTACCGGCGGGCGTTCTCCGGCAGCTCCGCTTCGGTACGCGCCTTCGTGATGTCCTCCCACCAGCCGTCCATCTCCTCGTAGATCGGCGTGGCGTGGTGGAAGTCGGTCTGCGTCATCGGCATGTCGTCGAACCGCTCGCCGTTGATCTCGTACCCGACGCAGATCGGCACCTTCGGCATGCCGGTGAGCACGTCCAGCTTGGTGATGACCAGGTCGGTGACCCCGTTGAGGCGGCAGGCGTACCGGGCGACGACGGCGTCGAACCAGCCGCACCGGCGTTCCCGGCCGGTCGTGGTGCCGTACTCGTGGCCGACCTTGCGCAGGTGCTGACCGTTGTCGTCGAAGAGTTCGGTCGGGAACGGGCCGGAGCCGACCCGGGTGGTGTACGCCTTGCTGACCGCGATCACCTGGTTGATCGCGGTCGGCGGGATACCCGCGCCCACGCACGCCCCGCCTGCGGTCGGGTTCGACGAGGTGACGAAGGGGTAGGTGCCGTGGTCCATGTCGAGCATGGTCGCCTGGGCACCCTCCAGCAGCACGGTCTCGCCACGGTCGAGCGCATCCCAGAGCATCACCCGGGTCTCCGCGATGTACGGCCGCAGCCGCTCCGCGTACCCGAGGTACTCCTCGATCACCGCGTCCACGTCGAGCGCCTTGCGGTTGTAGACCTTGAACAGGACCTGGTTCTTCTCCCGCAGCGCCAGTTCCAGCTTCTTGCGCAGGATGCCCGGGTCGAGCAGGTCCTGGAGCCGGATGCCCATCCGGGCGACCTTGTCGCCGTAGGCCGGGCCGATACCGCGACCGGTGGTGCCGATCCGGGACGAACCGAGGTACCGCTCGACGACCCGGTCCAGGGCCCGGTGGTGCGGCATGATCAGGTGTGCGTCACCGGAGATGCGCAGCCGGGAGACGTCGACGCCGCGCTCGGCGAGCCCGTCGATCTCGGCGAGCAGCACCTTCGGGTCGACCACCACACCGTTACCGATGATGATCATGGCGTTGGGTGAGAGCGCGCCGGACGGCATCAGGTGCAGGGCGTACTTCTGCCCGTCCGGAGTGATCACCGTGTGCCCGGCGTTGTTGCCGCCGGAGTACCGGACGACGTAGTCGACCCGCTCACCCAGCAGGTCGGTAACCTTGCCCTTGCCCTCGTCGCCCCACTGTGCGCCGATGAGCACGATCGCTGGCATCTCTTACCCGCCTCCACGGGGGCCCGGGTGCCAGGTGGCGACGCATGGCGAGCCCGAGAAGTCAGGCTAACAAGTAGGGACGGCACGGCCCGCGCGGGCCGTGGGCAACGAGGCAGGAGGCCCCTTCCGGTGTACGACGTGGTGCTGCTCACTCTCGCCTCGGAGCGGGGGGCCGGCTCCGGCTGTGGCAGCGGTGACTCGTGCTGCGGTTCCTCTGCGGGAGCGGACGCGACCAGGGACAGGACCGGAGATGCGACCGGAGCGGACGTACCCGGGCAGGCGACCGGAGCGGACGCCAGCGGGCACACCTCCGCTGACCGGGCGGACCGCGCCGACGGGGCCGGCCCGGACACCTGCGGTACGCCCCGGGTGCCGGTTCTGACCTGCGCGGATGCCCTCACCGCCCGGGGTGCCCGGGTGGAGACGGTCACCGCCCGTTCGGATGCGGAGATCGACGCGGTACTCGCCCGGCTCGACGGCCCCGCCCGTGACGACGGTCTCACCTGGCCCGACCCGGACCCGAAGACCAGGCTCGTGGTGGCCACCGCCAGTGACGGTCAGTTGCGCGCCGTCCTGCGCCGGCTGGTCCGCCGGTACGCTCCACCGTCCAGTCGCCGCCCGGTCGACCTGCCGGACAACCGGACCGTGCCGGACCTGCCCGCGATCGGGGTACTGCCGCTCGACCCGGCCCGTGGTGCGGCTCCCCGTGACCTGGCCGCCCAACTGGGGCTGCCCCGTGATCCGGTGGCCGTGGCGAACGCCGTACTCGACGGTCCGGTCCGCCGTCTCGACCTGCTGCGTAACGACGCCGGGTCGGTCACCCTGGACGGCGCGCTGCTGGGTGCGGCGGACGAGGCGGGTCGGCCGCTCGCCTGGCGGGGGCGGGTCGAGGTGGACGACTCGGTCCTCTCCACCGGGGACGACCCGCTGCTGGCCTGCGCGGTGGGCAACGCCGCCGGGTACGCGACCCTCGACGGCCTGCCGCTGCTGACCGCGCCGGATCCGGGCGACGGTGTGGTGGAGGTGGCCGTGGCCGTTCCCGTGTTCGCCCGAGCACCGTTGGGTAGGAAGCGGGTCCGGGTGGAGGTCCGCCGGGCGCGCGGGCGGGCGGTCTCGGTGACCCCGAGGGACGAGGACGTTCCCTTCCTCGACGACGGGGTCGAGGGGAAGCTGAACCGGAAACGGTCCTGGTGGATCGAGCCGGGTGCGTGGGGAGTCCACACCGGCTGACCGGCGCCGGGCCGACGCAGTGGCCGGCTGGCATCGTCCGGGGGGCATATCCTCGCCGCAGGAGGAGGGGGAGGAATCGTGGCAGACGAGAACGCCGACCGGGTCCAGCGGGCAGGCCAGGAGACGCCGGTGCCGAAGCGGGACGTCGAACCGTTCTGGCCGCCGGAGCAGATCGAGACCGGGCGCCCCACGTCCACACCGCCGGGAGTGTCCGGCTCGGGCTGGCCGGGTGACGCGTCGGGCTGGCCGCCGGTACCCGGTCCGCCGTGGCCTTCCGTGGCGTCCGGTCCTGCACAGCCCGCTTCCCCGCCCGGGGGCCGCACCACCGGGGACCAGGTGCCACCGAAGGCGCCGGGCCCCTTCGTGGACGACGCCACCCGGGCCTGGCCGCTGGTCGGGCCGGCGATCGGCACGGATGCGGCGAAGGGTACGCCCGGGGCGGTCGAATCCGGCGCGCCGGCCACCGGGGTACCGGGTGCCGCCACCCCGCACCCGCCCGAGCCGCTCGACCCGGTGTCGCCAGCGCCACCACCGGCGGTCGACCTGCACCAACCGTTCACCCTGGACGAGCCGGTGACCATGCCCTTCGTCCCGGTGCAGGCCAGAAGCCCGGAACCCGGGCCGACCGCCGCACCGGGCCGTACCCCGACGACCGCAGCGCCGGACCACCCGACGGGCAGCACGACGACCGCCGCACCGGACCGCAGCCCGGTCGCCGGAGCACCGGACCGCCCAGCAGGCAGCACTCCGGTGGGCAGCACTGCGGACGGCACGACCGCCGGCACCGGACCGGATCGGGTGGACCCGGACGACACGTCCGACGTGTCCGATGCCCCGCCGGCCACCGGCAGCGCCCCGGTGCCGCCACCCCTGTTCCACGGCGGTGGCCCGGTACCGGCCGAATCCGCCTCGGGTCGGGCCAGCGCCGCCGTCTCCCCGTGGGCCCAGCCACCGCAGCGGCCACCGGCTGACCAGCCCACCCGGGCCACCGGTACCGCCCGACCGCCGACCGTGGAGCCCGGCGTGGCCGCCGGACAGGCCGCCGTTCCGGGTACCCAGCCGGTGCCGCCGTACCCGCAGCAGCCGGGTACGACGCCGCACGGCAGGGCGGCCACGCCGCCGCCCGGCCCGCAGCCGGGTGGTTGGGGCGTACCGCAGCCGGGCCCGCAGCAGCCGGTCGGCCACCAGCCCCCAACGCCCCACCCGAACGGCTGGACGGCGCCGGCACCGCACGCCGCCACCTATCCGGTAC
>NZ_WVUH01000439.1 GCF_017614955.1 Micromonospora echinofusca
TCAGTTGTGTATAAGAGACAGGGGCAGGGGGGAGGAGGTGGCCGAGGGTGGTCCGGGCGCCGGCCACCGAGACCTGCTGACCGACGACGGCCCGGACCGCCAGTTCGAAACCGTCGGCGGCACGCGGCAGGCGTACCCCCGGCTCGGCAGCGACCAGGGTGGCGAGCGCCGGATCCGCGCCGAGCACCGCGTCCACCGCCACCGGGTCCGCATCCAGATCGAACAACCGGCGGCAGCGGGCCACCGCCGGGGCCAGGTCCCGCACGTCCGCCAACCGCAACGTCGCGGTCACGTGCCCGGGTGACGGCGTCAACGCCACCTCCGCCGGGCCGTGCGGCAGCCGCAACCCCCGGCGGTACGTCCCGTCACCGACCGACTCGATTCCGGGCAGCGCCCGGCAGGTGAGGAAGTCCAACAGGGCCGGGACGTGCAGCGGAGGCCGGTACGCCAGCCGCAGGGTGATCGTCCCCGCCCCGACGGTGGCCGGTGTCCGTCCCGGTGCGGTCCGCAGGGCGGACGGGGGGACCGCGTACACCTCCCGGATGGTCTCGTTGAACTGCCGGACACTGCCGAACCCGGCAGCGAACGCGATCTCGGCCAACCCCAGGTCGGTCGTCTCGATCAGGGTACGGGCGGTCTGCGCCCGCTGTGCCCGGGCCAGCGCCAGCGGCCCGGCCCCCAACTCGGTGGTGAGCATCCGGTGCAGGTGCCGCTCGGTGTACCCGAGCCGGGACGCCAGACCCGGTACCCCGTCCCGGTCCACCACACCGTCGGCGATCAGCCGCATCGCCCGCCCGACCACGTCGGCCCGGACATCCCACTCCGGCGAACCGGGCGCGGTGTCCGGGCGGCAGCGCCGGCAGGCCCGGAACCCGGCGCCCTGGGCCGCCGCAGCCGACGGGTAGAACCGCACGTTGCGTCGTTTCGGGGTGACCGCCGGGCAGGACGGCCGGCAGTAGATCCCGGTCGACGTCACGCCGGTGTAGAACCAGCCGTCGAACCGCTGGTCACGGCTGTCCACTGCCCGGTAGCACCGCTCGAAGTCCAACTCCACGCCACCGATCCTGCCTCGCCGTCCGGCCCACCGACTCGCGGAAATCGGACCTCGCCGTGCCGAGCTGTAAGGAAGGGCCCCCGGTTAACGCATTCGGTAGAGGAAGGGCCCCTTCTTAACACCCGGAGTGTCGCGGACTCCCGGCGGCGCCCGGCCCGGCCAGGTACCGCAGCACCGGAAAGTGTCGGTGCGCGTCGGTACGGTCCCGGCCAGCGGAGGCAGAAGGGGTACGTCGATGGCGAGCGTGACGGTGCGGGACGGGACCGCCACCGGGCAGACGACCGGCAGGCGGGGGCTGGCGGGCTGCCCGGCCCGATCCGCCGCCGCACCCGTCCGGCCGGTACCCCTGGCGGGTGGCTGATGTGGTCGGGGCGGGACCGTCCCGACCCGGCCGTGGTGCAGGGCTTCTACGACCGGATGCGGGCGGTCGCCCCGGCCGGCGCCGGCGCGATCGAGCGTGATGCCCGACGGCGGGCCGGTGAGCGACGTTTCCCGGAGACGGCCTGCGGCCGGCTGGTGGCCTCGCTCGACGATACCGGCGTCCGGGCCCTCGGCATGTGGGTGCACCACTGGTGCCTGCGGTGCTACGAGGACGACAACCGGGTGGCGCTCCGGCTGATCGAGGAGATCGCCGGCCGTACCGGGCTGGGCTGGACCGTGGACGAGGTCCTCTGGATGTTCGGCGAGACCCACGTCACGCCCTACGTGGAGCAGGGCTTCCGGCTGCCGGTAGCGGCTGCGGCCGAGCTGGGTCCGGCGGAGCTGTCCGCGTTGCGTCCGGAGGTCGAGGCGATCCTCGACTGGCTGGAGACCGGCCGGTCCCCGTTCTCCACGGCGGCGCGACGGCGGATCGCCCGCCAGCTCCGCCCGGTGGTCGACGGCTCCGTCACGGTGGCCGATCCCCTGCCGGCCTGGCTGCTGCACGTGGGTGACCGGTTCGGGGCCACCGCCCGGGAACGGTACGGCGATCGGCTGCGCCGACCCGGCGTGGTCACGGTGCTCACCCATGCCGCGACCCTGGCCAGGGTCGAGCCGACGGCCCGCTGGCTGCGTACCGGCCGGTCGGCGGTCGCCGGAGCGCCCGACGCGGTACCGGCGATCCGGGGTCTCCTCGAACTCTTCACCGAGCAGGAGGAGGCGCCCCTGCACGACGACGGATACACCGTCGTGCTGCATCCGGACGCCGAGACGCTGCTGCGTGGTCTGCTCTGGCTGGTGGCGGACACCGACCAGGAGTGGGTCACGCCGCTGCTGGCGGCGGTCACCGTACACGCGGCGACCGCGTTCGCCGGGGCGCCCGGCTTCCCGCACTGCCCAAGGCTGGCCAACGCCGCTGTGCTCGCGCTGAGCCGGCGGGCCGGCGTGGTACCGGTCGTCACGCTCGCCCGACTGTCCGGGTCGGTCCGTAACCGGGCCCTGCTCACCCGGATCCGGGCCGCCCTGACCGGGCTGGGCGCGGCGCGGGGCTGGTCGCCCGAGGAGGTGCTGGAGCTGTCGGTGGCCGACCACGGGCTGGACGCCGAGGGCCGGCGGGTGACCAAGGTCGGCGGGTACGAAGCGGTCGTCGGGATCGAGCAGGGCCGCGCGGTGCTGCGCTTCGAGCGCGACGGCCGGGCCCTGAAGGGGGTACCGGCCGTGGTCCGGGCCGACCACCCGGGGGAGCTGGCCGACCTGCGGAGCCTGGTACGGGACGTCGGGACGAGCCTGGCCGGCGAACGGGGACGGATCGAGTCGCTGCTGTCCGCGGACCGGGTGTGGTCGGCGGCGGACTGGGCGGCCCGCTACCTGGACCAGCCGGTGACCGGGTGCTTCGGGCGACGGCTGATCTGGCAGACCGAGGTCGGGCCGGGTCGCTGGGTGACCGGCTGGCCCCACCGGGAGCCGTCGGGTTGGACGCTGCTGACGCGGGAGGGGACGGTGCTGCCGGTCGGGCGGGTACGCCTGTGGCATCCGCTCCGGGCCGGGGCGGACGAGGTGGGCGCCTGGCGGGACCGGACCATGGCGGGGGACCTGCGCCAGCCGCTCCGTCAGGCGTTCCGGGAGGTCTACCGGGTCACCCCGGCGGAGAAGGCGACCCGATTCCACTCCGACCGCTTCGCCGGGCACATCCTCCGGTACCGGCAGGCGAACGCGACGATGCGTACCCGGGGCTGGGCGACCACCTACCTGGGGCCGTGGGACGGCGGGTTCGAGGGCGAGGCGGTACGCGAGTTCGGCGCCTGGCGGGCCCGGTTCTTCCACGCCCTCGTCGAGGACCCGGACGAGCACGACCACGGCACCCGGTACTGCGTCACCGACCGGGTCCGGTTCGACCGGCGGGACGGGACGGTCTGGCAGCCGGTACCGGTGACCGGGGTGCCGCCCCTGGTGTTCAGCGAGGCGATGCGGGACGTGGCGGGGTTCGTGGAGGTCGCCTCGATCGCCACCGACCCGCAGTGGCGGGACCGGGGTACGGCCCGGTTTCGCAGCTACTGGGCGGAGGAGACCACCGGCCCGTTGACGACCTCGGCCGAGATCCGGCGGGACGTGCTCAGTCGGCTGTTGCCCCGGAGCGGGATCGCGGACCGGGTCGTACTCGGTCCGCGTTTCCTGCGGGTACGCGGCAGCCGGGGGGCGTACCGGATCCACCTCGGGTCAGGGGTCGTCCGGACGGATCCGGACGACACGTACCTTCCCGTGGCCGTCGACCGGCGGCCACCGGTGCCGCCCCTGCCGTTCGAGGACGCCGTGCTCACCGAGGTGCTGTCGAGGGCGTTCCTGCTGCTGGCGGACGACGGGATCACCGGCGGGACGGATCTGCGGCGGGTGACGGGCTGAGGCGGGGGCCGGGTACGTCGTGCGGCCCGGTGGCGATGGCGACGATGGTGTCGTCAGCGTCGTCGTGCAGTTCCGCGGCGATCGCCTCCTGCATCGCCCGCCGGACGGTACCGGCGGCGAACCGTTGCGTCGCGGTCGCCTCCGCCCGGTGCAGGGCGGCTGCGAGGCGTACCGGATGGGTGGTCCGCAGGATCGCTCCGATCCAGGCGGTCAGGTCGTCCGCCTGCTGAGGCGGGTCGACATCGATGGGCCGGACAGTTGCCGATGCCGGCTGGTGGACGGACGACGCCATGTGCCCCCGGGTCCCTGACCGTCTGTCGGGTGTACCACTACTGGTCCGCTCTGATTATTCCTGTTCCGCCGCACGACTGTCCGCGTCGTCGACCGGGGACGTCCGGCGCGGTCGGGGAGCTGCCCGGCGGCGGTGGCGGCGAGGGCCACCGTGAAACCGGCCGTCTGCAGGGCGGTCAGGGTCTGCCCGAGTACCAGCCAGCCGAGCAGGACGGCGGTCAGCGGGCTGAGCGCGCCGAGCAGGGACACCTGGACGACCGGGAGTCGTTCCGCGCCCCGGAACCACAGCGCGTACGCGAGTGCGGTGCCGGCCAGGGCCAGCCAGCCGTACCCGGCGAGGGCCGGACCGGTCAGGGCCGGCGGCGGTCCCTCGACGGCCAGGGCCAGCGGGGCGAGCAGTGCCCCTCCGGCGGTCAACTGCCAGCTGGTCAGGGCGAGTACCCCGGCGCCGGGTGGACGACCCCAGAGTCGGGTGAGGACCAGTCCACCGGCCATCGACGCGCTGGCGGTGAGGCCGGCGGCCACGCCGACCGGATCGAGTCCGGCGCCGGGCTGTACGACGACCAGGGCGATCCCGACGGGTGCGGCCAGCGCGGCGACGATCCGGCGGGGGTTCTGCGGCTGGTGCAGCAGCATCGTGGTGAGGGCGGCGACCAGCAGTGGCTGGGCTGCGCCGAGGACGGCGGCGACGCCGCCCGGCAGTCGGTAGGCGGAGAGGAACAGCAGTGGCAGGAAAGCGCCGAAGTTGAGCAGGCCGAGCAGGGCGGACCGCCCCCACCAGCGGCCCCGGGGGAGGGTGCGGGTGACGGCGAGGAGCAGCAGTCCGGCGGGAAGGGCGCGCAGGGTGGCGGCGAGCAGGGGACGGC
>NZ_WVUH01000043.1 GCF_017614955.1 Micromonospora echinofusca
GTGCAGGGCGAGGACCGTCTTGATCAGTCCGGCCACCCCGGCGGCGGACTCCAGGTGACCGATGTTGCTCTTCACCGAGCCGATCAGGCAGGTCTCCCCCGCCGCCGCGTCGCCGTCGACAGCGGCACCGGTCTGCGTCCCGGCACCGGACCGGTCGGCGCCGTCGGCACGGGCCTCGGCCAGCGAGCGGGCCTCGATCGGGTCGCCGAGCGGGGTGCCGGTGCCGTGGCACTCGACGTACCGGGCGGCGTGCGGGGCGAGGCCGGCGTCGGCGTACGCGTCACGCAGCACGGCCCGCTGGGCGGCCGGGTTCGGGGCGGTCAGCCCGTTGGAGCCGCCGTCCTGGTTGACCGCGCTGCCCCGGATCACCGCGTACACCCGGTCGGAGGCGGCGCGGGCGTCGGAGAGCCGCTTGAGGACCAGCGCCCCGCAGCCCTCCCCCCGGCCGTAGCCGTCGGCGGTGGCGGCGAACGGCTTGCACCGGCCGTCCGGGGCGAGCATCCCGGCCTCGCCCAGCCCGAGGGAGAGTTCCGGTTCGACGAGCAGGTTCACCCCGCCGGCCACCGCCCGGTCGCACTCCCCGGCGCGCAGGGCCCGCACCGCGAGGTGCACCGCCACCAGCGACGACGAGCAGGCGGTGTCCACGGCGAGGCTGGGTCCGCGCCAGTCGAAGACGTACGAGAGCCGGTTGGCGGCCACCGCGAGGGCGTTGCCGGTGGCGGTGTGCCGGTTGATCAGGTCGGGGTCGGCGAGCTGCCGGTGGGCGTAGTCGTTGGTGGAGATGCCGACGAAGACGCCGGTCCGGGAGCCGCGCAGGGTGACCGGTCGTTCCCCGGCGTCCTCGACGGCCTCCCAGCAGACCTCCAGCAGCAGCCGCTGCTGCGGGTCCATCCGGTCGGCCTCGTCGGCAGTGATCCGGAAGAAGCTGGCGTCGAACCCGGTGATGTCCGGCAGGAAGCCACCCTCGGTGCCCGCCCCGGGCGCCCCGCCCGGCCAGCGGCCCTCGGGTACCGGCCCGACCGCGTCGGTACCGGCCAGCAGCAGCTGCCAGAAGGCCAGCGCGTCGGGGGCGCCGGGCATTCGGCAGGCCAGCCCGACGACGGCGACCGGGTCGTCGGCGGAAGGACCGCCCGGGCGTCCGGTCCGGCCCCGGTCCACGGTCCGGGACGGGGTGCCGGTCGCCGAGCCGGCCGGGTCGGCGAGGTGAGCCAGCAGCGCCGCCACCGTGGGGTGTTCGAACAGGACGGTCGGGTCCACCGGTCGGCCCAGTTTCTCCTGGACCCGTTCGGCCAGCCGGGCGACCTTCACCGAGTCCAGGCCGTTGCCGGCGAAGGTCTGGGTCGGGTCGATCTCGGCGGCCGGCCGGCCGGTGAGGGCGGCCAGCTCGGCGACCAGCCAGTCACGCAGCGGCTCAGCCGGTTCCCGCCGGTCCATTGTCGTCCCCCTCCTCGATCGGATCAATCTGCTGGTGGAGCACGGTCAGCTCACCGGCGCGCAGCGCGGCGGCGGTGGCCGAGCGGCGGATCTTGCCGCTGGAGGTCTTCAGCACCGAACGCGGCGCCACCAGGTGCACCGCGGCCAGCGGTACCTGGTGGACGGTGAGCACGGCCCCCCGGATCGCCCCGGCCAGCCGGCGCAGCTCCTCCGGGTCACGCGCGGTGACCTCCTGGATCACTGCGATGCCCTCGCCGAGCGGGTCGACGTGGGTGACCGCGGCCCCGCCGCCGCTGCGCAGCCGGGGGTCGACGGCCTGCACGGTCTCCTCCACGTCGTGCGGGTACACGTTGCGACCGCGCACGATCAGCAGGTCCTTGTGCCGGCCGGTGACGTAGAGCTGTCCGGCGCGCAGGAAGCCGAGGTCGCCGGTGCGCAGGAAACCGGTCGGGCCGGGCCCGTCGCCGGTGTCCGGGGTGGCGCCGAACGCGGCGGCGGTCTGTTCCGGCTTGCGCCAGTAGCCGCTGCTCAGGCTCGGCCCGAGGTACCAGATCTCACCGACCTGCCCCTCGGGCAGCTGCCGGCCCGTGTCCGGGTCGCAGATGCGCACGTCGTGGCCGGGTGCCGGCCGGCCGGAGCTGACCAGGTCCCGGCCCGGCTGGTCGGGTGCGACGGTGACGACCTGCCCGGCGGCGAGCTGGTCGGCGTCGACGCGCAGCACCCGGTCCGGTTCGTCCTGCCGGTGCGCGCCGGTGATCAGCAGGGACGCCTCGGCCATGCCGTAGCAACCGACCACGGTGGCCGGACGCAGCCCGTACGGCCGGTACGCCGCCTCGAAGGCGCGCAGCACCCGGGGGTTGATCGGCTCGGCACCGTTGAACGCGACCTGCCAGCTGGACAGGTCGAGTTTCTCGGTGTCGGCGGCCTCGGCCCGGCGGACGCAGAGCTGGTAGGCGAAGCTCGGGCCGCCGCTGATGGTGGCGCCGACCCGGGTGATCAGTTTCAGCCAACGCAGCGGCCGGTGCAGGAAGTGCAGCGGCGACATCAGGTAGCCGGGCATGCCCTTGTAGAGCGGGTAGAGCACGGTGCCGATCAGCCCCATGTCGTGGTACATCGGCAGCCAGGAGACCACCGTGCCGGTCGAGGGCCGGTGCACGAACCAGTCCATCGCGTCGAGGTTCGCCAGCAGGTTCTCGTGCCGCAGCAGCACCCCCTTCGGGGTGCCGGTGGAGCCGGAGGTGTACTGGAGCAGGGCCAGCGAGTCGGGGCGTACCGGTGCGGCCGGGTCGGGCGCGGCGGTGCCGGTACCGGCCGGGCGGGTGACCACCCACGGCACGTCGCGCAGCCGGGGGTGGTCGGCGGCCCCGGCGGCGAACGGCTGGCAGGTCGGGCTGGTCAGGATCACCTCGGCCCGGCAGTCGTCCACCACCCGGGCCAGGTTGGCCAGGCCCGGGCCGGGTTTACCGGGGGCCGGCGGGTACACCGGCACCGCGGCCACCCCGGCGAGCTGGCAGCCGAAGAACGCCACCAGGAAGTCCAGCCCGGCCTCGAAGACCAGCACCACCCGGGCGCCGGGGGCGACCCGCCGGGCGAGCTGCCCGGCGACGGTCGCCGCGTCGGCGGCGAGCTGCCCGTAGGTGAGGCTGCGCTGCTCCTCCTCACCGTCGGTGACGAAGGTGTAGGCCAGCTCGTCGCCCTGCCGCTGGGCCCGCTCGACCAGCAGCCGGGCCAGGGTGTCAGCCATCGCGCCGGTCCCCGGCCGCGCCGGCACCGCCGACGTGCAGCCGCCACAGCGACGCCGCGTCGAGCGCCCGCTGGGTGCCGACCTGCTGCTTGCTGACCCCCTCACGCTCCCACAGCAACGGGTACGCCTCGACGACCGGCGGTTCGAACTCCTCGATCGGCCGGACGTTGGCCATCGCCTTCTCGATGTACGGGGCGAGTTCGGCCTCCTTGCGGGCCTGCCGGACGGCGTGCCGCTCGGCGAACTCGGGCAGCACGTCGGTGCCGAGCAGGTCCAGCGACTCGCAGATGTGCTCGTGTTCGTACCGGCCACCCTGCTGGAGCAGGATGAGCTGGTCGACACCGGCCTCCTCCAGTTCGGCGAAGTGCGCCCGGGCGCCGGCCGGGTCGTTGACCCCGCCGAGACCGGCCATCGGCTCGGGTTCGCTGCGCTTGAACTCGGCCCACAGGTCGGTGCGGCCCGGTACGTGCGCGCCGTGCCGGTAGTAGTGCGCCAGCGCCCACTTGAAGAACTGCTGCCCCTCCAGGCCCCGGGCCCGGGCCACCTCGGCGTCGGGGTGCACCATCACCCCGGCGAGCATGGCCACGTTCGGGTTGACGGTCTGCCCGATCGGGGTGCACTCCTTCTTGAACGTCTCGTAGTACTCGTTGACCCAGAACCGGGCCTCCCCGGCGTCCATGAAGGAGAAGGTCAACGCGCCGACCCCGAGTCGGGCGGCCATCTTCAGGGTGTCCCGGTTGGTGCAGGCCACCCAGAGCGGCGGGTGCGGGCGCTGCGCCGGCTTGGGCACGATGTTGCGCGACGGCATCGAGAAGTACTTGCCCTTGTGGCCCGGGTACGGGGTGGCGGCCATCATCTTCGCCGCCTCGCGTACCCCCTCGGCCCACATGGCCCGCTTCTCGATGTAGTTGACCCGGAAGCCCTCCAGTTCCAGGCGGGAACTGGACTCCCCGGTCCCCCACTCGACCCGGCCGTTGCTGACCAGGTCGAGCATGCCGATCCGCTCGGCGACCCGGGCCGGGTGGTTGTACGCCGGGGCGGTCAGGTTGATGCCGTGGCCGATCCGCATCCGCTTGGTCCGTTGGCTGACCGCGGCCAGGAACACCTCCGGGGCGGTGGAGTGCGAGTACTCCTCCAGGAAGTGGTGCTCCTGCGCCCAGGCGTAGTCGATGCCCGCCTTCTCGCCGAGTTCGGCCCAGGTCAGCGCGTTGTTGATCAGCTCCTGTTCGCTGTCGTCGCGCCACGGCCGGGGTAGCTGGAGTTCAAAGAACATGCCGAACTGCATCGACATACCTCCCTCGGGTCACGAGGCGCGGGGCGCCTGTCCTCGCTCGGCGAGCAGGGTCGCCAGCAGCGCGTCGAGCTTGTCGTCAGGAAGTTCACCGACCAGGCGGCGGATGCCCTCGTGCCCGTCGGTCAACTGGCGTTGCCGGTCCAGGCCGGCCTGGACCAGGTTGGCGAGGTGCTCCACGGTCGGGGAACCGAACAGCTTCTGCATGACCAGCTCCACGCCGTACCGTTCCTGGAGCTTCACCACCAGCTGCGCGGCCCGGATGGAGTGCCCACCGAGTTCGAAGAAGTCGTCGTGCACGCCGACGGTGTCCAGGCCGAGGAAGTCCCGCACGATCTCGGTGATCTCGGCCTCCAGCGGGGTGCGCGGGGCCACGTACGCGGTCTCGGTGCTGCGGGTGTTGCCGCCCGGCGTCGGCAGGGCGTTGACGTCCAGCTTCCCGGTGCCGGTGCGGGGCAACTGGTCGAGGACCAGGAACCGGTCCGGCACCATGTACGCCGGCAGCACGTCGCGCATCTTGCGCCGCACGTCCGGGATGAGGTGCGTCTCCGGGTCGATCGCCGGTTCCCGGGGCACCAGGTACGCCACCAGGAGCTGGTCCTCGACGCCGTCCGGGTCGGGACGGACCGCCACGGCCGCCTCGGCGATCATGATGTGGCTCTCCGCGGCGGCGGTCACCTCACCCAGTTCGATCCGGTAGCCGCGCACCTTCACCTGGTCGTCGCGGCGGCCGACGAACTGCAACGCCCCGTCCGGGCGGTACCGGGCGAAGTCACCCGTGCGGTACATCCGCTCCCCGGGCGCCTCGGCGAACGGGTCGGGGACGAACCGCTCGGCGGTCAGCGCGGGCGACCCGGCGTAGCCCCGGGCCAGGCCGGCACCGGCGATGCACAGTTCACCGACCGCGCCGAACGGCACCGGGCGCAGCTCGTCGTCGACCAGGTAGCAGCGGGTGTTGCGGATCGGGTGGCCCAGCGGGACCGCCTCGTCCGCCACCAACCGGGTGACCGTGGCCCAGACGGTGGTCTCGGTCGGGCCGTACTGGGTCCACGCGCCGAGCTGGGTGTCCACCAGGTACGCGGCCAGGTCGTCGCCGACCCGTTCGCCACCGACCAGCGCGTTGATCCGTACCGGCTGGTCGGCGCGGCGCAGCAGCTGCCAGGCGGTGGCGGTACCGGAGATGACGGTGGCCCCACCGGCGGTCAGCGCGGCGGCGAACCGGTTGCCGTCGGCGATGTCGTCGCCGTCGACCAGGTGCACGGTGCCGCCGACCGACAGCGGGCCGAACAGCTCCGCCACCGAGGCGTCGAACGCCGGGGAGGCGATCGCGCCGAGCACCACCGAGGAGTCGAAGTCGTGCTCCTCGACCAGGGAGAGCAGGTAGTTCACCGCCGACCGGTGGCTGACCAGCACGCCCTTCGGGGTACCGGTCGAGCCGGAGGTGTAGATCTGGTAGGCGAGCGCGTCCGGGTCGATGACCGGTGCGGCGGCGCCGTCCGGTACGTCGGTACCCCAGTCGTCGGTGAGCAGCACCTGCTCCGGTGCGGCACCGAGTTCGGCGAGCCGGCCGGTGAGGTTCTTGTCGGCGGTGAGCAGCAGCCGCGCCCCGGAGCGCTGGAGCGTGCCGGCGTTGCGCCGTTCGCTGTGCGCCGGGTCCAGCGGCAGGTAGCAGCCACCGGCGCGGAGCACCGCGAGGGCCGCCACCACCAGTTCCGGGCTGCGCGGCAGCAGCACCGCGACGGGCTCCTCGGGGCGCAGCCCGGCCCGGGTCAGCCGGCCGGCCAGCGCCCGCGCCCGGGTGTCCAGTTCGGCGTAGCTGAGCCGGACGCCGGGGGCGGTCACCGCGACGGCGTGCGGGCGGCCGGCGATCTGCCGGTCCACCAGGTCCACCACGGTCACCGGCGGCAGGTCCCGCTGCGGGCCGGCGGCCAGTTCGGCCAGTTGCCGGGTCTCGGCGTCCGGCAGCGGCCAGAGCCGGCCCAGCGGCTCGTCCGGCAGCATCAGCAGCATCCGGGTGGCCACCACGAACCGCTCGGCGAGCCGTCGGGCGGTACGCGGGTCGAACAGGTCGCTGCGGAAGACCAGACCGCCGTGCAGGTGCGGCTGGTCGCGCAGGTGCAGCTCCAGGTCGGCCCGGGCGGTACGCCAGCCGAGCTGCACCGGCGTGGCGGGCAGCCCGGCGAAGTCGGCGGCCGGGGCGCCCGGCTGGAGGACGAACAGCACCGGCAGCGGTCCGGCGTGCGCGGCGCTGCGCGGCAGTTTCAGCTCCTCCACCACCCGGTCGAAGGGCAGCTTCTGGTGGGCCAGGGCGGCCAGGGTGGTCTCCCGGACCCCGGCGAGCAGGTCCCGGAAGCCGAGCCGGGGGTCCACGTCATTACGGAAGGCCAGGGTGTTGGTGAAGTTGCCGATCAGGTCGTGGGTCTGGGCCAGTTCCCGGCCGGCGACCGCACCACCGACCACGACGTCCCGCTGGCCGGTGGTCATCGCCAGCACCACGTTCAGCGCGGCGAGCAGCACCACGTACGGCGTGGTGTTGGTCTCCCGGGCGAACCGGCGGACCGCCGCGTCGAGGTCGGTGCCGAACTCGACCGGCGCCCAGTCCCCGGCGTAGGTGAACTCGGCGGCCCGGGGCTTGTCCACCGGCAGTTCCGGCGGGCGCAGGTCGGCGAGCCGGTCGCGCCAGTACGCCCGCTCGGTGTCGTACGCCGGGTCGTCGCCGCCGGCCTGCCAGGCGGCCATGTCGGCGAAGCGGATCGGCAGCGGGGCCAGGTCGGCCGGCTGCCCGGCGACCCGGGCCGCGTAGAGCGTGGCGAGGTCGCGCAGCGCGACGGTGAGCGCCCAGCCGTCGGCGATGACGTGGTGCACGACCACCAGCAGCACGTCCCGGTCGGCGAGTCGGTAGACCACCAGCCGGGCCAGCGGGCCGGTGCCGAGGTTCATCGGCTCGTCGGTGACCCCGGTGGCGCGGGCGGTCGCGGTGGCCAGCCCGTCCCCGGCCGGTACGTCGGTCAGGTCGACCACGTCCAGCCGGGGACGGGCACCGTCGGCCAGCACCTGTCGGGGCTCGCCGCCGGTGGCGTCGATGACGGTACGCAGGATGTCGTGCCGCCCGACCAGGTCGTCGAGCGCCCCGGCCAGCGCGTCGGTGTCGACCCGGCCGTCGAGCACCGCGCAGTGGCTGAGGTTGAAGGCGGCGGATCCCGGACGCAACTGCTCCAGGAACCACAGCCGTTGCTGGGCCGGGCTCAGCGGCGCGGGTCCCGTCCCGTACGACGGGATCGGCCGCTCCGTCGGCGCGGCCGCACCGGGCCCGTCGCCGTCGGCGGCACCGGACCGCCAGCGTTGCAGCAGCCTGGCCTTGGCCGGGGAGAGACCGGCGCCCGGATCGGGGACGTTCATTGACAGCCTCCGTGGTCGGATGGGGACACCGCGCAGGGTGGATCGGGCAGCGCCACGGCCGGGGCCGGCCGGCGCGGACGGGTCAGGCCGAGGTGGCCATCCGCTCCCGGAGGGAACGCGGGCGCAGGTCGCTCCAGACCTGCTCGATGTGGGCCAGGCAGTCGGCCCGGGTGCCCTCGAAGCCGGCCTTGCGCCAGCCGGCGGGCAGGTCCCGGTCGGCCCACCAGACGGAGTACTGCTCCTCGTCGTTGACCACGACGGCGTGGGTGACCTCGGCGGTCTCGTTGCTCATCGGTTTCTCCTCGATGGATGTCGGTTCGCGGGGCGGCCGGGCGGCCGGGTCGGGGCGTCGGGGCGCCGACCCGGCCGCCGGCGGTTCACCGGGGGCTTCTCACCGCTTGCGCGGGAACGCGCTCGGCGGGTCGAGGTGCCCGTGCCGGACGAGGAAGTCCAGGCAGTCGTGCATGTACTTCTCGTCCAGCGGGGCCGGCTCGTAGCCGGTGCCCTTGATGCCGTCGAGCAGGTTGATGCACTCCATCCGGTTGTCGATGGCCTGCTCGGTCTCCATGCTCATCTCCAGGCCGGCGTCGCCGGAGGTGTAGAGCAGCAGGACCGGGACCATCGGGTAGACCGGGTGGTCGGGGCCGGCGTTGATGGCCAACTGCACCGCCTCGTCGAAGTCGACGACCTCGAACGGGTACCCGTAGGACTTGATCCACGGGAACAGCGCGTTGTGCGGGATCGCGTCGGTGTTCCAGAGGTGGTAGATGTTGCCCAGCGACGCCTCCTGCCGGGACACGTGCACCATGGCGGCGCTGGCGTAGTCCAGGGTGATGGCGTTCATGGACTCCGGGTAGTCCGGCAGGATGCCGAACTCCAGGAAGCCGCGCAGCGCGGTGAGCACGTAGTTCTGCGCGTGGCAGGCACCGGTACGCGGGTGGCCCATCATGATCGACGGCCGGTAGATGGTCACCGGCAGGCCCCGCTCGCGGGCCTTCATGATGATCTTCTCGCTGACCCACTTGCTCTGCGGGTAGCTGAACGGCACCTGCGGGGGCTTCGCCGGCAGGTCCACCTCGAGGAACGGCCGGTTCATGTGGCCGGCGATGAACACGTCGATGGTGGAGACGAAGTGCACCTGCTTGGTCTTGTACCGCGACGCCAGCCGCAGCATCTCGACCGTGCCGTCCACGTTGGGGGCCTTCAGTGCCGAGTACGGCAGCGAGAAGTTCACCAGCGCGCCGTTGTGGTAGATCGTGTCGATCACCTTGGCCAGGTCGTCGAAGTTCGACGGGGAGAGGCCGAACAGCGGCCGGCCCAGGTCACCGATGACCGCCTTGACCCGGCGCTCGAACCGGTCGTCCCACGGCACCTCGTACATCGCGCAGCTGTTCTTCAACCGGGCCATACCGCCCGCGACGTCGCGGGCCCGGACCAGGCAGTAGATGTCCGCGTCGGTCTGCTCGATGAGCTGGTCGAGCAGGAAGACACCGAAGTAGCCGGTGGCACCGGTCAGGAAGATCGCCTTCGGCGCGAAGAAGTCCGCCTGCGGCAGCCCCTCACCGGTGATGGTCTCGTCGAGCACCGCCTCCCGGTCCAGGTCGTCGACCGCGTCCCGGGTGGCCTTGAGGCCCTCGAAACCCTCCCGCTCGTACAGCTCCACCCGGGCGGCCACCCCGGCCACCGTGGGGGTGCTGAACAGCGCGTGCAGCGGCAGTTCCATGCCGTACGCCTTGGACAGCCGGGCGCCGACCCGGGACAGCTGCAACGAGCTGCCGCCGAAGGAGAAGAAGTCGTCGTGCAGGCCGACCCGGGCCACGTTCAGGGCCTCGGCGAAGACGTCCGCGATCTCCTTCTCGATGCGCCGGCGGGGAACCTCGCCGGTGGGCAGCGAGACCGCCTTGACCTCCGGCTCGGGCAGCGCCCGCCGGTCGACCTTGCCGTGCGCGTTGAGCGGGAACTCGGCGCAGGACACGATCGCGCTGGGGATCATGTAACCGGGCAGCAGCTTCTGCAGGTGACCGGTCAGCTCGGCGGTGGTCGGGGCCTCCGTGCCCTCGGCCGGGATCACCCAGGCCACCAGCGAACCCTCGTCGGTGGGCAGGCTCTTGCGCAGGTCCACCACCGCGCTGGTCACGCCGGGGTGCTGCTGGAGGGCGTTCTCGATCTCACCCAGTTCGATCCGGAAGCCCCGGATCTTGACCTGGGTGTCGACCCGGCCGAGGAACTCCAGCCGGCCGTCGGCCAGGTAGCGGGCCAGGTCACCGGTCCGGTAGAGCCGGTCGCCCGGCGCACCGAACGGGTTCGGGATGAACCGGTCCGCGGTCAGTCCCGGCTGACCCAGGTAGCCCCGGGCCAGGCCGTCACCGGCCACGTGGATCTCACCGGGCACCCCGACCGGTACCGGCTGGAGGTTGGCGTCCAGCAGGTAGACCTGGGTGTTCTGGATCGGCCGGCCGATCGGGACACTCGCCCCGTCCTCCTCGGCACCGGAGAGCTGGGCGGTGGCCCAGACGGTCACCTCGGTGGGGCCGTAGTCGTTGTAGAGCTTCGTCCACGGCAGCAGCTTGTAGTGGTCCACCGCGAGCTGCGCGGGGAACACGTCGCCACCGGCCGAGATGTCCTTCAGCGAGATGAGCTGCCGGCCACCGGCCGCGAGCAGCAGCTGGTAGTACGACGGCATGTGGGTGATGTGCGTGATCCGCTCGGTCTGCACCAGCCGGGCCAGCAGCGCGGGGTTGCGCACCTGGTCCTCGCTGGGCAGCACGATCCGGCCACCGGTGAGCAGCGTCCAGTACAGACCCGCGGCGGAGGCGTCGAAGGAGAGCGCCACCGGGATCGCGTAGGACTCCGGCGCCTCCCGCCCGAACGCGCTGCGCGCCAGGGTGGAGTTGACGATCTGCCGGTGCGGGACCACCACGCCCTTCGGGCGACCGGTGGAGCCGGAGGTGTAGATCACGTACGCGGTGTTGGCCGGGTCGACGACCACCTCGGGGGCGGTGTCGCTGCCGGCGAGCACCTCGTCGGCCTCCGGGGCGATCCGCAGCAGGGCCGGGTCGTCGGCCAGCGACTCGATCGCCTCGCTGGAGATGACGATCCGGGCACCGGCGTCGGCGATCACCGCGCGCATCCGGTCACCGGGCTGTTCCGGGTCGACCGGCACGTACCCGCCGCCGGCCTTGAGCACCGCGAGGAACCCGACGACGGTGCTGACCCGCCGGTGCGCCATGACCGCGACCAGTTCCTCCGGGCCCACCCCGTGGCCGCGCAGGTGGTTGGCCAGCTTGTTGGCCCAGCTGTCCAGCTCGCGGTAGGTGAGCCGCTGTCCGCCGGACATCACCGCCCAGGCGTCCGGGGTCCGCTCGGCCTGCTCGGCGATCAGCGTGTGCAGGATCGGGCTGGCCGGCAGCTCGGCGGCGGTGTCGTTCCACTGCCGCAGCACCAGGTCGGTCTCGGCGTCGGAGAGCATCTTCAGGTCGGCGCACCGCCGGTCCGGGTCGGCCAGCGCCGCGCCCAGCAGCGCGGCCAGGTGACCGAGGAACCGCTCGACGGTCTCCGGCTTGAACAGTTCGGCGTTGTACTCGCCGACCAGCTCGTACCCGTCACCGCCGTCGTGGGCGTAGACGGTCAGGTCGAACGCCGACAGGCCGGTGTCCACGTCGGCCACCGACCAGGACGTGCCACCCACCTCGCGGGTACCGAAGGTCGAACTGCGGTCGACGAAGCGCACCTGGTGCAGCGGCGACCGGCTGAAGTCGGCCTCCGGCTTGAGCTGCGCCACGACCTGCTCGAACGGCAGTCGCTGGTGCTGCTCGGCCTCGGTGCGGGCGGCGGCCACCCGGTCGACCAGCTGCCGGAAGCTCGGCTCGCCGCCGAGGTCCGCGCGGACCACCACGGTGTTCTCCAGCGGCGCCAGCACCCCGGCGTACGCCGACTCGATCCGGCCGTCCACCGGCAGACCGACGGTGATGTCCTGCTCCAGCGTGTACCGGCTGAGCACCGCGACCAGCGCGGCGAGGGTCACCTCGGACAGGCCGGTGCCCTGGGCGTCGGCGAGCTGCCGGGCCAGGCCGACCTGGTCGGCGTCGAGCCGACGGGTCACCCGGGCACCGCTGAGCGACGGCATCCGGTCCACCGGCCGGGGCCGGTCGGTCGGCAGCTCCAGGGTCGGCACCGCGGCCAGCCGCTTGGTCCAGAACTCGGTCTCCCGGCGGGCCTGCGGCGTACCCAGCCAGGTGCGCTCGTGGCGGACCACGTCGGCCAGGGACATCGTCGGCTCGGCGACCGCCGGTGCGGTACCGGTGGTGGCCAGCCCGTGGTAGATGTCGGCCAGTTCGCCCAGCAGCAGGTCCGTGGTGGCCTCGTCGGCGAGCATCTGGTGCGCGGTGAAGATCACCTCGTGGTGCTCGGGTCCGCGCCGGAGCACCGACAGCCGCAGCAGCGGCGCGGTCTCCAGGTCGAACGCCCGCCCGGCCTCCCGGACCCGTACCCGGTGCACCTCGTCGGCGTCGTCCGCCACGTCCAGCACCGTGACACCGGGGCGTACGCTCCCCGGCTCGGCGAGCCCGCGCACCGGCCGGCCCTCCACTGCCACGTAGCTGGTCCGCAGGCTCTCGTGGGCGTCGACGAGTGCGTCGAGCGCCCGGTTCAATACGTCCACGTCCAGCCCGCCGCGTACCTCGACGACCCGGACCACGTGGGTGGGCACCTGGGGCGACACCTGGTGCAACACCCAGTAGCGACGCTGCGACGGCAGCAGCCGCTCACCTTCACGGTCACCGTCCTGGCCGAGTAACTGGGCCAGCAGGGCGCGCTTTTCCTCATCGGACAGCTCTGCTACCTGTTCGCGAACACTCGACACTGCTTCCCGCCCTCTCTCGATCCAGCGGCACAATTACGTGGATGGATCAACACGGGTTACACGCTAACGAGCGCATCGCGCAAGAAGCCGAGGATTGACGGAAATCTTGCTGGCTAGAAGGATCGATACGTTAACCCGCCGGTCAACCACCAACCCCCTACCTGCCAGCGCTTTCAAGACATCGAAATATCTGTCAGCCGACCTTGACACCATTTCCGTCGGGGCCGAAGAATCCACTCATGCCTCGCCCAGGCACAACCCAATTCAGACTTACTCGCAACAGTCGTCAGGGGCGAAGCAAGGTAACGTCGCGATATGCCCCTGGCTTTCCGATCCCACCGACCCGAAAGGGGGGACCCGCCATGCGTTACCTGCACTGAAACTAAGCAGCGTCGTGGTCCGGCACGCCTCGCGTGCCGGACCACGACCACCCGCATCGGCAGGTATCCGGCCGGCAGGCCAGACAGGCAGGTCGAAAGTGAGCAACCAGGACGAGCTGTTCAATCCGCTCGACCCCGAGGTCATCCGGGACCCGTACCCCGTCTACCGGCGGTTGCGGGAAGAGGATCCGGTGCACTGGCATTCCGAGCTCGGCGCCTGGGTGCTGACCCGGCACGCCGACTGCCTCCAGGCACTGAAGAACCCGGCCGTGTTCGCCGCGGACTTCCGTAAGGTGGGCATCCCCACCCCGGGTCCGCTGCTGAGCCTGCAGACCCTCGACCCGCCGGACCAGACGCCGCTGCGGCACTTCGCCATCGACGCGCTGCGCTCCCAGGACCTGGGCACCCTGGAGCGGAACGCCGAGGAACGCGCCGCCCGGCTGCTCGACGAGATCGCCGGCCGGGACAGCATCAACTTCGTCACCGACTTCGCCACCCCGTTCACCCTGGGCACCATCTCCCAGCTGGTCGGCATGCCGCCACCGGAGGCCGACGAGGAGTGGCGGCAGCGCAACGACGAGCTGCACCGCAGCATGGACGCCGGCCTGGACCCGAACAGCGAGGAGGCCGGGCTCGCGGCCCGCCAGCACTTCAGCGACTTCGTCGGCCGGTGGCTGGCCGGTGGACCGACCGAGGGCATCTCCGGTTTCGTCGCCACCAACCGCAGCAAGGTCGACTACACCGACGCGGTCCTCAACAACTCGCTGCGCGCGTTCTGGCACGCGGGGTTCGAGGTACCGGCCCGGTTCCTGGGCAACGCGCTGACCACCCTGCTGAACCGTCCCGAGCTGCTGCCGCAGTTCTTCGCCGACGTGGACGCCGGGGTCGAGGAGCTGGTCCGGTTCTCCGGGCCGGTGCACGTGGTCAGCCGGGTCTGCACCGAGGACGTCACCATCGACGACCGCCGGCTGCGCCGGGGCGACATGGTGATCATCGTGCTCGCCGCCGCCAACCGTGACCCGGCCCGGTTCGACGACCCGGAGAACCTGGTGCTGACCCGCTCCCCCAACCCGCACCTGGGCTTCGGGCGGGGTGCGCACTCCTGCCTCGGCAACGCGGTGGCCCGGATCGAGGCCCGGGTCGCCCTGCCGGCCCTGCTGCGTCGCTTCCCCGACCTGCGGATCGACGGCGAGCTGGCCTGGTGGGAGAACGCCACGCTGCGTGGCCACTCGGCCATCCCGGTCGCCCTGCACGGCGAGCCGGCTGCCGTCCGCTAGCTGACGACCACCCCCACGTCGAAGGAGCTGCCATGCCGGGCGATCCGGGTGTCATGCCGTCCAGCGCCGTTCCGCTCGTGGTGATCCCCGAGCCAGTCAACCGGCAACGGCCCCGCTTCGACCAGTCCGTCCGGGAGTTGTGGGCCCAGGCCGAGGCGAGCCTGGGCGCACTGATCGACATGATCGGCCGTAGCGGGGGCACCCCGATCGACAAGCACTTCCGGTTCGCCGTGGAGAGTCTCGGTACGCTGGGCCGCCGCCTCGCGGCCGTCGCCCCGGTGGAGGGGGCGGAGCAGCTTCCACCCCCGGTACCGGTGCACTCGGACTACTTCCGGGTCCGGCACGCCGCGCTCAACCCGGAGCAGCAGGCCGCCCAGGCGGTGGTGAACACCTTCCGCACCCTGGCCGACCTGCGGCTGACCATGCTGGAGATCAACGACGTGCTGGCCGAGCTGACCAGCATGGCGGCGCTGCTGGAGCTGCTGCGCCCCGAGCCCGACCCGACGGCCACCGTACCGGCGGAACGGGCCAACGGCCGGGTGACCGAGCAGAGCTGGTTCGAACCGAGCGGTGACTGGTTGGACCGCTGGTTCCTGGTGCACCACTTCTACTTCCTGGTCAACGTGCACACCGCCGACGAGCTGCGGCGGGCCTGCGAGCTGGTGGAGGCCGGCGACGACGCGGCGGCGACCCGGGCGCTCACCACGGCCGCCACGCTGATCCGGGGCTTCACCGCCGGGATGATCCACAGTGGCGCCCTGCCGGCCCGGTACTACCAGGAGGTGATCCGGCCGACCATGGCACCCCCGTTCGTCCGGATCAACCTCACCGGGGTGATGCAGCTCGAACACCGTCGCTACCGGGCCGCCGTCGACGAACTGCTGCGGGTACTGCCCGAGCCGTACGCCGACCTGTACGTCACCCGGCCGCAACTGGCCGCCGCCCGGGACGAGGTCCTCGAAGCCGACCTGCTCGACCTGGAACGGCACGTGACGCTCGCCGCGGTGCTGGTCGGCAACGACCGTTCCCTGGTCCAGCCCGGCAAGATCGCGCAGAACGCCACCAGCATGCTCCGCGAGATGCGGCACCTGCGCGCCGTCAAGTACTGCCCGCTCATGCAGTTCGGCGACCAGTGGCTCAACCGGATGCCGCGGTGAGTCACCGACCCCGGCCCGCGTCGCCCGTCGACGCGGACCGGGGTCACCGCTGATTGGAGTCCGCATGTCATCGCAGCCGCCCATCGCCCCAGGCCAGCTCACCGAGCCGCTGGAGATCGCACCCGCCGACTGGCGCAAGCCGGACGTCTACCAGCTCATCACCTCGCTGGTGGTACCCCGACCGATCGCCTGGGTGTCTACCGTGGCGCCGACCGGACACCGGAACCTGGCCCCGTACTCGTACTTCAGTCTGGTCGCCGACCACCCGCCACACGTCGCGTTCTCCTCCATCGGGGAGAAGGACACCCTGCGCAACATCCGGGCCACCGGCGAGTTCGTCATCAACATCGCCGACCAGAGCCTGCTCAAACAGCTCGACGCCACCGGCAGCCACTTCGACGCCGAGGTCGACGAGTTCGGCGAGGTGGGGCTGACCCCGGCGCCGTCGGTCCGGGTCCGGCCGGACCGGGTCCAGGAGGCCCGCGCGCACCTGGAGTGCCGGGTGGCCGCGATCCACCCGGTCGGCAACGGCAACCTCGTCGTCGGCGAGGTGGTCCACGTGCACGTCGAGCCGGAGGTGTGGCGGGACGGGCGGGTCGACAGCACCCTGCTGGACCCGGTGCTCCGCCTCTCCCGCTGCTACGGGCGGCTGAGCACCGAGGTCACCGAGGAGGAGGAGCCGGCGCCGCACGTCTTCACCTGAGGGGCCGCGCCGGCCCCGGCCGGGCTCACCAGACGTCGCCGTCGCGCCAGTCGCAGACCAGCGGCTCGGACACCTCCAGCGGTACCGCACCGGGCAGGACGAAGACGCCGCCGTCGTCGTCGGCGGTGCGGCGGACACCCTCCGGGCCGAGCACCGAGGTCGGCCCGGTCCAGCGCAGCCAACCCCGGGCCGCGTAGAACCCGAGGGCCTCCTCGCTGCTGCTCAGCGCCCCGAGGTCGTAGCCGCCCGCGACCACCCGCTCCAGTTCCGTCAGCACCGCGGCCCCGTACCCGCGCCCGCGCCGGTCGGCCCGGACCGCGACGCCCTCGACGTAGCCGGCGCGCAGCGCCCGTCCCCGGTACAGCAACCGCCGTTGCACCACCGCGCCGTGCCCGACCAGCTCGTCGCCCTCCAGGACCAGCGCGTGTACCCCGCCCAGGGAGTGCTCCCAGTCCTCGTCGGAGAAGTCGCCGTCGAAGGCCGTGGTCAGCAGTGCCCGGATCGCGGTCCGGGTCGCGGCGTCCAGATCAGCCGTGTGCGCGGTACAGATTCCGGTCATCAACCCATCCTCTCCCGGTCGTCGGCGCCCGGACATGACGGTGGGCCGCACCCGTGACGGGTACGGCCCACCGGCGTCGTCCACCCGGGAGGGTCAGTCCTCCTTGGGCGGCGGGCCCATCATCATCATGGGCGGCGGCGCGATCGCCCCCTTCGGCAGGGCCAGGACACAGACCGCGACCAGCACCGGCAGGATCAGGGCGGTGAGGAAACCG
Source organism: Micromonospora echinofusca (assembly GCF_017614955.1). Classification (GTDB taxonomy): domain Bacteria; phylum Actinomycetota; class Actinomycetes; order Mycobacteriales; family Micromonosporaceae; genus Micromonospora; species Micromonospora echinofusca_A. The sequence continues at coordinate 17,020 of NZ_WVUH01000043.1, forward strand.
GCCCGGTAGCCGGACATCAGCGCCTCGGCCGAGCCGTCCACGCCGCCGGCCGCCACCCGCACCACGACCACGTTGAGCAGGGCGAGGGAGAGGACGCCACCGATCTGCTGGGAGGTCGAGAGCAGGCCGGAGGCCAGACCCTGCTCGGTCGGGGGGACCCCGGTGGTCGCCACGAACATGGCCGGCGCGAAGCCGAGACCACCGCCGATGCCGAAGATCACCAGGCCCGGCACGATGTGCAGCAGGTAGTTGCCGTCGGCCGGGGTCATGGAGAGCAGCACGATGCCGACCGCACTGCACGCGGCGGCGATCAGCAGCACGTTCTTCACCCCGAACTTGGCCACCGCGGCACCGGACTTCAGTGCCGCCACGGTGATCAGCGCCGAGACCGGGGCGAAGGTAAGGCCCGCCTGGAGCGACGAGGCACCGAGAACCTGCTGCATCACCAGGGCCGCGAAGAAGACCACGGCCATGGTGGCGCCGGCCGAGGCGAAGCAGATGACGTTGCCCAGGCTGACGTGCCGGTTGCGGAACAGGCCCAGCGGCACCATCGGCTGGCTGACCCGACGCTCGACAAACCAGAAGACCGCCAGCAGCACCAGGCCGGCCAGGCCGGTCAGCAGGACCACGGGCCGGAAGCCGCCGTTGCCGGCCTGCGAGGCGGCGGTGACCAGCAGCACCATGCCGGCGGTGAGGAGGCTCGCGCCGACCAGGTCGGTCTTGCCGCTCTGCCGCTCGCGCTGGTCGCTGACCTGCCGCAGCACCGCCACGATGACCAGCAGCGCGAAGGGCAGGTTGATCAGGAAGATCAGGCGCCAGCTCGCCAGCTCGGTGAGGATACCGCCGAGGAGCTGGCCGACGACCGCGCTGCCGGAGGAGACCGCACCCCAGGCGGCCAGGGCCTTCGCCTTGCCGGCGCCCTCGCCGAAGCTCACCATCACCATGGCCAGCGCGGCCGGCGAGACCATCGCCGCGCCGAGGCCCTGCACACCCCGGGAGAGGAAGAGCACCAGCCCGCTGTCGGCCACGCCGCAGCCGAGCGAGCCGAGGGCGAACACCACCAGACCGACCAGCAGCATCCGGCGGGCGCCGAACAGGTCGGCGAAGCGTCCGGCGGTGACCAGGAAACCGCCGAAGGTCAGCGCGTACGCCGTGCCGACCCACATGATGTCGGCGGCGCCGATACCCAGGTCGAGCTGGATGGTCGGCATGGCCACGGCCACCACGGCGACGTCGAGGATCAGCATGAACTGCGCGAGGCAGAGTACCGCCAGCAGGGCGCGTCCCGCCCCCGGTGGTGCCGCTGCGGCTGTGCCGTCGGCGCCGGGCGACGGCAGCCCCGCGCTCTCGGCCGACTTGTTGGTCTCGGTGCTCATCGAGTGATCCTCCGGTTGGTGTCCGAGCGTTCTTCTCGGTCGCGTCAACCCGTCGCCGACACTGGCGCCTGGTTGGTCAGATGTACGGATGGCCCCGCCGGCAAGGGTGCGACACCTGCCCTCCTCGCTCTAGACAGCGAAAGGCCCCGATCCGACGGATCCGGGCCGCACCGCTTGCGGTGGCAAAAGGTATAGCCAGTTAACCACAGGTGGTGGCGGTCGGGAAACGCCCTGCGAGGTGCAGATCACCGGCTGCTATCAAATTGTCCACACGATACGGACCGACGACGCCGACGGGATGGCGCAGGTGACGTCACCTGCGCCACCGTCGACAGTCGGGTCCGGCGGCCGGCCGGTCGCTATAGGAAATGGCGGCGACCGGCCGGCCGGTCATGGCGCGAACATCTCCACCGCCCGCGCCAGTTCCTCCGGTACGGACACCGGTACGGTCCGGTCCCCGTCCCGCCGCATACACGCCACGGTCTGCCGGCCGATGGCCACGGTGACGTCGTCCCGGCAGAACTGGAAATCCATCTCGACCCGGTTGGCGCCCTTGCCACGCAACGTCATGCCGACGTCGATGACATCGAGCCCGAACGACTCGGCGTAGTAGTCCATCGCGCAGGAGACGGTGACCAGGGCCAGTTCTCCCGACTGCACGGCCTTGAGCACGCCCGGCGCGTGGTCGAGCAGGAACCGTTCCCGGCAGTGTCCCTGCCAGTGCAGGTAGTGGGCGAAGTACACGTTGCCCACCAGGTTGGTCTCGTCGAACGTGACCAGATGACGGTAGTGGTACACGGGTGTGGTCATCGCTGCCCTCCATCGATCGCCACGGCCACCGTCACCGGGGCCGGTCCGCCGGCCACCGCGACCCGGGCGACGAGCACCTGGGTACCGTTGCTGCGCACCACGACCAGTCCCGGTTCGACGACCTGGTCCAGGCGCAGCGGCTGGGTCGCGGGTCGTTTCGGCAGCCGGCGCAACGCGGCCTCGGCCACCTGCACCCGCAGCACCGCCACCTCGACCGGCTCGCCGGTCTTGTCCGCGATGTCCAGCGCGAGCCGGTCCGGTGCCGGATCGGTCTCCCCCATGGACGGGCCGGACAACCGCCAGTCGAACGCGACCGGTCGGGGCGCCCGGGCGCCGATCACCCCCCAGCCGGTCCGGTACGTGGCCACCGGCCCCGACCAGCCCGGCACCGTCCGGGCCGGGGTGGCCGTGGCCCCCGGCAACGACCAGATGTCGATGTCGTCGGCCACCTCGCACTCGATGAGCCGCCGGGCCAGCGACGGGCCCATCGCCGCGAACGGCAGCGGATCGTTGCGGTGCGGGCCGACCGCCCGCAGGTGCAGACCGGTCCAGGTGGCCACCGGCCGGCCGTCCGGGTCGTGCAGGTCCACGTCGAAGACGTACTCGTCGGCGGTGTGCGACCGTTCGGTCGCGCTGACCAGGACCGGCCCGTCCACCGGACGCCAGGCGGTGAACCGCTCGACCGCGACCGGCAGCGCCCGGCGGTGCGGTACGCAGGCCAGCAGGACGTGGATGCTGGCGTCCAGCACCCCCGGATCACCGAGCAGCAGTTCCTGACCGTGGAACTCGGAGAACCACCGGGCTGCCGGGTCGGCGTCGACCCAGGCCCGCACGGCGAACGCCGACAGCCACTCGTAGCTGGTCAACCGCTGGAACCGGCCCTCGTGGAAGAGCACCGGACCGTAGAACGCGTGCGGCCGGTCCAGGGCGCTGACCGGGGTACGCGCCCCCACCGGGGCCGGAGGTTCGCCGGCCGGGGCGACGGTGGCCCGGAACCGGGTACCGGCGAAACCATCGCTGTCGTCGCGGAGCACCACCTCGACCTCGTCCGGGTCGTGCGCGGCGCCGAGGGCGGCGGTGCGCAGGGTCCGGGCCGCCCGCTCCGGCACGGTGATCGGCGCGGTGAACGCGGCGTCCCGCAGCGACCAGACCTCCCGGGTGCCCCGCAGGGTGGCAGTGGCCTGGGCCATCGCCTCCATGCCGAGTACGGCCGGGAACACGGCGGTGCCGTCCAGCCGGTGGTCGGCCAGGTACGGGTCGGAGCCGACGGTGAGGCTGCTCTCCAGCACCACCTCCACCGAGGGCAGCAGGTCGTGCCGCTCCTCGGCGAACCGCAGCGTGCCGGTGGGCGCGACGGTGGGCGTGGCCAGCGCCGGGGTGGCCGGGAACCGGCTGGTCACCAGGACGGTGACCGGGGTACCCGGATCGGCGAGCAGGTCCCGCAGCACCGCCTCGCCACGCTCCGGGTCGATCGGGGTGACCCCCTGACGGCGGAGCCCGTCGAGGGCGCCGAGCCGGACGCCCATGCCCCGGTCGGCCCAGACCGACCACTCCAGTACGTGCGCCCGGCACCCCGGGTGCCGCTGTGCCCAGCGCTCCACCTCGATCCGCATCCAGTCGTTGGCCAGGCAGTACTCCGGCTGCCCGGCCAGACCGCAGCGGCCGATGATGGAGCCGTAGGCCAGGACCAGCTTCAACCGGTCGCCGGCGGCGTCGAGCAGGTGACGCAGCCCGTCCACCTTGGGTGCCAGGGTACGGCGCAGACCGTCACCGTCCACGTCGGACATTCGGCGGGGTTCGTTCACACCCGCGCCGTGCACCAGGGCGGCCACCGGGCCGTGCACCGCGGCGGCGGCCAGTGCGGCCGGTACCGCCTGCGGGTCGGTGACGTCGCAGCTGACGTAGTGCGCGGGTACCCGCTCGGCGAGCTGGGCCAGCCCGGCGCGGACCCGGGGGTCGTCGGCGCTGCTGCGGCCGAACACCACCAGCACGGCGCCGGCCTCCTCGGCCAGTACCGCCGCCGAGGAGGCGGTGATGCCGGTGACCCCGCCGGTGACCAGGACGACGTCCCCGGCGGACAGGGGCAGCGGTTCCGCGCCGGCCACCGGTCGCACCATGGTCTGCGAGCGCAGGATCCCGCCCTGCGGGTCCATCCGCAGTTCCAGGTAGCCCCGGTGGTCGGCCACCCCGAGGTCGGTCAACCGCTGTCCGGGCGGCACGTCGACGACGGTGGCGGCGCAGCCGGGGATCTCGGCCACGGCGCTGCGGGCCAGCGCGGCGGCGGCCGGGTGGTCGTGGTGGACCACCAGCAGCCGGTCGGGCTGTTCGGCGCCGATCAGGGCCATCAGGCCGGCGATCCGGGTGGCGGTGTCGCCGGGCGGGGCGGTGGTGTCGGCGGCGACGTCGGGTAGGACGACCGCCAGGCCGTGCCGGATCCTCGGCCCGTTGGCCGGCGCCTCGGCGGCCACGTCCGGCAGCCAGTGCCCGTCCGGGGCGTGCACCTGCCAGCTCACCGGGGTCCGGGCCGGTCCGGGCCGGTACGGCACCCAGCTGTGCGCGAACACCCGCACGTCGGGGCGTACCCCTTCCACGGTGTCGCTCTCCCCGGCGGCGTCGGGCAGGTCGGCGAGCAGTTCGGCGGCCCGGCCGACGGTGGCGCCGGCCAGTTCGGCCGGCGGCTGGCCGGGTACCTTGCCGAGCGAGCCGGCCAGTTCGGCGAAGGTCTGCACCACCTGCAACGAGTTCAGGTGCAGGTCGCCGAGGAGGCTGGCGTCCGGTCGGATGCCGTCGAGCGGCAGCTCCAGTACCCGGGACAGGTGCCGGCGCAGGGCGCCCAGCGGGTCGCTGCCGGCGGCCACCCCGGCGGGGCTGTCCGTACCGGCGACGGGTGCGAGTGCCGACTCCCGGGCGGAGCACAGCCGGTCGCCGGCCGGCAGCGCCACCGAGGGCAGGGTCTCGCACTGGTTCTCCAGCAACGCGACCGGCTGGCCGGGAAGCATCGACCGGGCCGGTCGCCCGGCGAAGAACGGCGCCGGATCGCCCGCACCGGTGGCGGCGAGCACGGCGGTGACCCAGGCGTGCCGGCGCTGCGGGCCACCGCAGTCGAGGCTCACCGTGGGCAGGGTGACCCCGCAGTCGGCGGCCAGACCGGCGAGGATGGTGCCCGGCCCCACCTCCACCAGCAGGTCACACCCGGCGGCCAGGTGGGTCACCGCGGCGAGGAACTCCACCGGCCGGGTGAGCTGGTCGACCAGCAGGTCGGCCAGGTCCGTGCCGGCCGGCAGCGGTGCTCCGGTGGTGGTCGAGACGACCGACCGGACCGGCTCGCGCCAGGTCAGCTCCCGCAGTGCGGCCCGTAGCGGCTCGCCGACCGGGTCCATCGCCGGGCTGTGGAAGCCGTGCGAGACCGGAAGCTGGCGACCGGCTACCCCGTCGGCGGCGGCCCGGGCCAGCACGGCGCGGACCTCGTCGACGTGCCCGGCGATGGTGGTCTGTCGCAGTCCGTTACGACCGGCGACCACCACCGCCGCGTCACCGATGAGCTGCCGGGTCTGGCCGACGTCGGTGGCCAGGCTGGCCATCGTGCTGCCGGGCAGGCCGTGTTCGGCCATCAGCCGGCCCCGGGCGGCGGCCAGGGCCAGTCCGTCGGCGGCGGAGAGCGCGCCGGCCCAGACCAGGGCGCTGATCTCGCCGAGGCTGTGTCCGGTGGCGGCAACCGGCCGGCAGCCGAGCGCGTCGAGCCAGGCCACCCCGGCCAGGCTGGACCGGACCACCGCCGGTTGGGCCTGTTCGGTGGCGACCTCGCCGTCGCGGACCACCAGCCCGTCGGGGAACGCCGGCACGTCGAGCCGGCGGGCCCAGTCGGGCAGGTCGGCGCGGACCGGGGCGGCCTGCCCGGGGAAGAGCAGTCCCACCCGGGCCGCCGGGCCGTGGGCGACGACCGCGCCGGCCCGCTCGTCGAGCGCGAGCGGGCCGGCGAGGTCGGCCAGCAGGTCCCGGGCCCGCCCGGCCGCCTCGGCGAGCTGGGTGGGCCGGGCCGCGATCAGAGCGGCCCGGTAGGCGTCGTCGCCGGCCAGCGTGTGACAGGTGACGGCGAGGTCGTGCAGTTCGGCCCGGCTCAGCCGGGCGGCCTGTTCGGCGAGGGCGGCGAGCCGCTGGTCCAGTTCCGCCCGGTCGGCCGCGCCGAGCAGCACGATGTCGTGGTCGGGCAGCGGGGCGGCGAGCCGGGCGAGGGTCGCGGCCGGGGCCACCGGGCGGCCCGGGTCCGCCCCGGCGAGGACGACGTGCGAGTTGATGCCGCCGAAGCCCATCGACGACACGGCGGCGACGGTGTCCGGCCCGGTCCACTCGCGGGGTTCGGCGAGCACCTGCACCGGGCTGCCGCCGTCGCGCAGCAGCCCGTGCGGGCTGTCGCAGCCGGTGGTCGGCGGCAGGACCCGGTGGTGCACGGCGAGGGCCGCCTTGATCAGTCCGGCCACCCCGGCGGCGGCCTTGGTGTGGCCGATGTTGGCCTTGATGCTGCCCAGGGCGGCCGGGGTGGCGCGACCCGGTCCGGTCAGGACCTCCCGGAGGGTCTCCAGTTCCACCCGGTCGCCGACCGCGGTCCCGGTGCCGTGTCCCTCCACCAGGCCGACCGTGGTCGGGTCGAGGCCGGCCATCGCGTACGCCCGGCGCAGCGCCTTGACCTGGCCGTGCGCGGCCGGACGGGTCAGCCCGCCGGAGCCGTCGGAGGAGGTGCCCCAGCCGACGATCCGGGCGTAGCTGCGCAGTCCCAGCCGGTCGGCCTGCTCGGCGCGCATCAACGCGACCATCCCGCAGCCCTCGCCGGGCAGGAAGCCGGTCGGGTCGGCGTCGTACACCCGCATCTCGTCCACGGCGAGCGCGCCGACCCGGGCGAACCCGACCAGTTCCAGCGGGTCGAGGCTCAGGTCCACGCCACCGGCGATGGCCAGGTCGAGTTCGCCGTCGCGCAGGGCCCGGCAGGCGGTCATCACCGCCAGCAGGCTCGACGAGCAGGCACCGTCGACGGTGTAGCCGGTGCCGTGGAAGTCGAAGTGGTTGCAGATCCGGCCGGCGATGGTGTTGGACAGCGACCCGGCGAGGGTCTCGTCGTTCGGTTCGGCGAAGGTGGACCGGACCAGGTGCTCCAGTTCGGCCAGGGCCAGGGCGGCCCGGTCGTCGTCCACCCCGGCCCGGTCCATGGCCAGGGCGGCGGCGCTGCGCAGGAACGGCAGCCGGGCGCGGACCGTCCAGGACCGGCTGAACTCACCGGTCAGCGAGTTGCCGATGACCACCCCGACCCGGTCCCGGTCCACCCCGTCGCGGTCCAGGTCGTCGGCGTGCAGGCCGGCGTCGGCGAGCACGTCGGCGGCGGTGGCCAGGGCGAGCCAGTGGCTGTGGTCGGCGGAGCGGTACAGCGGGCCGGGGATGCCGAAGCGTTCCCGGTCGAAGGTCCAGTCCCGCAGCAGGCCGGCGTGCGTCACGTAGGTGACGTCCGGGTCGTCCCGGTCGCCCCGGTAGCCGACGCCGAGGCGCTGTTCCGGCAGGAGCCGGAAGCCCCGGCGGCGGCCCAGGACGGTCTGCCACAGTTCGTCGGGGCCGGTCGCGTCCGGGTACCGGCAGGCGATCCCGACGACCGCGATCGGCTCGGTGTTCATCCGCCGGCCCCCACGGGTGTCGGCGACCCGCCGACGGTGGTGGCCGCTGCGCCGGTGCGGTGGCGGGCGACCAGCAGGACCACGCCGCGCATCATGCAGGTGATCACCAGGGCGAAGAAGAGGCCGAAGGAGATCCCGGAGACCACCAGGATGCCGTAGACCGCGGCGGCGGTGAGGCCGAAGATGATCTGCCCACGGACCTTGGTGGGAGTGGTCCCGGGGTCGGTGATCATGTAGTTGGTGAACAGGATGAAGGCGAACCCGGTGATCGGCAGCAGCGCGCCGATCAGGGTGTGGTCCAGGATCAGCCAGCGCAGCACGGCCTGGGCGACGAACCCGCCGACCCAGGCGAGGATGAGCGGGCTGCGCCGGGTGAGCTTGGCGTTGAGCATCGTGCCGAGCATCAGGACGCCGAGCGGGAGCAGCCAGTCGACGGCGCCGGAGATGTTGTTGGTGAAGTGGTACGGCGGCGCGATGCCGACCCACGGGAAGAGCACCAGGGTCAGCGCGATGCCGGCGTTGGACGGGTTGAGCACGTGCCGCAGCCGGTCACCGCTGCGCAGCCGGATGACGTACTTGCTGACGTTGGCCACGGTCACCGCGAACAGGTACGGCCAGAGCGACGAGTTGCCCCACAGCAGCATGCCGCAGGCCAGGCCGGCGATGTGGGCGGGCAGCAGGAAGGTGATCAGCTCGTGGCGTCCGCCCGCGTACTCGGGCCGGCGCCCCCGGGCCCGGGAGTCCAGCCACTCCATCAGCAGCGCCACCGCGTAGCTGACCAGCACGGAGAGGATCGGGGTGATCGGGGACTGCTCGAAGCCGAGGAACACGTGGCCGAGGATGTTGAACACGGTGATGGAGAGGGCGAACCGGCGCAGGGCCTTGACCCGGGGGGTGACGACGAAGGTCGGGGTGGTCGCCGGCGTCACCGGGGCCGCCGGGCCGGCGACCTGGTCGGGAGCTGCGGCGTTGCGGGGCTCCGCCGTGGTTGTCATCGGACTACCGCCGTTCCGTCGGGGTTGAGCAGGACGGTGTGGCGCCCTGCGGTGAGGGTGATCTCGGCGCGGTGCACGCCGTTGGCGTCCCGCCAGGACACGGTGGCCGGTACGCTGCCGCTGGCCGGCAGGGCCAGGTGCAGCTCGGCGGCGGAGACCCCGGCGTGGCCGTTGGCCGGGAAGAGCTGGGCGCGGCGGCTGCCCTCCGGGTCGCGTACCTCGATCTGGGCGCCGATCGCCGGGCGGGTGCCGGTGCCGGCGGGCAGCTCCAGGCGCAGCCCCACCCCGGGGGCCGCCTTGCCGTCGTTGAGCAGGACCCGGGAGTCCTCCCACTGGTTGGCGACCAGCACGTCCAGTCGACCGTCGCCGTTGACGTCACCGAAGCTCAGCCCACGGGACACGTCCGGGTCGTCGATACCCAGCTCGGGGGCGAGGTCGGTGTACCGACCGTCGGAGTTGCGCGCCCAGAACGGGTTGTGCTCGTGGCCGGAGAGGTCGGCACCGGGTACGAAGTGCGGCCAGGTGGCCGGGAAGCGCAGCAGGTCGTCGTTGCCCATGGCCAGTTCCTGCAACTGGGGCCAGAAGTTGGTGTCGCCCTTGACGAAGCCGGTGGCCTGCATCAGCTCGTCCACGCCGTCGTTGTCGAAGTCACCGGACTTGACGTCCCAGGCCCATCCGGAGCGGGACAGGCCGAGCTGTTCGCTGCGGTTGGTGAAGGGCACCTCCCCGGCGAGCAGTTCCTTGCCGTCGCCGGTGGGGACGAAGGCGAAGTTGCTCTCGTGCAGGGCGAAGTTCGTGGTGATGTTGCTGACCACGATCATCGGCAGGGCCTTGCCCCGGTCGTAGGTGAAGGTGACGCCCATGCCCTTGAACGAGTCCCGGCCGAGCACCTGGGACTTCGGGGTGACCATGTCCCGGTCGCCGAGCACGGCCTCGAGCCGTACCTGGCCGGGCGTGGACCTGTTGACCAGCAGGTGGTCCGGGCCGAAGTCGTTGCCGAGGTAGATCTCCGGCAGGTGGTCGCCGGTGAGGTCCTGGAACCCGATGGCCAGGGTCCAGGACGTCGAGGCCCGGGCCGGGATCGCCGCGCTGGCGTCGGTGAGGGCCGGTACGGTGTCCGGCTGGCCGGTGGGGCGGGCCAGCAGGAGCTGGTTGCGGCCGGCGTTGGCGGCCAGGTTCATCGAGTGCTGCATGGCGATGCGCTGGTCGTCGCGGGCGTCCGGGTCGAGGATCCGGGCGCCGTCGGGGAAGTAGTTGGCGACCAGCACGTCCAGGTGTCCGTCGCCGTCGACGTCGGCGACGTTGAGCCCGGTGGAGTTCCACGGCTGCACCGGGGTGACCAGTTCGGCGGGGCGGAACCCGGCGGCGGTCGGCACCACCGTCGCGCCGGCCGCTGCCGGTCCGGCGGTGTTGAAGAAGACGATCGGCGAGCGGCCCCAGTAGTAGACGATGATGTCCTGGTCGCCGTCGGCGTCGAAGTCGGCGGGCACGCAGCCCATCGGTGCCATCGTCCGGTCGTAGGGCAGGCTCCCGGCCTCCAGCCTGACCGGCTGGTAGTCGGGACCACCGGCCTGCGGGACGGCGCGCAGGGTCACCGAGTCGTCGCGCGGGTCGACCAGGCAGGCGTCGGCGGGTCGGCCGAGACCGCGCAGGTCGGCCAGGCCGACCGCGGCACCGACCGCGGAGATCCAGCCGCTGAGTCCGCCCAGGGCGGGTGCCACGTCGCGGACGAGACGGGCCCCGGCCGGTGCGCTGTTGAGCGGGTACGCCGTGAAGGCGAACCGGTCGGCCAGGCTCTTCAGCTCTGCGGCGCTGGTGCCGGGCCGGGCGACCAGCACCGCCAGGACCACACTCAGTGCCACCCCCACAACTTGGGGAAGGAATCGCCGAAGGGTCTTCGGCATGTGTCTCACCTCCAGGGAACGTGGGCTCAGCGGGGGTCGGCGACCAGGGCCCGGAGGCGGGACTTCCACTCCAGGTACGCGGCCAGGTGCGGCGACGATTCGAGGTCCCGGGACGTCTCGGTGGTCCACCGGTGCACGGTGTGCACGTCGGTGCCGAGCAGCCGACGGCAGACCTCCTCGGTGTGCGGCGGGACGATCCCGGAACGGGCCCGGGCCCCGACCGCGAAGGTGACGCCCTGCCGCAGGTAGGGCAGGTGACCGGCGGCCAGGGTGGCCAGCCGGTCGATCTCGTCGCCGTCGGCGGCTCCGGCGTACCCGCAGGCCAGCCCGACTCCGCTCCACAGGTGCGGTCGGGCGGCGGGCGGCTGGTCGTCGATCACTGCGGCGATGCCGTCGACGTCGGCGGACTCGACGAACCACAGGGCCCGGCCGGAGCCGGCGACGGTGGCCGCCCACCGGTCCGAGACGGGGCGGCGGGCCCGTCGGCGCAGGGCCGGCAGGCCGCCGAAGAACGTCTCACCGAAGCCGGCGCCGTCCAGGGCCAGCCAGCGCATCAGCGGGGCCCGGGGCAGTCGGGGCAGCGGCAGCCGCATCGGCGCGAGGGTCCAGCCGGCGCCGACGTGGATCAGGTGGATGTACCGGTCCCCCGGGCCGGCGAGCAGCTTCTCCACGGCCCGGGCCCGACCGGCGGTGCAGAGGTCGAGCTGCGAGGCGAACATGGCCGCGCCCTCGTAGGCGAAGCCGCGCTCCGGGTCGGGTACCCCGGCCAGGACCTCGTGCCGGTCCCGCCAGTGCAGGGCGGCCAGGTTGAACCCGGTCAGGAAGCTGTGCGCGTGCTGCTCCAGAATGGCCCGTGACGCGGGCCGGTCGAGCCGGAACCCACGCCGCTGGAAATCGGCCATGCGCATCGGCAGGGGTAGCCGTGGCATGGCCTTCAGATCTTTCTGCTGTGACGCGGTCTGCGCGCTTTTCTGCGACACATTGGCCTCCCCGGCAACTTACCCCGCAACGCCTTTGGTATCAGCAAATATTGAACGTGGTCAAGGTTCCCGCCAGTCATCTGTCGGGGCTCTGTCAGCGTTCAGAAACATTTCCGTCGACCCTTTGGAACCTCCCCAGGTCAACGGCACTGCCGACGACACCCGGTGCCCTGCCGGCGGGGCCGGTCAGCGGCCGAAACCCTCCGCCACCTTCCGCATCGCCTCCACTGCCTGGTCGATTTCTTCCCGACTGTTGTAGAGATGCGGCGAGATCCTGATGGCGAAAGTCGGTGGCTGACCCTGCGGAGCGAATCCCACACATTGGACAGCGATCCCGTGTTCACGTTGCATGCGTGTTTCGAATTCCATGAAACGAGCAAATTCGGAGAGATCAGCAGGGTCGCTGAACGGCTGAAATGCCACGATCGAAGAATGCAACCGGCGGTCGTCGTGCGGGCTGAGGAGCCGGTCGGCGCCCCAGTGCTCGATGACACGTTCCCTCAGGTGGTCCCCCAACCCCAGCACGTACCGCTGCACCCGCTCCCGACCGAGCCCGTCGAACAGGTGCGCGGCGGCGGCCAGCGCGGCGGCGCGGGAGAGGTCGGCCGAGTCGGTCTGCTGGAGCAACGCCCCCAGGTCGTAGGCCGGCTCCCGGGAACTGTCCCGGGGTGGCAGCACCCCGTCGACCGGGTAGGTCAACGACACCACCGGCCAGAAGGTCGGCAACGGCGCCGGGTTGTGCTCCGGCAGTACCCGGTTGCGGGCGTACAGGATGCCGCTGCCCAGCGGGCCGCACTGGTACTTGCCACCGGAGGCGCTGAGGAAGTCCACCCCGGTGGCGTGCAGGTCCAGCACGAACTGTCCGGGCAGTTGCGCGCCGTCGACCACCGACACCAGGCCGTGCCGCTGGGCCAGCTCGGCCAGCTCGCGCGTCGGGAAGGTGGTACCGATGGTCAGGCTCACCGCCGGCCACTGGACGACCCGGGTCCGGTCGGTGATCGCGGCGGCGAACATCTCGACGATCTGCTCGGCCCGCTGGGCCGGCCCGACCGGCGGGTCCAACCGGCGCAGCACCACGCCCCGCCGCTGGGCCAGCAGCGCCAACGGCGACCGGACGGTGAAACACTCGTGGCTGGTGGTCAGGATCTCGTCGCCGGGGCCGAGGTCCAGTCCGTGCAGGATCCGGGTGGTCGCGTCGGTGGCGCTCTGGGTGATCGCGATCTCGTCCGGCGCGCAGCCGTAGCTGGCCGCCAGCGTGCTCCGGGCGGCGGTCAGGGTGGTGTCCGCGTACGGGTCCCGGGGGTTGCGGGCGTACTCGCGGTCGGCCGCCCCGAGCAGCTCCAGCACCGGCGTCGGGACCGAGCCGATCGCCGCGGTGTTCAGGTACGCACCCCCGGTGTCCAGCGGGAAGAGCTGTCGTACCCGCCGCCACTCGGCCGGATCGGTCAGCGGTACCGGGTCGGTGCGCACCGGGCCGGCACCGGTCGTGGCGTCCCCGCCGGTTGCGTGCTGCGCCATCGAAGTCCTTTCGTCGGCCCGGCCCGCCACCGGACAGCGGGGCCTGGGCGGGG
>NZ_WVUH01000440.1 GCF_017614955.1 Micromonospora echinofusca
GGGCTGGTCGGGGCCGGAGGGGTGGCCCAGCGTCACGCACGGGTGCTGACCGGGTTCGAGGACGTCGAACTGGTCGGGGTCACCGACGTCACGACCGCAGCCGCGGGTCGGCTCGCCGGGGAGTACGGCGGTCGGGTCTTCCCCGACGTCGACGGACTGCTGGACGCGGGCGTGGACGCGGTGTACGTCTGCGTGCCGCCGTTCGCGCACGGCCCGGTCGAGGAGGCGGTGCTCGCCGCCGGCCGCCCGATGTTCGTGGAGAAGCCGGTGGCGGTCGACCTGGCCACCGCCGAGCGGATCGGCGCGCTGGTCGCCGAGCGGCGCACGTTGACCGCGGTCGGCCACCACTGGCGCTACCTGCACGTGGTCGACCGGGCCCGGGACCTGCTCGCCGACCGGCCGGTCCGGATGGTCAGCGGCGCCTGGCTGGACAAGGTGCCCCCGGTGGACTGGTGGTGTCACCGGGACCGCTCCGGCGGGCCGGTGGTGGAACAGGCCGCCCACGTGCTGGACCTGCTGCGGGTGCTGGTCGGTGAAGTGGCGGAGGTGACCGCCTACGGTGACGGCAACCCGCCGCCCGTCGAGGGCGCGGACATCGACGCGGTGACCGTCGCGGCGCTGCGCTTCACCGACGGCGCCGTGGGTACCCTCGCCTCGGCCTGCGTCCTCGGCTGGAAGGAACGTGCCGGTCTGGAGATCCTCACCGACGGGCTGGTCCTGAAGCTGGACGAGACCGGGCTGACCGTGCGGGACGCCGACGGCGAGCGGCACCACCCGGCCGATCCGGACGGTGCGCGTACCGCCGTGGACCGGACCTTCGTCGACGCGGTGCGCGGGGTGGGCGACGACATCCGGGTGCCGTACCCGGAGGCGCTCGCCACCCACCGGCTGGCCTGTGCGGTGGCCGAGTCGGCCCGGCAGGGTCGACCGGTCCGGCCGGCGCCCGGGCAGCCGGCTGTCCCCACGGGGGTGCCGGCCCATGTCTGAGCAGGTGGTGGTGGTCACCGGACCGGGCCGGGTCGAGCTGCGCGACGAGGAGCCGGCGGCCCTGCGCGACGGCATGTTCCGGGTGGAGACCCTCTACAGCGGGGTCTCCGCCGGTACCGAACTGAGCTACGTCAAGGGCACCAACCCGTACCTGTCGGTGAGCTGGAACGCCGACCTCGGGCTGTTCCAGCCGGGCGCGGCGAGCAGCCCGTACCCGGTGACCCGGCTGGGCTACATGCAGGTGGGGCGGGTGGTCGAGAGCCGTACCCCGGCCGTCACCGTGGGCACGGTCGGTGCCATGACCTACGGGCACCGCACCGGGTACGTCGCCGATCCGCTCGCGGAGCGGTTCGTCCCGCTTCCCGACGACCTCGACCCGCTGCTCGGGGTGTATGTCGCGCACATGGGTCCGATCTGCGCCAACGGACTGCTGCACGCCGCCGCCGACCTGTGCGGCCCGGACGTACGGACCCTCGGCGACGGGGTACGCGGACGCCGCGTCGCGGTGACCGGGGCGGGCGTGGTGGGCCTGCTCACCGCCCTGCTGGCCCGCCGGCACGGGGCCGCCTCGGTGGTCGTGGTCGACCCGACCGCGCAGCGCCGGCAGGTCGCCGAGGCGCTCGGGTTGGAGACCCTCGACCCGGCGGGCGCCGACCCGGCGGTGGTGCTGAAGACCCGGTGGGCGCACGTCGCCGGGGACCGGGGCGCGGACGTGGTCTTCCAGTGCCGGGGGCAGTCCTGGGCACTGCACCAGGCGTTGCGGCTGCTGCGCCCCCAGGGCACCGCGATCGACCTGGCGTTCTACCAGGCCGGGGCGGACGAGGTGCGGTTCGGTGAGGAGTTCCACCACAACGGGCTGTCCCTGCGCTGCGCGCAGATCGGGCGGGTACCCCGGGGGCTGGCCCCCACCTGGGACCGGGAGCGGCTCTCGGCGGAGACCATCGACCTGCTCCGGGTCGACGGCGAGTTGATCCGCAAGCACCTGGTCTCGGCGACCGTACCGTTCGGGGACGCCCCCGCCCTCCTCACCGAACTGGCCGAACGCCGTCGGCACGAACTCCAGGTGGTGCTCACCCGCTGAGCGGTGTGGACGGTCCGGCTACCGTGATCGGTTGACATCCTCCCCGTCCTGAAGGACGGGGATTCCCGTGGTCACCCTCGGGGTTTCCTGCTTCGCCGACGACCGCCCCGTCCGAGAGGACTCTCGTTGAGGTCTTACACCGCCTCCACAGGCAATCACGGAGAGCCCCTCCGCGAGCATGTTGCGAGCCGCGTTGACGTCCCGGTCGTGGGTCTGCCCGCATCGGCAGGTCCACGTCCGGACGTGCAGCGGCATGTGTTGCGCGAGCGCGCCACACGCCGAGCACAGCTTCGACGACGGGAACCAGCGGTCCACGACGACCAGGGTGCGGCCGTACCAGTCGGCCTTGTACTCCAGCATGGTGCGCACCTGTCGCCAGGCCGCGTCGCTGACGGCGCGGGCGAGGCGGTGGTTGCCGAGCATGTTACGCACGCTCAGGTCCTCGATCACGATCGTTTGGGTCTCACGAACGAGCCGGGTGGTCAGTTTGTGCAGGTGGTCACGCCTGCGGTCGGTGATGCGGGCATGGATCCGGGCGACTGTGAGCCGGGCCTTGGCCCGGTTCGCGGAGCCCTTCTGTTTCCGGGCCAGGTTCCGCTGGGCACGGGCGAGCCGATCGCGGTCAGCCCGCTCGTGCCGGGGGTTGGTGATCTTCTCCCCGGTCGACAGGGTGAGCAGGCTGTCGATCCCGGCGTCGATCCCGACCGCGCCCGTGGTCGGGGTCTGCTCGATGACGTCGTCGCAGAGCAGGGACACGAACCAGCGCCCGGCCGTGTCCTGCGACACGGTCACCGTGGACGGTGTCGCACCGTCGGGCAACGGCCTCGACCACACGATGTCCAGGGGTTCGGTCATCTTCGCCAGGGTCAGCCGACCCTCGCGGTAGCGGAACGCGCTGGTGGTGTACTCCGCCGATCGGCGCGACTTCTTCCTGCTCTTGAACGTCGGATAATTGGCGCGTTTGGCGAAAAAGTTGGTGAACGCGGCCTGCAGGTGTCGCAGCGTCTGCTGCAACGGCACGGAGGACACCTCGTTGAGGAAGGCCAATTCGTCGGTCTTCTTCCAGCCGGTCAGCATCGCCGAGGTGGCCTCGTAGGTGACCCGTTCCTGGCGCAGCGTCCACGCCTGCGTGCGCGCCTGCAACGCCATGTTGTACACCTTGCGGACGCAGCCGAACGTACGGGCGAGCTCGGCAGCCTGCGCGCCGGTCGGGTAGAAGCGGTACTTGAACGCCCGCTTCACCGCCC
Source organism: Micromonospora echinofusca (assembly GCF_017614955.1). Taxonomy (GTDB): domain Bacteria; phylum Actinomycetota; class Actinomycetes; order Mycobacteriales; family Micromonosporaceae; genus Micromonospora; species Micromonospora echinofusca_A. The sequence continues at coordinate 3,316 of NZ_WVUH01000440.1, forward strand.
TGGCCATGACTCACAGGCTAGCGAGCTGGCCGCTGAGCCTCGCGGTGCCACGCGGCTGGACGCCGGTCCGCACTGGCGGCGGATCGGCTTCTTCTGCCCTGCTCCGCAGGGGTTCCGTTTCCTCTCCGGCCTGAAGGCCGGAGTATCCACGGAAGGAACGCGATGACCACGGTCGCCACCCGTCGAGTCGGGCTGTCCGCGCTCCTGCCGTACCTCCGTGACCACCGGCGCCTCCTGCTCGGGGTGGCGGTGCTGTCCCTGCTCGGCGCGGGTGCCTCGCTGGCCCAGCCGCTGCTCACCCGGACGGTGCTCGACTCGGTGTCCGCGTCGAAGCCGGTCGCGGCGGTGGTGGCGCTGCTGGTCGGCCTGCTGGTGGTCGGGGCCGCGCTGGAGGGGGCCCGCAACTACCTGCTGCAACGCACCGCCGAGGGGCTGGTGCTGGGTACCCGGCGTCGGCTCGCCGGGCACCTGCTGCGGCTGCCGATCCCCGAGTACGACCAGCGTCGTACCGGTGACCTGCTCTCCCGGGTCGGGGCGGACACCACCCTGCTGCGGGCGGTGGTGACCTCCGGGCTGTTCGAGATGGTCACCGGGGCGGTGATGGTGGTGGGCGCGGCCACCGCGATGATCCTGCTCGACCCGCTGCTGTTCGGGGTGACCCTGCTCGGGGTGGCCGCCGGGCTCTCCGTCGCGTTGGTCTTCGCCCGCCGGGTTCGGGGCCTGGCCGAGCAGGCCCAGGCCCGGATCGGGGAGATGACCTCGGCCGTGGAGCGGGCCATCTCGGCGGCCCGGACGATCCGGGCCAGCCGGGCCGAGCAGCGCGAGACCGAAACGGTCACGGTCAGCGCCGAGCAGGCGTACGCGGCCGGACTGCGGGTCGCCCGGGTGCAGGCGGTGGTCGGCCCGGTCGGCACGATCACCGTGCAGGGTGCGTTCCTGCTGGTCCTCGGGTTCGGTGGGGCCCGGGTGGCGGCCGGTGCGATCACCGTCGGTGACCTGGTCGCGTTCATCATGTTCCTGTTCTTCCTGGTGGTGCCGCTCGGCCAGGCGCTGGGCGCGTACACCCAGCTCCAGGCCGGGCTCGGCGCGTTGCAGCGGATCCAGGAGGTGCTCGACCTGCCGGTCGAGGGCGCCACCGACAACCGGGCCACCGAGAACCCGGCCACCGGCGGCCGGGTCGTGGACGGCCGGGGCACCGGCACCGGGGTCACCGTGCGGGACCGGGACGGCGGCGCGGCCGGCGCCGTACCCCAGCGGGGCCGGGGACCGGCGGTGACCCCCGGCGGGGCGGCCCTGGAGTTCGACCGGGTGGGGTTCCGCTACCCGGGCGGCGGGGCCACCGTGCTGCACGACGTGAGCTTCACCGTGCCGGCCGGTACCCGGACCGCGCTCGTCGGCCCGTCCGGCGCCGGCAAGTCCACCCTGCTGGCCCTGGTCGAACGCTTCTACGAGGTGACCGCCGGGAGCCTGCGGGTCGGCGGAATGGACATCCGGGACCTGCCCCGGGACGCGCTGCGCGCCCAGCTCGGCTACGTCGAGCAGGAGGCGCCGGTGCTCGCCGGCACGCTGCGGCAGAACCTGATGCTCACCGCCCCCGACGCCGACGCCGACCGGCTGCTCGCCGCGCTCGACGAGGTCAACCTCACCCACCTGGTCACCCGCACCGACGACGGGCTGGCCGTCCAGGT
>NZ_WVUH01000441.1 GCF_017614955.1 Micromonospora echinofusca
GCCGCGGCCAGCCGGCACCTGCGTCGTCGGCAGAACCAGCCAGCCACGGTGAAAGCCTTCTTCGGTAAGCCTGAAGTCCGCTACGCCGCCGGATGACCACGGCATATTTGCCCTACGGGTCAATAACAGCTTCGTAGCCCATGCCCCATGGTGGCGGCGCCAGCCCCAACAGCGGCGCCAACCCCAACCGGTGACGCCAGCCCCGACAGCGGCGCCAGCCCCAACAGCGGCGCCAACCTCACCGCAGCACCGGCGCGCCTGACCGCGGTGGCACCGGCCCCGGCCGGGGCCGGAGCGGCCCGCACCTTCCATCGCTACGACGGCGTCAGGGGTACGGCCGGAAACGCGCCCCTGCGCCACGGACCGTTGACGCATCAGGTGGACCGGAGCCCTCCCCGATGCACGCCACCTCCCGCCGACAGTTGTTAACAAGGGGCCCTTCCTCTACCGAAAACGTTAATAGGGGGCCCTTCCTTACATCTCTTCGTTTCAGTTGACGGTGCGGAGCACCGGGCGGGTGGTGAGTGCGGTCGCGTCCAGGGGGCGGGGTGACCGGACGGTGAACGTGACCGACTCTCCGGGCAGGACGGTGAGCAGCGCGTCGTCGACCGTCGCGTCCGGGTCGAGCCGGTCCGGGTAGAGGGTCAGGTCGCGCAGGACCGTGCGGGCGGTGACGTGCACCCGCTGCCCGCCGTCGACCTCCTCGACGACTGTGTCGTACCCGGCCGGCGGGTACTCGATCTCGGAGTCCTCGGCGAAGAACCACAGTGCCCGCCCGGCCGGGTCACCGGCCTCGGCGACCAGCAGTTCCCGGCGCGGTTCGTCGGGACCGGCCAGCTCCGCCGGCAGGGCCAGCACCACCGAGGAGTACGCCGGGACGTCCAGTTCCAGGGTGGTCCCGGCCCTCGGCTCGCCGGCCAGGGTCAGCCGGGTGACCGTGGCCGGGGCCCGCCACGGCTGACCGCTGTCGTTGACCGCGACCAGGGCCAGCCCGCCGTCGCGGGGCTGGACGGTGAGCAGCCGGTCGGCGTACGACCTGCGCAGCGCGTACCACAGCGGCTTGCGTCGACCGTCGCCGTCGATGGCCGACCAGGAGGTGACCGGCCAGCAGTCGTTGAGCTGCCAGACGATGGTGCCCATGCAGATTGGCCGGTGCGAGCGGAAGTGTTCCACCCCGAGGGCGATCGCCCGCGCCTGGTTGAGTTGGGTGAGGTAGTGCCACTCGTCGAAGTCGGCCGGTACCGGCAGGTGGGCGTCCAGCCCGCGCTGGAGTTTGCGGTCACCGTCGATGGCCTTCTGGTGGTGGGCCATACCGGGTGAGTCCGGGGCGAGCGGGTCGTCGGAGATCGACCGGCGCAGCGTCGCGTACGCCGGGGGCGCCTGGTAGCCGAACTCGGCGACGAACCGGGGCAGGTACGCGCGGTACTTCGTGTAGTCGTCGTCGTTCCACACGTCCCAGATGTGCATGGTGCCGTGCGCTGGGTCGTTCGGGTGCACCCCCTCCTGACCGGACCACGGGCTGCCCGGCCAGTACGGCCGGGTCGGGTCCAACTCCCCGACGATGCGTGGCAGGACGTCCAGGTAGTAGCCGCGTCCCCAGGTCCGGCCGGCGAGCGGTTCCTGCCAGTCCCAGTCGTGGAAGCCCCAGATGTTCTCGTTGTTGCCGGTCCACAGCACCAGCGACGGGTGGCTGGCCAGCCGGACGACCTGCTCGGTGGCCTCGGCGGCGACCTCGCTGGCGAAGGGTTCCTCCTCCGGGTACGCCGCGCAGGCGAAGAGGAAGTCCTGTTGCACCAGCAGGCCGAGGGAGTCGGCGAGGTCGTAGAAGTCCTCCGACTCGTACCGGCCGCCGCCCCAGACCCGCAGCAGGTTGATGTTCGCCCCGACCGCCTGCGCGAAGCGCGCCGCCAGGCGGTCGCGGGTGATCCGGGTGGGGAACGCGTCGTCCGGGATCCAGTTGACCCCCCGGACGAAGATCGGCAGGTCGTTGACGACCAGGGTGAACGCCGAGCCGTGCGCGTCGGGGGTGGTGTCCAGCCGGACCGACCGGAACCCGATCTGCCGGGACCAGGTGTCCAGCTCGCCACCGGTCTCGTCGGTCAGGGTCACGGTGAGCGGGTAGCGGGCCTGTTCGCCGTACCCGTGCGGCCACCACAGCCGGGGCTCGGCGACGGTGCAGGTCAGCACCGTGCTCCGCGCCCCCGCCGGGATGGTCGCCGTGACGACCCCGCCGGCCACCTCCGCGCGTACCGTGACCGGCCCGTCGGTGTCCCGCTCGATCTCGACGTGTACGTCCACCCGGCCGGTGCCGTCGGCGACGGTGACCACCGGTCGGACGGTGGCCAGCCGGGCGACGTTCCAGCCGTGCAGGCCGATCTCCTGCCAGATGCCGGCGGTGACCACCGTCGGACCCCAGTCCCAGCCGAAGTTGCAGGCCATCTTCCGGATGAAGTGGAACGGTTCCGGGTACGCGTTGGGCCGGTCGCCGAGCCGGTCCCGGTGCGCCTCGGCATAGGTGTACGCCGAGTCGAAGCGGACGCGCAGCGTGTTGCCGCCGGGGCGCAGCAGGGACCGGACGTCGAACCGGTAGCCCCGGTGCATGTTCTCGGTCCGGCCGATCTCGGTGCCGTTGAGGGTCAGCGTGGCGACCGTGTCCAGGCCGGCGCAGACCAGGTCGACCCGGTCGGTCGCGCCGCCGTCCCAGTGGAAACCGGTCTCGTAGACCCAGTCGGTGCGGCCGATCCAGGTCAGACCGGTCTCGTTGTCGTCCAGGTAGGGGTCGTCGATCAGCCCGGCGGCGAGCAGGTCGGTGTGCACGCAGCCGGGCACCGTCGCCGGGACGGCCCGGTCGGCGATCCCGGCCGGCACCTGCGGGCCTGTGGCCGCCCGCAGGGTCCAACCGTCGTGCAGCGCCTGCCGGTACCCGCCGGACACCTGTGCCTCGATCAAGACTTCACCGCACCTTCCATGATTCCGCGGACGATCTGCCGGCCCCCGACGAAGAGCATGACCAGCAGGGGCAGGGTGGCCAGGAACGCTCCGGCGAGCACCCGGCGGTAGATGACGTACGTGCCGCTGGCCAGGTCGGAGATGGCGACCATCGAGGTCGGGTAGTCGGTACCGCTCAGCGTGATCAGCGGCCACTGGAAGTCGTTCCAGGTGGCGACGAAGGTGAGCAGACCGAGTACGGCCAACGCGGGCCGGATGGCCGGCAGCACGATGTTCCAGTAGACCCGCATGGTGGTGGCGCCGTCGACGCGGGCGGACTCGACCAGTTCGTCGGGGACGGTGTTGACGATGAACTGGCGCATGTAGAACACGCCGAACGCGGTGACCAGGCCGGGCACGATGACCGCGAAGAGGGTGCCGTTCCAGCCGAGCTTGCCCATCACGATGTACAGCGCGACCACGCCGAGCTGGTTGGGCACGGTGAGGGTGAGGATCACGAAGAGCATCAGTGCCTTGCTGCCCTTGAACCGCAGCTTGGCGAAGGCGAACCCGGCCAGTGAGCAGAAGAAGAGCACCGAGGCGGTCACCACGGTGGAGACGATGACGCTGTTGACCAGGGCGGCGGCGAAGTAGACGTCCTGGAGGGAGAAGACCTCCGTCACGTTGGTCATGAACTGGTCGCCGGGGACGACCGCCGGGGGGATCTTCGCCAGCGCCTCGTCGGTGCTGGTGGCGATGACGAACATCCAGTACAGCGGGAACGCGGCGAACAGGATCGTGACGGCCAGGAAGAGGTACGTCCAGATGCCGGCCGGGGTGTCCTGCGGGGCCCGCCCCATCAGGGCCTCCCGCCGACGCCGGGTACCGGGGGAAGTCGTGCTCACCGTGCTTCCCTCCCGTTCGCGACTGCGGGGCTCGCAAGCTCACTCCTCGCGCTCACCGTGCTCGTCTCTTCGTTCGCGACTGCGGGGCTCGCAAGCTCACTCCTCGCGCTCACCGTTTACCTCCGGCCAGGCGGTTGGTCAGCAGGGTGTTGATGCCGGCGACCACGAGGATGATGAGGAAGAGCGCCCAGGACATGGCGGCGGCGTAGCCGAGGTTCAGGTCCTTCCAGCCGACCTTGTAGATGAGCTGGGCGATGGTCTGCCACTCGCCGTCCGGGCCACCGGTCGCGGCCTGCCCGTTGAGGTCGAAGAGCATCGGTTCGGTGAAGAGCTGGAGACCACCGATGGTGGAGAGGACGACGGTGAAGATGACCACCGGCTGGATCATCGGCACGGTGATCCGCCAGAGCTGCCGCCACGGGCCGGCCCCGTCGATCGCGGACGCCTCGTAGATGTCGCGCGGGATGGACTGCATCGCGGCCAGGTAGAGCAGGGCGTTGTAGCCGATCCACTTCCAGTTGACCATCGTGGCGATGGCGATCCAGCTGTGCAGCTTGTCGGCCCGCCAGTCGATCGGTGTCTCGTCACCGATGCCGAAGAGGCCGAGCGCGTAGTTCGCCATCCCGAAGTCGCGGGAGAAGAAGACGTTGAAGACCAGCGTGGAGGCGGCGATCGGGGTGATGTACGGCAGCAGGATGCCGACCCGCCACCAGGTCTGCGCCCGCAGTTTGCGGTTCAGCAGGGCGGCGATGAGGAGCGCGAGCAGCAGCTGCGGCACCGAGGAGAGCAGGAAGATGCCGAAGGTGTTGAACAGCGCGTTCCAGAAGTCGTCGTCGCCGGCCAGCTGGGTGAAGTTGGCGGTGCCGGCCCAACCGTCCAGGTCCGGATCGTCGAGACGCCAGTTCCGCAGCGACACGATCCCGTTGAAGACCAGCGGGAACAGGCCGAAGACCAGGAAGAGCAGGAAGAACGGCGCGATCATCAGGTACGGCATGTAGCGCATGTCGAAGCGGTACAGCCAGTTGCGCCAGGTGGACTGCCGGTCGTCGGCGGGCCGGCGGCCAACGGATTCCGCGGCGGCGCCGGCGCGGTGGCTGGCCGGCGGCGCGGCACGCGTGGGGGACATCAGGGCACTCCAGGGCCGGAGGATGGTGGGC
>NZ_WVUH01000442.1 GCF_017614955.1 Micromonospora echinofusca
CCGTGAACAACGCACCCAACCGGCCCGGCACCGCCCGGTGGGTCACCCCGGCACCGTCCGCCAACGCCGCCAGACCGTCCCGCAACTCGGCGACGTCCCGACCGGCCACCACCGACCGGTACTCGAACTGCGAGCGGGTCACCACCAGCGAACGGGCGACATCCCGGGCGGTCAGGTCGTCCCGACCGTCGAGGAAGGCGTGCAGCTTCGCCGCCTGGGCGCGTACCCCGTCCGGGGTCTTCGCGGACAGCAGCCACGGCAGCACCCCGTCGGCCGGGGACTGGTCGTCGACCGCCGGCACCTGCTCCGCCTCGACGGGAGCCTGCTCCAGGATCACGTGGGCGTTGGTGCCGGAGAAGCCGAACGAGGAGACACCGGCACGGCGGGGGCGGTCGGCCTGCGGCCACTCACGCGGCTCGGTGAGCAGTTCGACCGCCCCGGCCGACCAGTCGATGTGCGGCGACGGCGCGTCCACGTGCAGCGTCTGCGGCAGCAGCCCGTACCGCATCGCCTGGACCATCTTGATGATGCCGGCGACCCCGGCGGCGGCCTGGGTGTGCCCGATGTTCGACTTGAGCGAGCCCAACCAGAGCGGAGTGTCCCCGGAGTGCGCCTGCCCGTACGTGGCGAGCAGGGCCTGCGCCTCGATCGGGTCACCGAGGGTGGTGCCCGTACCGTGCGCCTCCACCACGTCCACGTCGGCGGCGGTGATTCCGGCGTCGGCGAGCGCGGCGCGGATCACCCGCTGCTGCGACGGACCGTTCGGGGCGGTCAGGCCGTTGGAGGCGCCGTCCTGGTTCAGTGCGGAGCCCTTGACGATGGCGAGCACCTGGTGCCCGTTGCGCCGCGCATCGGAGAGCCGCTCCACGAGGAGTACGCCGACCCCCTCACCCCAACCGGTGCCGTCCGCGCCCGCCGCGAACGCCTTGCACCGGCCGTTGCGGGCCAACCCGTTCTGCTTGCTGAAGTCGACGAACGCGTTGGGGGTGGACATGACGGTCACGCCACCGGCGAGCGCGAGGGAGCACTCGCCCGAACGCAGGGACTGGACGGCCATGTGCAGCGCGACCAGCGACGACGAGCAGGCGGTGTCGACGGTGACCGCCGGGCCCTCCAGTCCGAGCGCGTACGACACCCGACCGGTGAACACACCCGCCGACGTGCCGGTGCCGAGGAAGCCCTCCACCCCGTCCGGCACGGCGGCGAGCCGGGTGCCGTAGTCGTGGTAGATCATGCCGGCGTAGACACCGGTGTCGCTGCCCCGCAGCGCGACCGGATCGATCCCGGCCGACTCGAACGCCTCCCAGGACGCCTCCAGCAGCAGCCGCTGCTGCGGGTCCATCGCCATCGCCTCACGGGGCGAGATGCCGAAGAACTCGGCGTCGAAGTCACCGGCTTCGTGCAGGAACCCGCCGTCGATGGTGTACGTGGTGCCGGGGCGGGACAGCTCCGGGTCGTACAGCGCCTCGACGTCCCAGCCCCGGTCGACCGGGAACGTGGACATGCCGTCCCGGCCCTCGACGAGCATCCGCCACAACTCCTCCGGGGAGGAGATGCCCCCGGGGAACCGGCAGGCCATCCCGACGATCGCGATCGGCTCGTCGTCGCTGAGTACCCGCACCGCCGGGCCGCCGGCCGCCGGCAGCGAGCCGACCAGTTCGTCCCGCAGGTACGACACCAGGGTCGTCGGGGTCGGGTAGTCGAAGACCAGGGTGGCGGGCAGGCGCAGCCCGGTCGCCGAGTTGAGCCGGTTACGCAGTTCCACGGCGGTCAGCGAGTCGAAGCCGATCTCGTTGAAGCTGCGGTTCTGGTCGATCATCTCCGGGCCGGCGAAGCCGAGCACCCCGGCCACGCTGGTGCGTACCAAATCGAGCAGGAGCTGTTCCCGGTCGTCCTCGCTCAGCCCGGCGAGCTTGCGGGTCAGCGAGTCGGCGCCACCCCGGGCTGCGGAGGCCGCCCGTCGGGCCGGGGCCCGGACCAGGCCCCGGAACATCGCCGGCAGTTCGTTGGCGTGCGGGGCGAGGACGGCGGTGTCGAGGTGCATGGGCAGCAGCAGGGCCTGCCCGGTGGTCTGCGCGGTGTCGATGAGGGCCATGCCCTCGTGGCCGGCGAGCAGGCGGAAACCTTCCCGCTCCATCCGGCCCCGGTCGGCGTCGCTGAGTCCACCGGTCATGCCGTCGGCCTCGGCCCACGGGCCCCAGGCCAGGGTGGTGGCGGGCAGGCCGGCGACCATGCGGGACTGGGCGAGCGCGTCGAGGAACGCGTTCGCCGCCGAGTAGTTGCCCTGTCCGGGGTTGCCGAAGGTGCCGGCCGCCGAGGAGAACAGGACGAACGCCGACAGGTCCCGGTCGCGGGTCAGTTCGTGCAGGTTGAGCGCGGCGTCGACCTTGGGCGCGAACACCCGGTCGATCCGTTCCTCGTTCAGCGCGCTGATCACCCCGTCGTCGACCACACCGGCGGTGTGGACGACGGCGGTCAGCGGGTGTGCCGCCGGGATCGCGTCGAGGACGGCGGCGAGACCGGCCCGGTCCGCCACGTCGCAGGCGGCGAAGGTAACCGACGCGCCCAGGACGGTCAGCTCGTCGGCCAACCCGGCCGCGCCCGGGGCATCCGCACCCCGGCGGGACACCAGCAGCAGATGCCGCACCCCGTGCACGCTGACCAGGTACCGGGCCACCAGTCGACCCAGTGCACCGGTCGCACCGGTCAGCAGCACCGTACCGTCGGCGTCGAACCCACGCGGGATGGTGAGGACGACCTTGCCGACCTGCTTGGCCTGCGACAGGTGCCGGAACGCCTCCGGTGCCCGCCGCACATCCCAGGTGGTGATCGGCAGGGGCCGCAGCGCGCCCGCCTCGAAGAGGGCCAGCAGCTCGGCGAGGATCTCCCGCAGCCGGTCCGGGCCGGCGTCGGCGACGTCGAACGCCTGGTACCGCACGCCCGGATGGTCGGCGGCGACGGTCTCCGGGTCGCGGATGTCGAGCTTGCCCATCTCGACGAACCGGCCGCCACGCGGCAGCAGCCGCAGCGACGCGTCCACGAACTCACCGGCCAGGCAGTCGAGCACCACGTCCATGCCCCGACCGTCGGTCACGGCGGAGAACTTCTCCTCGAACCCGGTGGTCCGGGAGTCCCCGATCCGCTCGTCCACCAGACCGGCCCGACGCAGCGCACCCCACTTGCCCCGGCTCGCCGTACCGAACACCTCGGCGCCCAGGTGCCGGGCGATCTGTACGGCGGCCGAGCCGACGCCGCCGGCAGCGGCGTGCACCAGGACGGACTCACCGGACTTCAGCCCGGCCAGGTCGACCAGCGCGTAGTAGGCGGTGGTGAAGACCACCGGCGCGGCGGCGGCCTCGGCGAACGTCCAGTGGTCCGGGATCCGGCTGAGCATCCGCCGGTCGGCGGTGGCGTAGGGACCGAAGGCACCGTCGAGCATGCCCATCACCCCGTCGCCGGGGGCGAGGTCGGTGACGCCCTCGCCGACCTCGACCACCACACCGGCGCCTTCGAAGCCCATCAGGCCGGCGTCACCCGGGTACATGCCGAGCGCGTCGAGCACGTCGCGGAAGTTCAGACCGGCGGCGCGCATCGCGACGCGTACCTGGCCTGGCACGAGGGGCTCTCCGGCGGCCGGCCACGGAATGAGGGACAGCCCGTCCAGGCTGCCCTTGGCGGTGGTGTCCAGCCGCCACTGCGCCACCCCGGCCGGCGGGGTCAGCGCGGCCTGCGCGCCGACCCGGCCGAGGCGGGGCACGAACACCTTGCCGGCCCGCAGGGCCAGTTCCGGTTCGCCGGTGGCGAGGGCCGCCGGCAGGGTACGCGCCGACTCCTCGGCGCCGTCCAGGTCGACCAGGATCAGCCGGTCCGGGTTCTCGGACTTCGCCGAGCGGACCAGGCCCCAGACCGCCGAGGCGGCCAGGTCCTCCGGTGTGGTACCGGCCAGCGGGGCGACCGCGCCCCGGGTGAGCAGTACCAGCCGGGACTGAGCCAGTTCCGGGGCGGCCAGGAACTCCTGCACCAGGGCGAGTACCCGGTTCGTCGCCGCGCGTACCGCAGCGGCGTCCAACTCGACCGTTGTCGAACGGAGGTCGACGAAGACCAGCTCGGGGACGGTCTCCAGACCGGCCGCCTCGGACAGGTCGGCGCACCGGCGCAGGTCCACCCCGGTCAGGTCGACGTCGCCGAGGGTGACCCCGTGCGGCCCGTCGGTGGCCGGGCTGCCGACCGGCAGGGGCGACCAGTCCACCTGGAAGAGCGACTCGTGGAAACTCGGCTGGGCGGCCTTGAACGCGTCGGCGGTGACCGTACGCAGGGTCAGCGTGGAGACGGTGACCACCGGGGCACCGGCAGCGTCGGCGGCGACCAGGGTCACCCCGTCCGACCCGCTGGGGCTGATCCGCACCCGCAGGGCGCTGGCGCCGGTGGCGTGCAGGCCCACCCCGGCGAAGGTGAACGGCAGCAGCGCGCCACCTTCGCCGGAGCCGTTCAGGCCGATGGCGTGCTGGGCGGCGTCGAGCAGCGCCGGGTGCAGGCCGAACGCCTGCGCCTCCTCGCTGGCCGCCTCGGGGAGCTGCACCTCGGCGTAGATGTCGTCACCGGAACGCCAGGCGGCCCGCAGGCCCTGGAACACCGGGCCGTACTGGAGGCCCACCTCGGCGAGCTGCGGATAGTGGCCGTCGACCGCGATCGGCTCGGCGTCCGTGGGTGGCCACTCCGTCAGCGGTACGGCGGGAACGGCGCTCGGCGCCAGCACCCCGACGGCGTGCGTGGTCCACTCGGCGTACTGGCCGCCGAGGTTCGGGTTCTCCGGGGACGAGTGCACCGCCACGGAACGGCGGCCGTCCTCGTCGGCTTCGCCGACGGTGATCTGCACGTGCACCGCACCGGTCGCGGGCAGCACCAGCGGCGCCTGGAGGGTCAACTCGTCCAGCGTGTCGCAACCGACCCGGTGCCCCGCGTGCAACGCGAGTTC
>NZ_WVUH01000443.1 GCF_017614955.1 Micromonospora echinofusca
GAGACAGCTGCCCGGCCCTTTGCCACGCCCTCTGCACCGCCCTCTGCCCGGCCCCGCTGACCATGGAGTTGTGATGCCCCACGCAAGCCACTGATCAACACGAATTTCCACCACAACTCCATGATCGCCAGGTTGGAAGGGTGGGTGGCGTGTATGACTACAGGCATGAGTGACGTGCTCGACGGCCTTGTGCACGCTGCGGTGGGATCGACGCCCGTCGTGCGGGTGGCCGTGGTCGACTCGGTCACCCGGGGCCCGGCCTCACCGGTGGAGCGGGAGGACACCGGCCCGGCGGCCGGTGGGCTGACGTTGGAGCTGGACACGGCCACGGTCCGGGAGGTCCAGAGTGGGCTGGTCACCGGCAGTCAGGCGGTGATGTCCGGCCGGGTGGGGATCACCGGGGGAACCTGGGCGGACCTCGGCCCGGTCGCCGCTGCCGGCGTACCACATCCGGAAGAGCGTCCCGGGCCGCCGGAGCGCTCCGGGCAGCCAGGGCAGCCCCGCTGGTCAGGGCAGTCCTCGCGATCCGGACCACCGGCCGGACCCGACGTGGTCGCCGTGCTCGGCGCGCCGAACGATGCCCGCGGCAACCTGAGTGTCATGGCCGCCGGCCGGACGGTACACGCGGCCGGCCTCGCCGAGCGGACCGGCGCGGCGCTGGTGCTGACCGGAGGCACCGGCCGGCACTTCAATCCGACCGGGCAACCGCACTGGGCGTACTGCCGGGACCATCTTGCCCGCCGGAACCTGCTGCGGGCACCGGTGCTGGCCTGTCTGGACAGCCGGCACACCTACGAGGATCTGCTCCTGCTGCGGGAGGTGACCTACCGGCACGGGATCCGCTCGACGGCGGTGGTCACCTCGGACTACCACGAGCCGAGGGTACGGTTTCTGGCCGGTCTGCTCCTGCCCGGCGCCAGCGTCCACGCAGTCGCCCACCCCGATCTGCCCAGTGCGGAGGCCAACCGGTTGCGGGCACACGAACGGACGGCGTTGGGCCAGGTGGTCGCGGCTGCCCTGCTCTTCGGCCCGGACCGGCTGCTCGTGCCTCCCGTCCGGACCGAACTGGGCTGGACGGTGCGGTGGACCCCGTGACCGTGGTCGGGAAAGCCCTCCGACGCGTTCCGGACGCGGTCCGGACTACCACCGGGGCGGATCCGCCCACTGCGCCGGGTGCACCGCGTAGTCGTCGAGCCGGCGCAGGTTCTCGGCGGACGCCGCGTCCCCGGCCCAGAGCGGTGTCGGGTTGAGGTCCACCGCCCAGAGCGGATGCAGTACCGCGCCCCGGGCGAGCTTCGGGCCGAAGGTGCCGGTGCCGAGGCTCAGCCACCGGTAGCCGTGCTCGATGGCGTACCGCATGGGCAGGTAGTACGTGACACCGAAGTACTCGAACGCCTCCATCGTGGCGGAGTAGTCGACGGCGAACATCCGGGCGGTCAACTGTCGTCCGTCGACGTAGCAGAGGCAGGCCGCGACCAGTCGCCCGGCGCGGCGCGCGGTGAAGACCCGGTCGGCGTCACCGCAGGTCCGCGCCATCTCGGTGAGGACCCGGTGCAGCTCGTCGGCATCCAGGTCGGTGCCGTGCCGTCTTTCCAACTGCTGGTACAGCGGGACGAACTCGTCCCGGCAGTCCGTGAGCCGTTCCACGTCCAGGGTGTACCCGGCCTGCTGGAACCGCCGCCACTCGGCCCGGACCCGTCGACGCCGCGCGGCGGACACCCCGGCCGGGTACGCGTCGAAGGTTGCCGGGACCGGCTGGACGGCCTCGGCGTCCAGCAGTACCGGTGTCCGGCCGGGCAGGACCCGGCGGTACTCCTCGACCAGCTCCGTCCGGGCGTAGAGCGCCAGGCAGCCGTCCACCCCGTGGGCGACGGCCCGGTCGTGCAGTGCGTCGACGATCAGCGGGACGGCCCGGCGCCGGTACCCGGCGTCGACGGCGGGCATCTCGCTCACGTATCCGGTGCTGGTGCCGGCGATCAGGAACCGTTCGCCGGGCAGGTCGACCGGTGCCAGCACCTTCGTCGGGGTACGCCACGGATTCTCCCGCCCGGTCGTGATCCAGTACGGGGCGACGACCACGACCCGGTCGCCGTCCCGGACCTCCACCGCGCCCACCGGACCGCCGGTCATCCGGGAACTGCACCGCAACCAGGCGGGGGTGGAGTAGTAACTGCCGCCGTCCGGCAGCCCGGCCCACTCCGCCCGCTCGGGGAGCGGGTCCAGGATGGTCACCCGCAACGGTGCGCTCGTCACGGCGTCGCCCCGGCCGGGACGTCACCGGGGGCGGCCGGCGTAGCGTCCGCCCCGTCCGCCGGTTGGACCGTCGCGGCACCGGCCGCGTCGATGCGCTGCTGTACCCGGCCCGAGACGGCGAACATCACCACCGCCACCAGCGCCGAGAGGATGCCCGCCACGATCCAGGTCAGCAGCGGGGAGACCGCCAGGGTGCCGGTGATCAGGATGGGGGCGCCGGCACTGGCCACCCCCATCATCAGATGGCTGACCGCGAGGTAGCCGCCCCGGCGGGCGGCGGGTGCCAGGGCGGTTGTGGCCACGGTCGCGGCCACCGCGGTCAGCACCTCGCCGAGGGTCAGTGTCACGACACCGACCACCAGCAGGGTCACCAGCAGGGTGGTCTCCACCGCGAGCAGCGGGAGCAGCAGGGCGAACGCGACCAGGTGACACAGCGCGCCCCAGGCCACCACGGTCAGTCGGGGCCGGTGGTTGGTGTGCTTCGTCAGTGGCAGCTCGATCAGGATGACCAGCGCGGTGTTCAGGCCGAAGACCAGGCCGACCAGCCAGGCGGGGGCATCGGCGAACTCGACCAGGAAGACCGGCAGACCGATGTCGACCATCAGCGCGCAGAGCCAGAGCACCGCGTTCGCACCGGCGACCAGGAGGAAGAGCCGGTCCCGGAGAGCCGACCCGGTGAGCCGCCGGGGCGGTTCGACTCCGACCACCGTCCGGGACCGGAGACCGGCGTAGAGGAGGGCGGCCACGAAGAAGCTGACCGCGTTGCCGACGAGCAGCGGAAGGTAGGTGGCGGTGGTACTGACCAGGAGGCCGGCGAGCAGGGCACCGCCACCGATGCCGGCGTTGAGCGTGGTGCGGGAGAGCGCGTACCAACGGCTCTGCTCGTCGGGCTCGGCCGTCTCCGCGATCGCCGCCTGTTCGGCGAGCTGGCCGACCCGCATGCAGAGCGCGTCGACGAGCGCGCAGGCCACGAAGGTGGGGAGCGAGGCGGCGAAGACGAAACCGAGGTACGCGCCGCCACGCAGCACCGAGGCGGCCACCAGGACCGGTCGGGCGCCGAGCCGGTCCACCAGTCGGCCGGCCCCGGCCACCCCGAGCAGGCTGGCCGCTGTCGCGATGCTCAGCGCGAGGCCGATCAACCCGAGCGGCATGCCGAGCTGGTGGTGGAAGTAGAGCAGGGAGAACGGGTAGAACAGCCCGGTACCGACAGCGTTGATCAGCGCGCCCACCCCGTACCGGAGGGCCTGCCGGTCGTGCGGCAGGCCCAGCGCCTCGACGGTCCGGTCCAGGCGCCCCCGTGCTCCGTTGCCGGCGGTGTCCATCCGGTCCCCGTCTCAGCCGGTGGTGGTCGCGGTCGTGGTCACCGCCAACTTCCGGCGGTCGATCTTGCCGTTGCTGGTCAGCGGTAGTCCCGGCAGGAAGACCAGGCGCTCCGGCACCATGTAGTCGGGGAGGGTCGTGCCGAGGTCGGCGAGGATCGCCACCGCGTCGCCGTCGCCCTCGGCCCAGGCGGCGAGGCGACCGTCCCCGGCGGGTACCACCGCCACCATCCGCACCCCGGGGTACCGCAGGATGCGCTGCTCGATCTCGCCCAGCTCCACCCGGTACCCCCGGATCTTGACCTGGTGGTCGCGGCGGCCGAGGAACTCCAGTTCGCCGTCCCCGGTCCAGCGGCAGATGTCGCCGGTGTGGTAGACCCGTTCGCCCCCGGGGCCGTCGGTGCGGAACGCCCGGGCGGTCGCCCCGGCGTCGCCCCGGTACCCCCGGGCGAGCATCGGGCCACCGATGACCACCTCCCCCTCGTCGCCCGGCGTGGTGACGACGCGGCCGTCCGGGCCGACCAGGTACACGTCGGCGTCCGGTAGCGGACGGCCCAGGGTGGGCAGCCGCTCCCGGTCGCCGACGGTCCGCAGGTCCCTGCCGGCGGTCACCAGGACCGTCCCCTCGGTCGGGCCGTAGGTGTTGAACACCGGAGCCGGGAAGTCCGGCGCGGGCCAGGTACGGAGCAGGTCCCCGCCGGTCTCCACGGTGCGTACCCGACCGGGCCGCTGACCGGCACCGAGGAACCGTTCCAGCATCGGGGTGGGCATGTTGGTGTGGGTGACCCCGTAGTCGGCCAGGAAACCGGCGATCCGTTCCGGGTCGGTGACCACGGACTGCTCGGGTATCGCCACGGCGGCACCGGCGTACAGCGCGCCCCAGACGTCCACCACGAGACCGTCGAAGCCCAGGTTGCACAGCATCGACGTCCGGCCGTCGGGGCCGAGGCCGAAGAAGTCCCGGTACCAGTGCAGCAGCCGGGCGAGACTGTGGTGGCCGACCTCGACCCCCTTGGGTTCGCCGGTCGAGCCGGAGGTGTAGATGACGTAGGCCAGGCCGGTGGCGTCGGCCGGGACCGGGTCGACCGGGTCGGCCGGGGCGGTCAGCGCGGTCACCCCGGGCGGCAGCAGGGTACGCAGGTCGTCGGTGGTGATGACGACCCGGCAGCCGGCCCGGGCGATGACCGTGGCCAACCGGCCGGGCGGCACCGCCGGGTCCAGCGGCAGGTAGCCGGCACCGGCGAGCCAGGCGGCGAGCTGCCCGGTCGGGGCGAGTGGCCCCCGTTCGGCGAGCACCCCCACCACCGGGTCCGGGTCGGAACCGGGTGGACCGGTGGGCCGGGTCCCGGGCCCGGCGGTACCGGCCAGCAGCGGACGCACCGCACCCGCC
>NZ_WVUH01000444.1 GCF_017614955.1 Micromonospora echinofusca
GTCGGTCGGGGTCGGGGTGGCCGGTGAGGTCGTGGTGGTGGAGGGTGAAGCCGGTTTCGGGTGGGTCGATGTGCTGGTGGGCGGTGGCGCCGTCGGTGACCAGGCGGGTGCGCAGGATTTCGTGGCGGGTGACGATGGTGTCGAGGGCGTGGGTGAGGGCGTCGCGGTCGAGCCAGCCGTCGAGGTGTAGGGCCATGGGCATGTGGTAGGCGTGGCTGACGCCGCCGAGGCGTTCCAGGAACCACAACCGCTGCTGCGCGAACGACAACGGCAACGGACCGGACCGGTCGACCGGGCGGATCGGCGGCAGCGTGTCACGACCGTCCGGCGTCAACCGGGCGACGAACGCGGCGAGCACCGGTGCCGCGAAGAGCGCCGCCGGTGACACCTCCCAGCCCAGCGACTGCCGGATCTTCGCCACCAGCCGCATGGCCAGCAGCGAGTGGCCACCCAGGGCGAAGAAGTCGTCGTGCCGACCGACCCGGGTGACCCCCAGCACCTCGGCCCAGATCCCGGCGACCATTGTCTCCAGCAACCCGACCGGCTCGGCGTACCCGCGCTGGCCGAACGCCTCCCCGTCCGGCGCCGGCAACGCCGCCCGGTCCAGTTTGCCGTTGGGCGTCAGCGGCCACGTCGCCACCCGGACGAACGCCGCCGGCACCATGTACTCGGGCAGTTCGGCGGCGAGCCGGTCGCGCAGCGCCCCGGCCTCCGGTGACTGGCCGGCAGCCGGCCGGACGTAGCCGATCAGCCGCTGGTGGCCGCTGCTGTCCGGACGCGCGACGACGACCGTCTCGGCCACCCCCGGGCAGGCCGCCAACCGGGCCTCGACCTCGCCCAGTTCGATCCGGAAACCCCGGACCTTGACCTGGAAGTCGTCCCGGCCGAGGAACTCGATCTGCCCGTCCGGCAGTCGGCGACCCAGGTCACCGGTCCGGTAGAGCCGGTCGCCCGCTACGAACGGACTGGCGGTGAAGCGCTGCGCGGTCAGGTCGGGTCGGTTCAGGTACCCGCGCGCCACGCCCGCGCCACCGATCCAGATCTCGCCGGCCACCCCGTCCGGTACCGGTTCACCGGCGGCGTCGAGCAGGTAGACCCGCACGTTGGGCAGCGGTCGACCGATCGGCAGGCAGCCCAGCTCGGCCACGTCGGCGGTCGGCAGCAGATAGCAGGTGCTGTCGACGGCCGCCTCGGTCACCCCGTACGCGTTGACGATCCGCACCCGGGGGCCGCACAGCTTCCGGAGCGCGACGGCGTTCGCCACGCTCCAGGAGTCCGAGCCGCAGACCACCGTCTCCATCCCGGTGAGGTCACCGCCGGTCGCCTCCAGGTAGCCCATCAGCGGGTTGAGCACCGCCGGCACGAAGTCGGCGAAGTCCACGTCGTGCCGGCGCAGCAGGGCGTACAGGCCGGCGCTGTCGAGCAGCAGCGGACGCGGGCAGAGCACCAGCCGCCCGCCGAACCCCAGCGACCGCACCACGTCGGCGGTGAACACGTCGAAGGAGAAGCTGGCCATCTGAAGGTGCACCAGGCCGGGGCGCAGGTCGAACAGCCGTTCCCAGGCGGCGGCGACGGCCACCAGCTGGCCGTGTTCCACCAGCACCCCGTTCGCGGCGGCGGTGGTGCCGGACGTGTAGATCACGTACGCCAGGTGCCGGGCGGTCAGCCCGTCGACCACCGGCGGGTCGGCCGGCAGGTCGGCCCAGCGGGCGGCGTCCCGGTCGAGGTCGACGACGTCGACGTCGGTACCGGCCAGCGCGGCGTGCAGCCGATCGCGGGCCGGACCGTGGGTGACCGCCACGACCGGTGCGCTGTCCCGCAGCATGTAACCGAGCCGCTCGACCGGGTACGCCGGGTCCAGGGGCAGGTACGCGCCGCCGGCCTTGAGGACCGCGAGCAGGCTGACCACGGTGTCCAGCGACCGTTCGACGCAGATCGCGACCAGCCGGTCCGGCCCGACGCCCCGGTCCCGCAGGTGGTGCGCCAACCGGTTGGCCCGCGCCGCCAACTCGCCGTAGGTCACCTGGTGGTCGCCGTCGACGACGGCCACCGCGTCCGGATCGTGGGCCGCCCGCTCCTCGACGAGGTGGTGCACACACCGGTCCGGCGGGTACGGCACGGTCCGGTCGTTGCCGTCGGTCAGCAGGCGGTGCCGCTCGGTGGGGGGCAGCACGTCGAGCCGGTCCACGGCGGTGTCGGGCGCCTGCTCCAGCGTGTCGGCCAGCGTCTCCAGGGCCCGTTCGACCATCGCGCAGACCTGCGCGGCCGGTACCCCCGCCGAGGCGGCGACGGTCACCACGACGTCGTCGCGCAGGTCGTCGACGTCCAGCGCCAGCGGATAGTTGCCCCGCTCCTCGGCGGCCAGGTAGGTCAGGTCGTCCGCGTCGACGGTGACGGTGCTGGCGGGTTCGGCCAGTACCTCGGCGTGCCGGTAGTTCAGCAGGGCGGTGAAGAGCGGGGCCGGTGGCACCACCGCACTGCACGACTGGGCCAGGGCCAGGGCGGCGTGCTCGTGCCGGATCAACCCGGTCAGCATCCCGTGGGTACGCCGTACGCAGTCGGCGGCGCCGGTCCCGCCGAGGGTGATCCGTACCGGGAGGGTGTTGATGAAGGGGCCGAGCACCCGGTCGATGCCGGCGCCGCCCTGCAACCGGCCGAAGAGCACGGTGCCGAACACGACGTCCGACCGGCCGCTGGCCCGGGCCAGCACCTGACCCCAGGCGACGTGGAAGAGACTGGTCATGCTGACCTGGAGGGCCTGGGCCCGGTCCCGCAGTCGTCGGGTCAGCGCCGGGCCGAGGCGGAGCCGGGCGTCCCGCATGGTGTGCCCGTCACCGTGGATGTCCAGCAGCCCGAACGGCGCCGTCGGGGTGTCCACGTCGTGCAGCATCCGGCGGAAGAAGCTCTCCTGCTCGCTCCGGTCGGTGCCGCGCCGGATCCGCGCCACGAAGTCCCGGAACGGCAACGGCGGGGGCAGCCGGTCGGCCTGACCGGCCAGGTGGGCCCGGATCTCGGCGTTGAGCTGCTTGAGCGAGGTGTTGTCGTCGATGATGTGGTGGATCAGCTCCAGGGCCAGCCACCGGCCGTCCGCCGGGTTCCGGGCGACCAGCAGCCGCAGCAGGGGCGCCTGGTGCAGCGGCAGCCGGCCGTACCGCCGGTCGAAGTGTGCGCGGAGTTGCCGGCCCGGGTCGCCGCCGGCCGGGTCGAGGGTGACCTCCTCCACCGGCAGCGGCGCCCGCCGCCACACCACCTGTACCGGTTCGCTGACCCCCTGCCACACCACGGCGGTCCGTAGGATGTCGTGCCGGGCGACCACCGCCTCCAACGCGGCCCGGTACCGGTCCAGCCGGTCCCGGTCGGCGAACCCGATCAGACTGGTGACCAGGTACGGGTCACCGTCACGGGCCATCAGGTGGTGGAACAGGATGCCTTCCTGCATCGGGGCCAGCGGGTAGATGTCCTGGACGTTCGGCGTGCCGCCGGAGACGGTGGCCACCACCGCGTCGATCTCCGGTTGGCTCAGGTCCACCAGCGGCAGCAGGTCCGGGGTGATCCGGGCGCAGCCGGCCGGGATCAGGTTGGGCGGTACGTCGTCCTGGTCCGGTCCGGCGCCGACGGCGGTGGCCAGGTCGGTCAGGATCGGCGCACCGAAGAGCACCCGCACGTCGGCGTGCATGCCCTGCCGGCGCATCCGTTCCAGGACCCGCAGGGCGAGCAGCGAGTGCCCGCCGAGGGCGAAGAAGTTGTCGTGCCGGCCGACCTGCGCGATGCCGAGCACCTCGGCCCAGATGGCGGCGAGCGCGGTCTCCGTCGGGCCGACCGGCGCCACGTACTGCCGGCTGGCGAACGCCATCCCGTCCGGCGCGGGCAACGCCTGCCGGTCGAGTTTGCCGTTGGCGGTCAGCGGCCACTCGGCGATCCGCACGTACGCCGCCGGAACCATGTGCTCCGGCAGGACGCCGGCCAGCCGGGTGCGCAGCGCGTCGGCGTTCAGTTTCCGTACCGACGCGGTGTAGTAGCCGACCAGGCGGGTCTCACCGGCCGCGTCCGGCCGGGCCAGCACCACCGCCTCGCGTACCCCCGGGGCGGCGGCGAGTTGCGCCTCGATCTCGCCCAGCTCGATGCGGAAACCCCGGATCTTCACCTGGAAGTCGTTGCGGCCCAGGTACTCCAGGTCGCCGTCGGTCCGGAAGCGGGCCAGGTCACCGGTGCGGTAGAGCCGGTCACCGGGTACGAAGGGACTGTCCAGGAACCGTTCGGCGGTCAGCTCCGGGCGGTTGAGGTACCCACGGGCGACGCCGGCACCGCCGACGTGCAGTTCCCCGACGACCCCGGGCGGTACCGGCTCACCCCGACCGTCGAGCACGTAGAGCCGCAGGTCCCCGATCGGCCGGCCGATCGGGCTGACCCCCGCTCGTTCGGCGTCGGCCGGGGTCAACGGCCGGTACGTCACGTGCACCGTGGTCTCGGTGATGCCGTACATGTTGACCAGCTCGGTGCGCCCGTTGCGGGGGTCGGCGTACCACGGCCGCAGCATCGTCGGGTCCAGCGCCTCCCCGCCGAACACGACGGTCCGCAGGGTGTGAGTCCGGGCGCTGTCGGCCTGCGCCGCGACGAGGCTGCGGAACGCGCTGGGCGTCTGGTTCAGGACGGTGACGCCCTCGGTGCAGAGCAGCTGGTGGAAGTCGGCGGGGGAGCGGCTGGTCAGCTGGGGCACGATCACCAGCCGGCCGCCGTGCAGCAGCGCACCCCAGATCTCCCAGACCGAGAAGTCGAAGGCGAAGGAGTGGAACAGGCTCCACACGTCGGTCGGACCGAAACCGAACCAGGGTGCGGTGGCCGTGAAGAGCCGTACCACGTTGGCGTGTTCGACCATCACGCCCTTGGGGCGGCCGGTGGAGCCGGAGGTGTAGATGACGTAGGCGAGGTGGTCGGGGTGGG
>NZ_WVUH01000445.1 GCF_017614955.1 Micromonospora echinofusca
CCGAGCCAGTCGTCGATCTTCACGTACAGTGCGGTCAGAAGGGTGTTGAGGTCTGTCGTCACAAACGGATCTTCAACACCCTTCGCCTATGCCGCAGCCCCGGGACCGTTAGGACTTACTCGTCTAGGTGGCGTCCGATTGACGGGCGCCCCGGATCTTGGTGGCAAACGGCCCTCCCAGGGGCCGTTCGCCACCAAGATCCCGATGCTGCATGACTTTTCACCTGGCACATCGTGCCGAGAAGCACAAATCAGCCAGCCGGGCGCGTCCGGTGGAACCTGCTGCCGCTAGATCGGTAGGGTGGGCCGGGTCGACCTTGGCCCGATCCTTGATCGTGGGCGTCGACCGGACCTGCGAAGCCACAATCGACGCCGGGGGGCGCTCTGCATGGGCGATTCGTTCGCGCATCTGCACGTGCACACAGAGTATTCGATGCTCGATGGGGCGGCCCGGCTCAAGGACCTCTTCGCCGAAGCCAACCGGCTGGGCATGCCGGCGGTGGCGATGACCGACCACGGCAACATGCACGGCGCGTACGACTTCTACAAGCAGGCGACCGCTGCCGGGATCACCCCCATCCTCGGGGTCGAGGCGTACGTGGCGCCGGAGTCGCGCTATCACAAGGCCCGGGTGAAGTGGGGCCGTCCGGAGCAGAAGAGCGACGACATCTCCGGTAACGGCGCGATCACCCACAAGACGCTGTGGGCCAGTAACGCGGTGGGCCTGAAGAACCTCTTCACCCTCAACTCGCGCGCCTCCATGGAGGGCCACTACGTCAAGTGGCCCCGGATGGACATGGAGCTGATCGCGGAGCACGCCGAGGGCATCATGGCCACCACCGGCTGTCCGTCCGGTGCGGTGCAGACCCGGTTGCGGCTGGGCCAGTTCGACGAGGCCCTCAAGGTGGCCAGCGCGTACCAGGACATCTTCGGCAAGGAGAACTACTTCCTGGAGCTGATGGACCACGGCCTGGACATCGAGAAGCGGGTCCGGGAGGGGCTGCTCGACATCGGCCGGCGGCTCGGCATCCCGCCGGTGGTCACCAACGACTCGCACTACACGCACGAGGCGCAGGCCGAGGCGCACGACGTGCTGCTCTGCGTACAGACCGGTTCGAACATCGCCGACCCGAACCGGTTCCGGTTCGAGGGGGGCGGCTACTTCATCAAGTCGGCCGAGCAGATGCGGGCGGTCGACTCCTCCGAAGCCTGGTTGCAGGGGTGCCGGAACACCCTGCTGGTGGCAGAGAAGGTCGACACGGCCGGGATGTTCACCTTCCGGAACCTGATGCCCCGGTTCCCGATCCCGGACGGGGAGACCGAGGAGTCCTGGTTCCGCAAGGAGACCTTCGCCGGACTGGCCCGCCGGTTCCCGGAGGGGATCCCCGAGGGGCACGTCGTGCAGGCGGAGTACGAGCTGGGTGTGATCATCCAGATGGGTTTCCCGTCGTACTTCCTCGTGGTCGCCGACTTCATCCAGTGGGCCAAGTCGCAGGGCATCGCGGTGGGCCCGGGGCGTGGGTCGGCGGCGGGTTCGCTGGTGGCGTACGCCCTGGGGATCACCGACCTGGATCCGATCCCGCACGGGCTGATCTTCGAACGGTTCCTGAACCCGGAGCGGGTCAGCATGCCGGATGTCGACATCGACTTCGACGAGCGTCGGCGCGGTGAGGTGATCCGGTACGTCACCGAGAAGTGGGGTGAGGACAAGGTCGCGCAGATCGCCACGTTCGGCACGATCAAGGCGAAGGCGGCGATCAAGGACTCGGCCCGGGTGCTCGGGTACCCGTACGCGGTGGGCGACCGGATCACCAAGGCGATGCCCCCGGCGGTGATGGGCAAGGACATCCCCCTGGAGGGCATCTTCGACCCGAAGCACCCGCGGTACGCGGAGGCCGGGGAGATCCGGGGCATGTACGAGGCCGAGTCGGACGTCAAGAAGGTGATCGACACCGCGCGGGGGATCGAGGGGCTGATCCGGCAGACCGGCGTGCACGCCGCCGGGGTGATCATGTCCGCCGAGCCGATCATCGAGCACATCCCGCTGATGCGGCGCGACTCCGACGGGGTGATCATCACCCAGTTCGACTACCCGACGTGTGAATCGCTCGGGTTGTTGAAGATGGACTTCCTCGGTCTGCGGAACCTTACGATCATCGACGACGCGGTGAAGAACATCCAGCTCAACCACGGTCTGGAGCTGGACCTGCTGGCCCTGTCCCTGGACGACAAGGCCGCCTACGAGCTGCTGGCCCGGGGGGACACCCTGGGGGTGTTCCAGCTCGACGGCGGGCCGATGCGGTCGCTGCTGCGGCTGATGAAACCGGACAACTTCGAGGACATCTCCGCCGTCCTGGCGCTGTACCGCCCCGGCCCGATGGGCGTGGACTCGCACACCAACTACGCGCTGCGCAAGAACGGCCTCCAGGAGATCACCCCGATCCACCCGGAGCTGGAGGAGCCGCTGCGGGAGATCCTGGCGCCCACCCACGGTCTGATCGTGTACCAGGAGCAGGTGCAGCGCGCCGCGCAGATCCTCGCCGGGTACAGCCTCGGTCAGGCCGACCTGCTGCGCCGGGCGATGGGTAAGAAGAAGAAGGAGATCCTGGACAAGGAGTTCGTCCCGTTCCGGGACGGCTGCCGGGAACGCGGCTACTCCGACGAGGCGATCCAGGCGGTGTGGGACGTCCTCGTGCCGTTCGCCGGGTACGCCTTCAACAAGGCCCACTCGGCCGCGTACGGGCTGGTGTCGTACTGGACGGCGTACCTCAAGGCGCACTACCCGGCCGAGTACATGGCCGCGCTGCTCACCAGCGTCGGGGACGACAAGGACAAGATGGCCCTGTACCTGTCGGAGTGCCGGCGGATGGGCATCCAGGTCCTCCCGCCGGACGTGAACACCTCCGCCGGACCGTTCACCCCGGTCGGCGCGGACATCCGCTTCGGCCTCGCCGCGATCCGTAACGTCGGCGCGAACGTGGTCGCCGCGATCATGCGCTGCCGGCAGGAGAAAAGCGACTACACCGACTTCTACGACTTCCTGTCGAAGGTCGACGCGGTGGTCTGCAACAAGAAGACCATCGAATCCCTGATCAAGGCGGGGGCGTTCGACTCACTCAAGCACAGCCGCAAGGGCCTGCTCGCCGTGCACGCCGAGGCGATCGACGCGTACGCCGGGGTGAAACGCAACGAGGCCGCCGGCCAGTACGACCTGTTCGGCGCCGGCTTCGGCGACGCCGACACCGGCGCCAGCGGCAGCAACGTCGTGATGCCCCCGATCGGCGAGAGCGAGTGGGACAAACGCGACAAGCTCGCCTTCGAACGGGAGATGCTCGGCCTGTACGTCTCCGACCACCCGCTGTTCGGTCTGGAGCACATCCTCGGCAACGCCGCCGACACCACCATCGCCTCCCTGTCCGAGGAGGGCGCGGTACCCGACGGCGCGGTGGTCACCCTCGCCGGCATCCTCTCCGGCGTGCAACGCCGGGTCACCAAGCAAGGCCGGGCGTGGGCGTCGGCGACCCTGGAGGACCTGGCCGGTGGCGTGGAGACGCTGTTCTTCCCCAACACCTACGAGGTCGTCGGCCAGTACATCGCCGAGGACGCCATCGTGGTGGTCAAGGGTCGCGTCGACCGCCGCGACGACACCCCGCGCATCATGGCGATGGACATGTCCATGCCCGACATCACCGTCAACCCGGCCAACAAACCGGTCACCCTCACCATCCCGGTGACCCGCTGCACGCCACCCCTGATCGACCGGCTCAAGGAGACGTTGACCCTGCACCCCGGCGACACCGAGGTGCACATCAAACTCCTCAACGGCACCCAGGCGTCGATGTGGCGCCCCCGGTACCGGGTCGCTTCCACCACCGCCCTGATGGCCGACCTGAAGACCGTGCTCGGCCCGGCCAACGTCAGCTGAGCCGGCGCGATCCACCACCGCGATATTGGCCCTGGTAGCGCGGGCACAGCCGAATAGCCTCGGCAGTATGGAGCTTGAACAGGCACAGAAGCTGTGGCAGCCGGAGCCGGGCTGGTTGAACACCGCCAGCTACGGCCTGCCCCCCGAGCCGGCCTGGACGGCGTTGCAGTCCGCCCTGGCCGACTGGCGCGTGGGGCGTACGTCGTGGGAGACCTGGAACGCGGCGACCGACCGGTCCCGCGCCACCTTCGCCGGGCTGGTCGGCGTACCGGTCGAGGACGTCTCGGTGGGCAGCGTGGTGTCCCAGATGTTCGCCCCGATCGCCGCCGCCCTGCCCGCCGGGGCGACCGTCGTGGTACCGGAGGTGGAGTTCACCTCCAACCTGTTCCCCTGGTTGGTGCAGGCCGAGCGGGGCGTGACGGTACGCACCGTGCCACTGGCCGGGCTGGTCGACGCGATCGACGCCGACACCGATTTGGTGGCGTTCAGTCTGGTGCAGTCGGCCGACGGCACCATCGCGCCGTACGAGAAGATCGTGGCCGCCGCCCGGGCGTACGACGCGTTGGTGGTGGTGGACGCCACCCAGGCGTGCGGCTGGCTGCCCTTCGACGCGGGCCTGGCCGACGCGGTGGCGGTGGGGGCGTACAAGTGGCTGATGGCGCCGCGCGGCTCCGGTTTCGCCTACCTCGCCCCGGCGCTGCGGGAGCGGATGCGCGCCGACGCGGCGGGCTGGTACTCCGGGCAGGATCCGCTCGGCTCGTTCTACGGCCCGCCGCTGCGGTTGGCCGACGACGCCCGCCGGTTCGACATCTCCCCGGCCTGGTTCAGTTACGTCGGTACCGCCCCGGCGCTGGACGTGGTCGCCGGGGTCGGGGTGTCCACCATCCACGCGCACAACGTGTCGCTGGCCAACCGGTTCCTCACCGGTCTGGGGCAGCCGCCGGGGGAGAGCGCCATCGTGACCGTTGACGTGCCGGGGGCGGAGGAGAAGCTGGCGGCGGCCGGGGTACGGG
>NZ_WVUH01000446.1 GCF_017614955.1 Micromonospora echinofusca
GGATGACCCGGAGATGGCCACGGCGCCCGGTCTGCTGACCGGACGGCAGGTGGGATTCGTCCTCGGACGGCGGACGGGGGGCCGGACGCGCCGCCTCCCGGACCGCCTCGGCGAGCGCCACCAGGTCGTCCGTGGTGGGCGGCGGTGGCTCGAACTCCCCCTCGTGCCGGACCACGTCCCAGCCGCGTGGGGCGGTCAGGTTACGGGCGTGCGGCTCGCAGAGGTCGTAGGTGTGCGGCTCGGCGAAGGCCGCCAGCGGGCCCACCACCGCGGTCGACTCGTTATAGACATAGGTCAGCGTGGCGACCGCTTGCCGGGGGCAGCCGTTTCGGGAGCAGCGCCGTGGTGACCTCACGGGCGCAGGGTATCTCCATTACCGGGTCCGCCGCACCGCTTGGCGGCGCGACACGCCCGTAGCCGTGATCACAATTCGGCCGACCTGATCGACGGGTCCGGCGTACCGGGCGGCGGGTCCACCGGGAGGGTGCCACCCGGCGTGGTCCGACCGGGGAAAAGCGCAGGCCGAGCGGGTGGGGATACCCTGTGCACCATGACAAGTCCGGAACACCGCCGACCGGCACCGGGGCGCCGTGGGCATCGGGACCGGCACGGCCGCGGCCTGCGCGGTCGACTGGTGCCGGCCACCGTGCCGCTGGCCCGCACGAAGGCGGAGGTCTTCGACGACCTGGTGCTGGACACGGTGGAGACCCTGGAGCGACGCTTCGCCAAGGAACTGGCCGGGGTCGAGTTCGCCGTGGAGGACGTCCCGCCGGACCTGAACGTCTACGACTCCGACGTCCTGGAGGACGGCGAGGTGCCGCTCGCCCGGCTGCTGCCCGGGCGGCCGGGTCGGCAGGAGGTGCCGCCCCGGATCGTGCTGTACCGCCGCCCGCTGGAGTTCCGGGCCATGGACCGGGAGGATCTGGCCGACCTCGTCCACGACGTGATCATCGAGCAGGTGGCCAATCTGCTCGGCGTCGATCCCGACGAACTCGCCTGACGGTCCGGCGGGTCCTCGCCTGACGGTCCGGCGGGCCGGAGCCCTTTCCGGGCGCCTGCTCGACGGCGGGTCGGGAACGGGACCGGGCGGCCCCCACCGCCCCACCCGTGCCGCTGGTGCGTACCGCTCAGGCGACGACGCGCCGCTTCAACTTGCGCCGCTCCCGCTCCGAGAGCCCGCCCCAGATCCCGAACCTCTCGTCGTGACCGAGCGCGTACTCCAGGCACTCGGCCTTGACCTCGCAACGCGAGCAGATCCGCTTCGCCTCGCGGGTCGAGCCGCCCTTCTCGGGGAAGAACGCCTCGGGGTCGGTCTGCGAGCAGAGCGCCCGCTCCTGCCACTCCGGGGCGTTTCCGAGCAGGTCGGCCACCTCAAGTCGGCCGTCCATCAGATGCCTCCTTATCGCGCAGCGGCATCGGCGCCGCTGCAACCCCCCACGCGGAAGGCGCGTTTTGTCCGTCCGGTGACAAATTGATGCGCTCCGGGCGAACGACCCCATTGAAATTACACGCGTGTAATGCGTGCGTCGTCAAGCCGAACCTGGTAAACGGAGTCACCCTTCCGACGCGCCCGGACGGCCCACCTGAACCACCCGGCCCCGCAACCTGCCCTATCGATTCAGACCCCACCTGGGTAACGCCCGACCGGCGAGTCGCCTCGGAATTCGGCGTGGCGCGGGTTATGGAAAGCCGCGCACCCGGCACCGGACCTCGCCCCATCAAGATCAGAAACCCCGGCCCGGACAGGTTAACCCGATCCCCCGCACCACGCCCAACGAGCAGACGAACGCCCCTGGCCGGCCACCCAGCGGACCGCGCCTCCACCAACCGGCGACAACCGTCGGGTACCCGACGACAGAGCCAGCTCCGTCGGGTACCCGACAGTGCCGGAACGGCGCGGGTGCCACCAGACGGGACGGTCCCACCGTCCGCTGTGGAGGGTCGCCGGACGGGAGGGGTCAGCCGGCCCGGCGGTAGGCGGTGGTCCGCTGCCGGGCCGGCCGACCGGCCGCCACCGCGATCCGGCGCAGCTGCTCCTCGGTACGCGCGGAACCGTTCGCCGAACCGGCCATCCGCGAGATGGTCTCCTCCATCAGGGTGCCGCCCAGGTCGTTGCAGCCGCCCCGCAGCATCACCACGGTCCCCTCGTCACCCAGCTTCACCCAGGAGCACTGGATGTTGGCGATCCGGCCGTGCAGCAGCAGCCGGGCCATCGCGTGCACCACCCGGTTCTCCCGCCAGGTCGGGCCGGGTCGGGCGATGCCGGCGAGATAGATCGGCGCGTTCGTGTGGACGAACGGCAGCGCCACGAACTCGGTGAACCCGCCGGTGGTGTCCTGCACCCCGGCGAGCACCCGGAAGTGCGCCAACCACTGTCCCGGGTGGTCGACGTGGCCGTACATCATGGTCGAGCTGGACCGGATCCCCAGGTCGTGCGCGGTGCTGACCACCTCCACCCAGGCGGCGGTGGGCAGTTTGCCCTTGGTCAGCACCCAGCGGACCTCGTCGTCGAGGATCTCGGCGGCGGTACCCGGGATGGTGTCCAGCCCGGCGTCCCGCAACTCGGTCAGCCACTCCCGGACGCCCACCCCCGCCTTCGCCGCCGCCGTGACGATCTCCATCGGGGAGAAGGCGTGCACGTGCATCTCCGGCACCCGGCGCTTGATCGCCCGGACCAGTTCCGGATAGACCGACACCGGCAACTTCGGGTCGATGCCCCCCTGCATGCAGACCTCGGTCGCACCGGCCCGCCATGCCTCCTCGGCCCGGTCGGCGACCTGCTCCACCGAGAGCCGGTACGCGTCCGCGTCCCGCTCCCGCTGGGCGAAGGCGCAGAACCGGCAGCCGACGTAGCAGACGTTGGAGAAGTTGATGTTGCGGTTGACGACGTACGTCACGTCGTCGCCGACGGTGTCCCGGCGGACGTCGTCGGCCAGCCGGCAGACCTCCTCCAGCGCGGCACCGTCGGCGGCGAAGAGCGCCAGCGCCGCCGCCTCGTTCCGGGGATCGAGCAACGCCGCCGGATCGTCGGCCGCCAACCGTAGCCCGGCCCGCAGCTCGGCGTCGCCGGATCCACCCCCGACGACCGGCTGCCCCACCGGCAGGGCGGGCCCGGCGGCCGGACCGGTTGCCCCGCCGGTCGGGCCATCGGTCCGGGCAGCCTGGACGACGGGCTCAGCGGTCAGGCCATCAGCCCGGGCAGCCGGGACGACGGGCTCAGCGGTCAGGCCATCAGCCCGGGCAGCCGGGACACCGGGTGACGTGCCGGCCGGGACCGTGATCCGGGCGGCCACCGTGGCCCAGTCGCCGTAGACGCTGTCGAAGTCACCCCGCCGGTCGGTGCTGCGCCCGGCGGTGTCGATGGTCACGTGCAGGTCCGTCCGGCCACCCGGCACGAACCCGTCCTCCGGTTCCTGCCAGCGCCGGCCCACCGGCCGGGCTGCGGAGACCGCCAGCCCGGTGTCCGGGTCGGCGAGCGCCGCGACGTGCCCCGCCAGACGCGGATCGAGCCACGGCTCACCCCGCTGCACGTACGCCGGGTAGATGGTCAGCCGTTCGCGCAGGGTGAAGCCGGCCGCAGCGGTACGCCGGGCCAGCTCGTCGAGGTGCGGCCAGGGCCGCTCCGGGTTGACGTGGTCCGGGGTGACCGGGGAGACCCCGCCCCAGTCGTCGATCCCGGCCCGCAGCAGGAGGTCGAACTCCCCCTCGATGAGGTTCGGCGGGGCCTGGATGCGTACCCCCGGACCGAGCAGGATGCGCGCCACCGCCACCGTCGCGGCGAGATCGTGCAGCTCGGCGTCGGGCATGCCGCGCATGGCGGTGTCCGGCTTGGCCCGGAAGTTCTGCACGATGACTTCCTGGATGTGGCCGTACTCCCGGTGCGCCCGGCGGATCGCGAAGATCGAGTCGACCCGCTCGGCGGAGGTCTCGCCGATGCCGATCAGGATGCCGGTGGTGAAGGGCACCCCGACCCGCCCGGCGTCGTCGAGGACCCGCAGCCGGACCGCCGGCTCCTTGTCCGGCGAACCGTGGTGCGGGCCGCCCGGCTCCGACCACAGCCGGGTGGCCGTGGTCTCCAGCATCATCCCCATGCTCGGGGCGACCGGCTTGAGCCGCTGCAACTCCGACCAGTCGAGCACGCCCGGGTTGAGGTGCGGCAGCAGACCCGTCTCCTCCAGCACGGCGACCGCACAGGCCCGCAGATAGTCCACCGTGGACGAATAGCCCCGCTCGTCGAGCCAGGTACGCGCCGCCGGCCAGCGCTCCTCCGGCCGGTCACCGAGGGTGAACAGGGCCTCCTTGCAGCCCTGGGCGGCACCGGCGCGGGCGATCGCCAGCACCTCGTCGGTGTCGAGGAAGGCTGCCGGCAGCCGGTGCGGCACCGTGGCGAAGGTGCAGTAGTGGCACCGGTCCCGGCAGAGCCGGGTCAACGGGATGAAGACCTTCTTGGAGAACGTCACCACGCCGGGGCGGCCCGCGTCCCAGAGCCCGTGGTCCCGGATCGCCCCGGCGACCCGGCACAGCTCGTCGAGATCCGCACCCCGGGCACCGAGCAGCGTCACGGCCTCACCGGTGTCCAGCGCCCGGCCGTCCGCGGCCCGGCGCAGTGCGCGCCGTACCGCTGCGGGTGCCGGCCCGGATTCGCTGCTCTCGACCATCCCAGCAGTGTAAGGACCGGGCCGGACCAGCCAGTCGACGATCCCACCCCGGTACCAGCGGGAACGCCGGTCGACCCGGCCGAGCCGGCGGAGGGGGCCCGCAGGGGCGTCGACCAGGGCGTCGACAGGGGTGCCGACAGGAGTGTTATTGAGCAGTAGCCCAAACATGCCGTGATCGTTGGGTGTGTATGGGTGTTGTGGTGCGTGATACGCGGTCGCTTTCCCCTGCGGCGCAGGAGGATTTGCGTCGCAGGGTGGTGGCGGCGGTCAAG
>NZ_WVUH01000447.1 GCF_017614955.1 Micromonospora echinofusca
GGTGGTGCCGTTCGCGGGGCTCGGGCTCGGGCTGGCCGTGGGGGCGTTCGTGTTGTACCGGCGGCGGGTGCACAGCGACCGGGTGCAGGCCCGGGGTTGGCTGCGGGAGGTCCTCGCCGAGGCGCGCGCCGCGTACGGCGACGAGATCAGCCGCCGGTTCACCGACGTGCAGTACGCGCTGACGGTGGCGTTGGACGCCGCGGTGGAGCAGCGGCTGCGTGACCTGGACGCCCGGATCGCGGAGGTGGACCGGGCGCAGGCCGCGCAGCGGGCCGCCCGGTCGGCGCAGCGGGCGCGGGCGGCGGCGGACCGGGACGCGGTCCGGGCGCGTCTGGCCCAGGTCGACGAGGTGCTGGCCCGGGCCCGGGAGTTGACCACGGCCGGTGGGCCGACGACGTGACCGACATCGACGGCGCCTGGCCGGACCCGGGTGACGACGGCGGCGGTGACGTCGACGGGTGGCCCGTCGACGGGCCGCAACCGCACTGGTGGCCACCGGGTGACGACCCGACCGGCGACGACCTGCTGCCCGCCGTCGACGGCGGGTACCCGCCGGACGAGGACGACCCGGCGGCTGCTCTGGTGGACCCGCCGCCCGACGACGACCCGGCGGGCCACGACGACGCCGCTGGTGGCCCGCCGCGCGGGGTGGACGTGCCCGTCGGCGCGGACCCCGACCTGCCCGCCGCCGTCACCGACCCGGCCGACCTGTTCCCGCCGCCGTTGGCGTTCGACGGGCTACCCGAGCCCGTCGACGGGTACCCGTGGGCCGACCCGGGACTGCTCGGCGAGGTACCGGTCGACGCGCCGGCCGTGGGTGACAGTGCACCGCCGGTGGTGGACCTGGCCGCCTGGGCCGGCACCACCGGCGGGTGGCCGGACCTGGCCGCCGACCCGGACCCGGTCACGGCGGCACTGGCCCGGTTCTGGGGCGACCTGCCACCGACCGTCGGGCCCGGTGCGGGCCGGTGAGCGGGCCGGCCCCGACGGCCGGCATACTGCGCCCGTGCGACCCACCTTCGGCTACCTCGACGCGCCCGCGCCGCTGGCGTTCGCCCACCGTGGCGGCGCCGCCCGGGGTGACGAGAACACCACCGCCGCGTTCGCCCGGGCCGTCGCGTTGGGCTACCGGTACGTGGAGACCGACGTGCACGGCACCGCCGACGGGGTGGCCGTGGTGTTCCACGACGACACGTTGACCCGGATGACCGGGGACCGGCGGCGCATCGCCGACCTGCGGTGGGCGGACCTGGCGACGGTACGCGTCGGCGGGCAGGCCGTCGTGCCGCGCCTCGACGAGGTGCTGCACGCCTGGCCGCAGGTGCGGTTCAACGTCGACGTCAAAGCCGACGGCGCGGTGTACCCGACCCTGCACACCATCGGTCGGGCCGGCGCCGCCGACCGGGTGCTGCTGGCGTCGTTCAGTGACGCCCGCCTGGCGCGGATGCGGGCCCTGGCCGGACCCGGGGTGGCCACCTCCCTGGGCATGCGGGGGGTGGCCCGCCTGCGGTGGGCGTCGCTGACCGGCCGGCCGGTGAAACTACCGCCGTCGGTGGTGGCCGCGCAGGTACCGGTGCGCTACGGACGTGTCCCGGTGGTCGATGCCCGGCTGATCCGCTACGCCCACCGGCTCGGACTGCACGTGCATGTCTGGACGATCGACGAACCTGCCGACATGCACGAGTTACTGGACCTCGGTGTGGATGGCATCATGACCGATCACGTCGACGTGTTACGTGACGTGTACACCAGTCGCGGCCACTGGGCCGCCTGAGCACACCGAGGGAACCTGATGGCCGAGACGGTGACCCCCACGGCGACGCCCACCCCGCCGGCGAGTACCCGCCGGGAACGCACCGGCTGGTACTTCTACGACTGGGCGATGTCGGCGTTCTCCACCACCGTCATCACCGTGTTCCTCGGACCGTTCCTGACCACGGTCACCGAACTGGCCGCCGGTTGTGACCTGGGCGCGGACAGCTGCTCCGGGTACGTGTACCCGCTGGGGGTGAAGGTGGCCGCCGGGTCGTACTTCCCGTACCTGGTGTCCCTGTCGGTGTTCCTGACCGTGTTCGTGTTGCCGGTGGTCGGTGCGGTCGCCGACCGGTCGGCCCGCAAGAAGCCCCTGCTGGCGGCGTTGGCGTTCCTCGGCGCGGGGGCGACGGTGGGGATGCTGTTCGTCACCGGCGACCGGTACCTGCTCGGTGGGGCCCTGTTCCTGGTGGCGAACATCGCCTTCGGCGCCGGCGTGGTGGTGTACAACTCGTTCCTGCCGCACCTGGGTGGCCCGGACGACCGGGATGCGATCTCCAGCCGGGGTTGGGCGTTGGGTTACCTCGGTGGTGGGTTGCTGCTGGCGGTGAACCTGGTGGTGGTGCAGACCTTCGCCGTCGACGGGGATCCGCAACGCACCCTGGACCTGGCCCGCTGGTCGATCGTGTCGGCCGGACTGTGGTGGGCGGTGTTCACCCTGGTGCCGTTGCGCTGGCTGCGCGAACACCCCGGTGTGGAGGCCGGCACCGGTGGGGGGAACGTGCTCACCGACGGGTTCCGGCAGTTGGGGCGCACGGTACGGCAGATGAAGACGTACCCGTTGACGTTGTTCTTCCTGCTGGCGTTCCTGGTCTACAACGACGGCATCCAGACGGTGATCGCCCTGGCCAGCCAGTACGGCACGGAGGAACTGCGGCTGGGGCAGAGCACCCTGATCGTGACGATCCTGCTGGTGCAGTTCCTGGCCTTCGGTGGGGCGTTGCTGCTCGGCGCGCTGGCCAAACGCATCGGCGCGTGGAAGACGGTGCTGCTCAGTCTGGTGCTGTGGACCGGGGTGATCCTGGCCGCGTTCCGCCTGCCGGCGGAGGCACCACTGCCGTTCATGCTGCTCGGCGCCGGGATCGGCCTGGTCCTCGGGGGCAGTCAGGCGTTGAGCCGGTCGTTGTTCAGCCAACTGATCCCCGCCGGCCGGGAAGGCGAGTACTACGGGTTCTACGAGATCAGCGACAAGGGCACCAGCTGGTTGGGGCCGCTGGCGTTCGGTCTGGTGTTCCAGTTGACCAACTCCTACCGGGTGGGTCTGGTGTCGTTGCTGATCTTCTTCGTGGTCGGGTTCGTGCTGCTGCTGGCGGTACCGATGCGCCGGGCGATCCTGGCTGTGGGGAACACCCCACCCCGGGTACTCTGACCATGCCCATCGGCGTCAGCCGATGGGTTAGGCTCCCCGACCGTGACCGACGACGCCGCTGCCGCCCCGACCTGCCTGGCCCACCCGCCGCTGGGTGACCACCCGGCCCACACCCGCTGCACCGGGGTACACGGCGTCGACGGCCGTCCCCTGCACGCCGCCGCGTTGAAGTTCTTCTGGGGACCGATGGACTGCGGCAAGTCCACGATGGCCCTGCAGATGAACTACAACCACGCCCGGCAGGGCCGCCGGGGACTGGTCACCACCCGCATCGACCGGTCGTTGGGCCCGCAGGTCACCACCCGCATCGGTTTGGCCCACGAAGCGATCGAGGTCACCGAGGAGATGGACCTGCGGGCCCTGGTGCGCGGCCGGTGGGCCGAAGGGGTACGCGTGGACTACCTCATCTGCGACGAGGCGTGTTTCTACACCGTCGACCACGTCGAGCAGATGGCCGAACTGGTCGACGACTACGACGTCGACGTGTTCGCCTTCGGCCTGGCCACCGACTTCCGCTCCGACATGTTCCCCGCCGCGCGGCGACTGTTCGAACTCGCCGACTCGGTGGCCCGCATCCAGGTCGAGGTGCTGTGCTGGTGCGGTCGGGAGGGCTTGCTCAACGCCCGCGTCGTCGACGGGCGGGTGGTCCGCGAAGGCGCCCAGGTCGTCATCGGTGACACCGTCGACACCGCGCAGGTCCGCTACCAGGTGCTGTGCCGGCGCCACTACCGCAGCGGCGACCTGGGCCCCCGCACCTGACACCCGCCCCGGCGGCTGACCCGGGGAGGGTAGCCGGGTCAGAACGGGTCACCGCAGACCCGCCACCGGCCGTCCTCACGCACCACCGGTACCTGCCGGTCCTGCACCGGCCCGGACGCGCGGGTCAACCGCACCCGCACCGTGCCGTGCGGCCGACCGGACCGGGTGGCCACCGACACGTCGACGATCTCGTGCCGGGTCAGCACCGGCGCGGTGCGTACCCACGCCGCGAACCCCAACGCGCTCCACCGTCGGCGCGTGTCGGTACACAACCGGTCGTAGGCGGCCTCCACCTGCCCGGCGACGACCTCCCGCAGGAAAGCGTCGGCGGTGGAGCGCACCGGCCCGGACGCCCGCCACACCGACTGGAAACTGAACGTGCCCACCCCCGCCGCCCCGACGCACAGCATCACCGCCGCCAACGCGGTCACCGCGCCCGCGACCCGCAACCGGCGGACCGGCCGGGCCGGGCGGGTCCACGACTGCCCATCGGCCACGACCACCAACGGTAGTGACCACGGCGGCCGACGCGCAGCCGAACCGGGCCGCCACACACCCCCGGATGATCCTGACAGAAGATGACAGGATCATCCGGCAGGGTCACCGGCATGACCGCACCAGCCGAACTCATCATGATCAACCTTGACAGTCCCGACCCCGCCGGCCATGCCGCGTTCTACCGGCACGTCCTCGGCGGCGACATCATTCACAGCGAACCCGGCTACGCGATGCTGCGCGTCGCCGGCACCACCATCGGCTTCGGCCTCGTCGACCACCACCAACCGCCCGCCTGGCCCGACACCACCAGCGGCAAGCGCTACCACCTCGACCTGTACGTCGACGACCTCGCCGACGCGGAGAAACGATTCCTCGCCGCCGGGGCGTCCCGCCCCGACTTCCAGCCCGGCGACGGCCGCTGGGTGGTCCTGAC
>NZ_WVUH01000448.1 GCF_017614955.1 Micromonospora echinofusca
CGCCCGCCCAGTGGCGGGTGACCGCGTGCAGGCCCACGATCAGCGGCGCGGCACCGGCGGCCAGCGGCGGGTTGGCGTGGGAGGGCTGGTTGTCGAGCCAGGCGGCCTCCCGGGCCACCCAGTCGACCACCGGGTCACCGGCGGCGCCGGCCAGCCGGGCGCGGGCGGCGGTGAGCAGACCCGCGTCGGCTTCGACCAGACCGACGGCCGCCAGCGCGTACCGGTACGCCACCGGGTGCAGGGTGGCCTCCAGCAGGGCGGTGGCGTCGGGGCTGTCGCCGCGCAGGGCGGTGCACCAGGCCCGCAGGGCGGCCAGCCGCATCGACCAGCTGTGCCCGTGCCGGCCGCTGTACCGGTCGGCGGCGTCGACCGCCTCGGTGAGCCGGCCGGTACCGGCGAGGGTGTCGGCGAGCAGCCAGGCGGCCCACGCCGCGGCGAGCCGGTCGGTGTCCGGGTCGTCGGCGGCGCCGGTCAGGTCCTGTTCCCAGCCGGGGGCGCCGGTGGTGGCGGCGACCGTGGCGAGCGCGGCCCGCAGGCCCGCGTCGGCGGGCCGGACGCCGTGCCGGGCGGTCACCTGCGCGGCGGTGTCCGCGACCGTGGTCGGGTCGACGGTCAGGGCGGCCAGCAGCCGGATCCGGTCCCGGGCGGCCAGCAGCGGACCGGGCGCGGTGTCCGGTACCGGTGCGACGACCCGGGCCGCGCCGGCGGGGTCACCGAGTTGCAGCAGCGCCTCGGCGTGCAGGACCGCCGCCTGCACGCCCAGCGGGGTGCGGCAGGTCAGGGCGGCGACGGCCAGGTCGGGTCGGGCGGCGCGCAGGGCGGCCCGGGCGGCGACGGCCCGCAGGTCGGCGGGCACGTCGACACCGGGTCGGGTGCAGGCCAGGGTGAGCAGTCGGGCCCGCAGGGCCGGGTCGTCGGTACGGTCGGCGGCGGTGCGGGCGTACCGGTGGGCGTCGTGGTGGTCACCGGCGGCGCTCAGGTGCGTCACCGCCTCCACCGGGGGCAGCAGCCCGGCCAGCCGCCGGTGCAGCCCCCGGCGGGTCGGCTCGTCGAGCAGACCGGCGGCGACCTCGGCGACGTACGGGCTGACCGGGCGGACCTGGTCGCCGTCGGTGACGGCCAGACCGGCGGCGGTCAGGTCCGCCACGCCGGGGCCGAGCAGCGCGGCGGGGGCGGGCCGGCCGAGCAGGCCCAGCACGGCCAGGGCGGTGCGGGCCGCCCGGGGCAGGTCGGCACACGCGGTCGCCACGGCGTAGCCGACCTGGTCGAGGTCCAGCCCGTCGGCGTGGGCGTCGGGTCGGGTGGTGGCGTGCCGGGCCAGGGCGGTCACCGCCAGGGGGCTGCCCCCGGCCCGGTCGACCAGCGCGGTGAGCGTGGCGTCCGGTAGCGCCGGGCAGAGCGTGCGGGCCAGGGCCACGGCGGCGGCCCGGTCCAGGGGCGGCACCGGCAGCCAACCGGTCGCGGCGGCCCGTAACGCCTCGACGGTGGTCGGGGGCAGCCGGTACGGGGTACGCAGGGCGGCCAGGATCCGGCACCGGCCGGCCAGGGCGACGACGGTGTGCAGGGTCACCGGGTCGGCCCAGTGCAGGTCGTCCAGGACGAGCAGTCCGGCGCCGACGCGGACCCGGACCGCGTCGGCCAGCAGTGCCCGGTCGTGCACGGGTAGCCGGACCCGCAGCGCGTGCGACAACACGAACCCGTCGGTGCCGGCCATGGCGGCCAACCCGCCACCGGCGTACCCGGGGGCGGGGACGGCTGCGGCGACGGCGCGCAGCAGGGTGCTGCGTCCGCAGCCCGGCCCGCCGTGCACCACGACCAGCCCCGGTCGGGCCAGCAGCGTGGCCACCTGCTGCACCAGCGGCACCGGCGTCCCCCCGTCCCTCACGGCTTGTGGCACGAACCTGGGATCCTGCGCCCCGCAGGATATTCGTAGGGTAGGCGCCGGCGGGTAGCACGGGTGGAGACGACAGGGGGCGGTAGGCGGTGGGTGTGGTGCGGTGGCGGCCGGACCCGCACGGGTGCACCGCCCGGGTCCTGGGGTGCTGCGACACGGTCCTGCCCCGGGTGGGCGCGGACCTGGCCGGCGCGGTGCGGCAGGTCCGGGACCGGCTGGCCGCCCCGGTGTGCCTGGCCGTGGCCGGACGGTTGAACGCCGGTAAGTCCACCCTGGTCAACGCGCTGGTCGGGCGGCGGGTCGCGCCGACCTCCCCGGTGGAGTGCACCCGGCTGGTCACCCGCTACCGGTACGGACCCACCGACGGGGTGCAGGTCGTCGACCGGGCCGGGGCGCGCACCCCGGTACCCGTCGACGACGACACGCTCGTCCCGCAGCGGGTGCCGGTGCCGTGGGCGCAGGTGGCGTACCTGGACGTGACGGTCAGCAGTGACCGGCTGCGTGCGGTGACGGTGGTCGACACCCCCGGGTTGGCGTCGACGGACCGGCAGGTCAGCGACGTGACCCGGCGTTTCCTGCACGGCGACGTCGACGCCGACTCGGTGGCGGCCGTCGACGCCGCCGACGCGGTCCTGCACGTGCTCACCGGCGCGGTCGGCGTCGACGACGTCACCGTCGGCGGGGACCCGCTGACCGCCGTGGGGGTCCTCACCCGGGTCGACACGCTCATCGACGCCGGCGGTGACCCGTGGCCGGTGGCGCAGGCCCTCGCCGACCGGCAGGCCCGGCGGTTGGCGCACGCGTTGGCCGACGTGGTGCCGGTGGCCGGTCTGCTGGCCGAAACGGCCCACACCGGTGGGCTGGCCGGCGCGGACCTGGCCGCGTTACGGGCGTTGGCGGCCCTACCGGCCGGGCAGCGGCGGCTGCTGACCACATCGGCGGACTGGTTCACCGGACGTGACGCGCCCGTACCGGCCGGGGCGCGGCGGCGGCTGCTGCGGCTGCTGGACCTGCACGGCGTCGCGTTGACCGTCGGCTGGTTGACCGCCGACCCGGAGATGGACGCGACCGTGCTGGTCGACCGGCTGGGCCGGGCCAGCGGCCTGCCCCGGGTACGTGACCGGCTCGACGACGTCGTACGTCACCGCGCCGACCTGGTCAAGGCCGCCCGGGCGGTGGAGGCGTTGCGGCAGCTGGCCGGGCGGGCCACCGACCCGACCGACCGGACGGTGCTCACCGACGCGGTCGAGGACCTCCTGGCCGACCCGGGTCAGCACCGGCTGCGGCTGGTGCAGGCCGCCCGGCAGGTCACCAGCGGACAGGTCGACCTTCCCGAACCGATGCGCCGGGAGTTGATCCGCCTGGTGACCTCCACCGACGTCCGGTGGATCCTCGACACCGGTGACGTGGACACCGGCACGGCCGCCGACGCGGCGGTCACCGCCGCCGGCCGGTGGCGGCGCTTCGCCGTCGTCGCGGCCAGCCCCGCGCAGGCCCGCGTCGCCGACCTGGCCGGTCGGGGTTTCCACCTGCTGGCCCGGCAGGTGGACAGGTGAGCGGGCGGGTGCCGTTGCAGCGGCTGCTCGACGCCGGTGTGGACGCGGCGGTGACCTACCTGCGTACCGTCGACGCCGGTGCCGCCGCGCAACTGGAACAGGCCCGCCACGACCACGGCACCCGCCCCCGGGTGGTGCTGGTCGGTGAACCGCGCTGCGGGAAGAGTTCCCTGGTCAACGCGCTGCTCGGGGCGGGTGTGGCGCCGGTGGCGCCACTGGCCGGCACCGGCACGTGGGTGGAGTACGGGTGGGCGCCCACCGCCGCGGTGCGGGTGTGGCTGCCCGGCCATGACACGCCGGTACCGGCCGAACCGGTGGACCTGGCCCGCTGGGTGCTGACCGGGGCGGGTGCGGACACCCCGCCGCCGAGGCGGGTGCAGGTCGACCATCCGGCGGTGCTGCTGGAGTACCTGACCCTGGTGGACACCCCCGGTGGTGGCGGGTGGGACGACACGCACACCACCCTGGCGTTACGGGCCGCCGGTGACGCGGACGTCCTGCTGTTCGTCACCGACGCGGCCGGCCCGTTGACCGCCCCGGAACTGGACTTCCTGGCCCGCGCCGCCGACCGGGTCGACGTGGTGCTGTTCGCGTTGACGAAGGTCGACGCGTACGGCGGGTGGCGGGAGGTCCTCGCCGCGAACCGGCGGGCGTTGCGGACCTGGGCGCCCCGGTTCACCGACGCCCCCTGGTACGCCGTGTCGGCGCGGTTGGCCGACCTGGCCGCCGGCGTGGACGGCGGTGACGCCGACGACCTGACCGTCGCCTCGGGGGTACCTGCGGTGCAGCGCACCCTGGTCGACCTGGCCGGTCGGGTGGGTGTGCTGCGGCGGGCGAACCTGCTGCGCGCCGCCCGCGCCGAACTGGCCCGCCTGGACGCCGCCGCGACCGAACGGGTCCGCGCCGCCGACGGGGACCCGCACGACGGGGACCGGTTCCGCGCGCAGCGCGCCGACCTGGCCGCGCAGCGGCGCAGCGAACCCCGCCAGTGGTCCCTGGTGTTGGGGACCGAAACGAACCGGGCGCGGGTCGACGCCACCGGCGCTCTGCGTGCCGCGCTGCAGCAGGTGCAGGAGGAGTTCACCGTCCGCATCGACGGGGCGTCCCGCGCCGACCTGGCCGTCCTGCCGCAGGAGGTGGACCGGGCGTTGCAGGGCGTGTCGGTGCGGCTGTCCGAGGATCTGGCCGCCCGGTTCGCGCTGGTCGCCGAACGGGCGTTGGCGCAACTGTTCGACCCGGCCCAGCGGGCCCTGGTCGTCGGTGGGGTCAACGCGACCCTGCGGCACACCATGGCCGCCGCGCCGGTGGCGTCCACCGCGGCGGGCACCGACCAGGTGATGGTGGCCCTGTCCGCGGGTGGGGTGGCGTTCATGGCCGGGCGGGGTGCCGTGGCGGGTGTCTC
>NZ_WVUH01000449.1 GCF_017614955.1 Micromonospora echinofusca
CTTGACCGCCGCCACCACCCTGCGACGCAAATCCTCCTGCGCCGCAGGGGAAAGCGACCGCGTATCACGCACCACAACACCCATACACACCCAACGATCACGGCATGTTTGGGCTACTGCTCAATAAGTCGTGCGAGCAGTCGGAGTTCATCGGTGCTATGGAACCTGATGACCTCGGTTATCGTTCTGCCGTACGACGTCCGTGCCGGTCTGAGCCGTATCGCTCGACGAGCGCGTTGCCGATCGAGGCCAGGTGGTCTCGCACCCCCGGAGGGCCGGTCACCTCAAGGTATTCGACCAGCCCGGCAAGCTCGCCGGCGAGTATGTATTCGTCGTTGCCGCGGATCACGACCTCGATGCGGCCGTCGGTCGTGGAACCTCCCACCTCGAGCCGAGCGCCGAACCCCATCCGGAGCACGCCTATCCCGTGGGGCGCGCACACGGCCCATGCCTCGACGGGTGTTCGCTTGCGTTCGACCTCGTCCGCGATCTCCCGCCAGCTCTCGGCAAGGTCGAAGTCCTCGGGCCGGTGCACAGGATCGCCGGTCGGGTCGACGGACGACACGCGGTCGATCCGGAAGGTCCGCCGACCGACCTCGGTGCTGGAGATGAGGTACCACGACGGGCCTTTGCCGACGATGCCCAACGGGTGGACGGTTCGCTCGGTTTCGGTGCCTTCACGGTCGACATAGCCGAGTCGGACCTGGACGCCGCGGATCACCGCGTCCTGGAGTTCGTCGAGGAAGCGAGGCGGTCGGGGCTCGGCCCGGCTCGACCCCCATCGTTGCGGGTCCATGACGAGCGACGACGCCGCCGCCTCGGCCTGCGCCCGGAACGGTTCCGGCAGGGCATGCACGAGCTTGCGCAGCGCCGATTTCACGGCCGGCGTGACAGACGAGGCCGGGCCGGCGACCAGGAACAGGGCGCGGGCCTCACTCGCGGTCAACCCGGACAGGTCGGTGCGGGCGCCGCCCACGAGGCGCCAGCCGCCGCCTCGGCCCTGCAGGGAGTACACCGGCACGCCGGCCATGCCCAGGGCGTCGAGGTCGCGGCGGGCGGTGCGCTCGGAGATCTCCAACTCCCGGGCGACCTCCGCTGCGGTCACCTGCTCGCGATGTTGCAGCAGGAGGAGGATGGCCATCAACCGGTCAGCTCGCACACCGGCAACACTCCCACATAAAACCGGTCAGGAGATGACCGGTATCGGTCGGCATGATGCCGGCATGACAATCGCTTTTCCCGAGCCCACCCTCGTTTCGGTCAACGGTGTGGAACTCGAAGTCTTCGAAGCGGGCCGAGAAAATGCCGGAAGGCCCATCGTGCTCTGTCACGGCTGGCCGGAGCATGCCTTTTCCTGGCGCCATCAGGTGCCGGCCCTGGCCGCGGCGGGCTACCACGTCATCGTTCCGAACCAGCGGGGTTACGGCAACTCGTCCCGTCCCGCCGAAGTGACGGACTACGACATCGCACACCTGTCGGGTGACCTCGTCGCCCTCCTCGATCACTACGGCTACGACGATGCCACCTTCGTCGGCCATGACTGGGGCGCATTCGTCGTCTGGGGCCTGACCCTGCTGCATCCGAACCGTGTCAACGGCGTGGTGGCGCTGAGCGTGCCCTACCAAGAGCGCGGAGAGATGCCCTGGATCGAGTTCATGGAGGCCGTGCTCGGCGCCGACTTCTACGTCGTCCACTTCAACCGGCAGCCGGGCGTCGCCGACGCCGTGTTCGAGCAGAACACGTTCCAATTCCTTCGGAACCTGTACCGGAAGAACGTGCCCCTCGCCGAGCCTCAGCCGGGCAATGCGCTGATCAACCTTGCCAGAGCGGAAACCCCACTCGGTGACCCCGTCATGAGTGACAGCGAACTGGCCGTCTTTGTCACCGCCTTCGAATCAACCGGGTTCACGAGCGGAATCAACTGGTACCGAAACCTGGACCGCAACTGGCGCCTGCTGGCGGACGTGGACCCGATCATCCGACAGCCCACCCTCATGATCTACGGCGACCGCGACACGGTCGCGAGGGCTGGAAGACTGACGGAATTCGTGCCGAATGTGGAAGAGGTCAGTCTGGACTGCGGTCATTGGATCCAGCAGGAGATGCCGCAGGAGACGACCGGGGCGATTCTGAAGTGGCTGGACCAGCGGGATGCCGCCTAGCATTCCAGCAGGACATCCGCTCCACGATCCGCTGAGGGCTCGCTGGTCGTAGTAGCTGGTCATGCCCCCTGCGCTGCGGGTTGGTGGCGTCAGCCGCCAACCCGCTAGGGTGCGCCGCCATGCTCTCAAGGACTCAGGGGTAGGCGCTCACGCAGCCCGCAGTCTCGGCATCGAGAAGGACGGCGATGCCTGAACTCGGCGCGGCGCAGGTCGGTTCGATGTAGTCCCGCAAGTCCTTGTCCGACGGGAACGGCCTGTGCTGACGAACACGTGGACGAGCGACATCCCCGGAGCGTAAGTCCAGGCACCGATCAGCGACATCCTCATTTGCCGCGATGATGGTGCCGTGCGGGT
Source organism: Micromonospora echinofusca (assembly GCF_017614955.1). GTDB lineage: Bacteria > Actinomycetota > Actinomycetes > Mycobacteriales > Micromonosporaceae > Micromonospora > Micromonospora echinofusca_A. The sequence continues at coordinate 2,517 of NZ_WVUH01000449.1, forward strand.
CGCAGGTAGACCTCGGCGGGCTGGCGCAGGTACCGCCGACAGGGCGCCGCAGCCGCCCACCGTGTGCTTACCTTCTGATATGCCGCACCCCATGATGTTCGACGAAGCAGACCCACTCCTGAACCGGCTGCGGACGCTCGCCCTCGCCTTCCCCGACGCGGCCGAGAAGATCTCGCACGGACATCCCGCCTTCTTCACCACCAAGGTCTTCGCTTACTACGGCGGATCGGTGAAAATCGACAGCGTCTACCAACAGCATGAACATTCGCTGCTCGTGCTGGTTGATCCCGAAGAGCGAGCGGCGCTGCTGGGGGAGGACCGCTGCTTCGTGCCGGCCTACCTGGGCCCCTACGGCTGGATCGGAATGGACCTGACCGGAGACACCGACTGGGACGAAGTCGACGAGCTACTCGACGCAAGCTACCGACGCACCGCCGGGCCGCGCAGGGTTGCCCGGCTCGACTTGCGGCGATCCCCAGCATAAGGCCGACCAAGGCCACGATCGATGACCGCCACGACAGCGCCCACGGCCCCGCCATGCGCACGGATCTGCCGCTACCTGTGGGCTGGTGTTCATCGCCGGTGGTGACGCTCGGTGATGTCTGGCTATCTTCCCTGCTTCGGCTTCCAATGTCGTACCTGCCGACGAACTCGTTGTGCGCGCCGCAGTGTCGGCCTTCCTGGGCCGCCACCGCTGGCAGACTCACGTCCACACCGAGTCCGATCTGCGAGTCTTCCTGCGCTGGTGCACCGACCAAGGTCTTGACCCTTTGGCTGCGGCGCGGGTGGACATCGAGTGGGTACGTGCGTTGGCTGCAAGACGTGCGCCGGTACCAGCCCTCGACGGTTTCGCGTCGCCTGTCGGTCGTGGTCGGGTTCAATCGGGTCTGCGTCATCGACGCCATCCTGGAGCACTCGCCGGCCGATCACGTCCGTCGGCCCACGGTGCCGTCCGAGTCGCCGACCCCCGGACCCGGGAACCTGCAGTTCGAATCTGATCACTACCGCCCGGCTGTCGGTAAACCCGAACGACTTCGCCCTGATCGCACTCTTAGGCCTGCTCGGCTTGCGGATCCTCGAAGCCTGCGGATCGAACATCGCCGACTTGGGCGAGGAACACGGGCACCGGGTCCTGCACGTGCGCGGCAAGGGTGGCAAGGTCGTTCTTGCCCCGCCGCCACCTGCGGTTGCCCGAGCCATTGACCGGGCCGTCGACGAGTGCACCAGCGGGCCGATCCTGCGCAACACCCACGACAGACGGATGGACCGACACACCACCCGCCGGCTCGAGCACCTCGCCCACGCGGCGGGGATCCGGATGCCGAGAATACATCCCCACATGCTGCGGCACACGTTTGTGACGACGGTGCTCGACTCCGGCGCCAGCCTCCGCGACGTACAGATCGCCGCCCGCCACGCCGATCCGAGAACCATCATGTGCTACGACCGAGCACGCAAGAACCTCGACCGGCACCCCAACTACATCCTCGCCGGGTACATGGCCTCCGGGACGTAGCCAGCGCTCACGGCCCTGCCGAACTGAGGACACGCGTGTCTCACGCGCGTGGTGACTACGCCGGGTCGTCGTCAGAGCCGGTGCCGAGTGCCAGAACTCGTAAGTCCGATGCGGCCCGTGTCAACTCCTCGCCTGGATCGATCGTCAGGTCTGCCGCGACCATCCAGCCCTCGTTGCCCCATCCAGGCCCCTGGCTGCGAAGGATGATCCGGAGCTGGACATGCTGGTACTCGTGCCGAGCCTCGATTCGGAGGTCACCCTCGACCGACTCCCAGACTCGCTCGCTGCCCCAGCCGCGCCAATCGTCGGCGAGCTGACCAAAGAAGTCGGCGAGGTCCTCGAAGCCTGACGCGTGGTTGTGAACGATCCGCTGCGATGCAGCGATTCCATCGCAGCGAAGCTCTGCCGTTACGTATTGCGGGGGACCGTCGGGCGTAAGCCGGAGCCATTCCCCGCGTGACCCGAGTTGAACTGCGCCCACGATGGTCATTTTGGCAGGGAAGGAGCACCGACACATCCTCAATTGCCGCCGACAGTCGCGGCCTGCTGATCGGTCTGTCAGTAACCATGGCCGCCGGCCGCGGCGCTGCCGAACCTTGCGCGGAGCATCCGGTGTGCTTGCAGCCCCGGCCACGAGCCGCCTGGGACGCCTAGCTTGATCTTTAACCTGCGGCGTGGTGGCATCGACCCCGGCTGATCATGGGGACAGCCCTTGATCGATCATTCCTCTTGTCTAGGGAAGAAGATCGCAAACCAAGGGCTGTCTGGTGATCAGTGTGCA
>NZ_WVUH01000044.1 GCF_017614955.1 Micromonospora echinofusca
GCGGATGCCCGGGGAAAACCGACGCGACGTGCCCGTCCTCCCCGACCCCGAGCATCAGCACGTCGAAGCGGGGCAGCACCGCACCCGGCCCGGCCGCTGCCGCGAGACTGGCCGCGTACCCGGCCGCCGCCGCCTCGGGATCGTCGCCGGCCGGGCCGTCCGACGGCGGCATCGGGTGTACCCGGGCCGGGTCCAGCGGCAGCGCGTCGAGCAGCGCCGCCCGCGCCTGGGTCTCGTTGCGGTCCGGATGCCCGGCGGGCAGGAACCGTTCGTCACCCCACCACACGTCCACCCGGGACCAGTCGACCGCGTGCCGGGCCGGCAGCGCACCGACGGCCCGGTACACCGCGGCGGCGATCCGTCCGCCGGTCAGGACGACCGACGCCGCACCCCGGTCGGCCTGCGCGTCGAGGATCGCGACGACCAGCCGGGCGGCGACCGCCTGGGCGAGCAGATCGGGGTCCGCGTGGACGGCGACACTCGCCTCACTCATCACTGGTGTTCTTTCCTGTCCTGCCGGTACGGGTCACGCCTGCTTCGTCTCCGGGTGGGCACTGATGCCCGCCTCGGCCCGGCTGGCGGTCGCCGGATCCTTCCACACGTGTACCCGCTGCGCGGGCCGGGACTGGAGACCGGACAGCCCGGTCACCGCCCCCAGCGCGTCGGCGTACACCTGGTCGGCGTCGAGCCGCCGCAGTTCCTCGGCCAGTTCGTCGCCGAGTGGCCGGCGGACCAGCGGCAGGTGCCGTTCGGCCTGACCGGGCCGGCGGAACGTCGCCATGCTGTCCTCCCGGACCAGTTCGAGCTGGTCCCCGTTGGCGCACCGCAGCTCGACCGAGCGCATCCGGGGGTACGCGTCGGTGTGCTCCCACTCGGGTTGCACCCCGAGCCGGGCGGTCAACCACCCGGACATCAGCGCGGCCGTCGGGTCGGTACGGGGTGCGACCACCTTCGCGCCGGTGACCTTCGCGTCGGTGGTGTCGAACGCGCCCGCCACCAGGGTGCGCCACGGGGTGATCCGGCTCCACGCCAGGTCGGTGTCCCCGGGGGCGTAGTCCCGGGCCCGCTGGCGCAGCGCCTCGATCGGGTCCTTGGCCTGCGCGGCATCGGTGATCCGCCGGTCGGCCACCACACCGAGGAAGTCGTTGGCGATCTCCACCGGCGGCTCCTCGTGCCACCAGGTGACCACCGGCACGTCCGGGACCAGCAGCGGCATCACCACCGACTCGGCGTGCAGCGCCAGCCGGCCGTACATCCGGGTCACCACCGCCTCGCACGGGCCGAGCCGGCCGCCGACGACGATCTCCGCGTCCAACCGGTTGCGGTCCCGGTCGACGTCCGAGCGGACCACGACCAGCAGCCGGCACGGGTGGGCGGCGGCGGCGATGGTGGCCGCCGCCTCCGCCTCCCGGACCCGCTTCTCGTCCACCACGACGATCAGTGTCAGGGCCATCCCGCTGGCCACCCCGCCCGCGCTGCGTCGTTCTGCGGCGAGGGCCTTGACCACCTCGTTGCCGGTGGTGTCCCAGAGCCCGATCATGCTCTCCTCCAGGCCCGACCCTCGCGGGCCAGCATCTCGTCGGCGGCCCGAGGACCCCACTCACCGGCCCGGTACGGATCCGGTCTGGTCCCCGCCCACGCCTGCTCCAGCGGGTCGACCACCTGCCAGCTCTGCTCCACCTCGGCGGCGTCCGGGAAGAGGGTCCGGTCACCGATCAGCACGTCGAGCACGAGCCGTTCGTACGCCTCCGGGCTGGACTCGGTGAACGCCTCGCCGTACTGGAAGTCCATCGCGATGTCCCGGACCTCCATCGTCGTCCCGGGCACCTTGGAACCGAACTTGAGCACCACACCCTCGTCCGGCTGGACCCGGATGACGAGCTGGTTGTTGCCCAGCATCTCCATGTCGGCCGGGTTGAACGGCAGGTGCGGGGCCTTCTTGAACATGATGGCCACCTCGGTGACCCGGCGGGGCAGCCGCTTGCCGGCCCGGATGTAGAACGGCACCCCCGCCCAGCGGCGGTTCTGGATGCCCAGCCGCACCGCGACGTACGTCTCGGTGGTCGAGTCGGCCGGTACGCCCTCCTCCTCCAGGTAGCCGACGGCCCGCTGCCCGGCCACCCAGCCGGGCAGGTACTGGCCGCGTACCGTGCCCGTGGTGACGTCGGCGGGCAGGGTGATCGCCTTGAGGACCTTCAGTTTCTCGGCGCGGATCTCGTCCGCGTCGAAGCTGGTCGGCTCCTCCATCGCCACCAGGGCGAGCAGTTGGAGCAGGTGGTTCTGCACCACGTCCCGGGCTGCGCCGGCCGAGTCGTAGAAGCCGGCCCGGCTGCCGATCCCGACGTCCTCGGCCATGGTGATCTGCACCGAGTCGACGTACTTGGAGTTCCACAGCGGTTCGAAGAGACTGTTGGCGAAGCGCAGGGCGAGGATGTTCTGGACGGTCTCCTTGCCCAGGTAGTGGTCGATCCGGAAGACGTCCTGCCGGGTGAAGACGTCGTCGACCAGGTCGTTGAGGGCCTTGGCCGAGGGCAGGTCGTGGCCGAACGGCTTCTCCACCACCACCCGGCGCCAGCCGCCGCACTTCTCGTTGTCGGCCATGCCGGTCCGGGCGAGCTGCTTGAGGACCACGGGGAAGGCGGCCGGGGGGATGGAGAAGTAGAACGCCGCGTTGCCGGCGATGCCGTGGCTCTCCCGCAGGTCGTCCAGGGTCGCCGCGAGATGGTCGAAGGCCGCGTCGTCGTCGAACGAGCCGCCGACGAACTTGATGTTGCCGGCCAGCCGGGCCCAGACCTCCTCCCGCCACGGGGTGCGGGCGTGCTGGCGGGCCGACTCGTGGGCCAGCGACTCGAAGTCACCGTCGCCCCAGTCGCGGCGGGCGAAGCCGAGCACGACGAAACCCGGCGGGAGCAGGCCCCGGTTGGCCAGGTCGTAGACGGCCGGCAGCAGCTTCTTGCGGGCCAGGTCGCCGGTCACTCCGAAGATCACCAGAGCGCAGGGCTCCGGGATCCGGGGCAGTCGACGGTCCTGCGGATCACGCAGTGGGTTCACGCCACCTCCTCGCTCCACTGACCTTCCAGGCTCATTGTCGTGCCCCCAGTCCGCGTACCGCCTCGCGTAGCTGGGCCAGACCGGCGGCCCGCTCGGTCAGGTGCAGTCGCAGCAGTGGCCGGCCCCGACCGGTCAGGGTCTCCCGGTCACCGGCGGCCTGCGCCGCCTGGAGCTGACCGAAGGTGTACGGCCGACCGGGTACCGCCAGATCCCCGGTGGGGGCGCCGGTGATCTGGAGGAACGAACCGACCTGCGGCCCGCCCTTGTGGTACTGCCCGGTGGAGTGCAGGAAGCGCGGCCCCCAGCCGAAGGTCACCGGTCGGCCGGTGACGGTGGCCAGCAGCGGGCGCAGGTCGGCGGCCCCGGCGTCGGCGGACCGGTCCAGATAGGCCAGCACCGCCAGGTAGCCGTCGTCGCCCAGCCCGGCGCACAGCCAGCGCAGCGCCCCGGCCAGGTCGCCGGGGACACCCGCCGGGGCGTACCCCTCGACGGCGCCCTCGACGAACGAGGGCGGGCCGTCCACGAACGGGGGCGAACCGTCCGGGAACGGGGGCGGGCCGTCCGGCGCGGCACCGGCGGCCAGAATGCGGTCGGTGTTCTGCTTCGACCCGGTGACGTCCGGCTGGTCGAACGGGTCGACGCCGAGCGTCACCGCCGCGACCGCGGTGGCGTACTCCCAGGCCAGGAAGTGCGCGCCGAGCGGCCCGTTGACCGCGAGGTCGGGGCTGACCCCGGCGCCCGGTACCGCACCGGCGGGCAGGGCCCCGCCGTAGGTCACGGTGAGCACGTCCGGCCCGGTGGCGCCGGGGCTCTGCGGCGACTCGACCACCACCGGCAGCAGACCCCGCCCGGACTTGCCGGTGGACTCGGCGAGCAACTGTTCGATCCAGTCGCCGAGTCCTTCGATGCCCGTCCCGTCGCCGACCAGGGCGACGGTGGCCCGGCCGCTGGCGGCGGCGGCGCCGAGCGCCGCGCCGAGGGCCAGCGCGGGATTGTCCCGTTCACCGCCGAGCGTGTCGGCGAGGGCATCCGCCTGGTCGAGCAGTTCGGCCACCTCTGCCCCGGCCAGGGCCGCCGGTACCAGCCCGAACGCGGTGAGCGCCGAGTACCGGCCGCCCACCTCCGGGTCGGCGGGGACGACGAAGGCGCCCATCTCGGTGGCGGTCGCCTCCAGCGGGGAACCCGGGTCGGTGACGACGACGAAGTGCCGGCCGGCCTCGGCCTCGCTCAGCCCGGCGTCCAGGTAGGCCTGCCAGTAGGCCCGGCGGTGGCTGTCGGTCTCCACCGTCGAGCCGGACTTGCTGGCCACCACCACGACGGTCCGGTCCAGCCGGTCACCGAGCGCCGCGCGGACCTGCCCCGGATCGGTAGTGTCCAGCACGGTCAGCTGACAGCCGAGGGTCCGGCAGATCACCTCGGCGGCCAGGGACGAGCCGCCCATCCCGGCGACCACCACGTGGTCCAGGTCACCCAGCTCGGCCTTCAGCTCGGCGAGCTGGGGCAGCAGGTCCCGGCTGCGCCGGTGGGTGTCCCGCCAGCCGAGCCGGATCCGCGCGTTGTCCTCGGCGTCCGGCCCCCAGAGGGTCGGGTCCCCGCCGGCCAGTCGACCCGGCACGCCGGCGGCGACCAGGGCGGCCCGGGCCGACGCCGGCGCGGTGGCGTCCACCGCGTCGGCGCCGTACACGGCCAGGCCGGCGGCGCACTCCGCCGGCCCGTCGAGCAGGTCACTCACGTCGGCGCCCCGCCCACCGGGGCGGCCCCGGTCGGCGGGCACCCGACGGACCGGGTCACGCGTTGCCCCCGGCCCGGGCGGCGGCCTCGGCGTTGCCCCTGGCCGCCTTGTTGGGCGTACCGGTGCCGTGCGCGGCGGCCTCCAGCGAGCGGCGTACCCCGTCGAGCAGTTCCTGCCAGCTCGCCTCGAACTTCTCCACGCCCTCCCGTTCCAGGACGGCGATGACGTCGGTGAAGTCGACACCGGCGCGCTCCAGGCCGGCGAAGACCTCCCGGGCGTCGTCGTACGCACCGGTGACGGTGTCGCCGGACGTCTCGCCGTGGTCGGCGAAGGCGTGGACGACCGGCTCCGGCATGGTGTTGACCGTGCCCGGGGCGATCAGTTCCTCGACGTAGATGACGTCCCGGTAGTCCGGGTTCTTGGTCGACGTCGACGCCCAGAGCGGGCGCTGCGGGTGGGCACCGGCGTCGGCCAGGGCCTGCCACCGGTCACCGGAGAAGACCTCGGCGTACCGCTCGTACGCCAGTCGGGCGTTGGCCACCGCCGCGCGACCCTTCAACGCGAGCGCGCCTTCTTTGCCTGCGGTGTCGGAAGCTTCACCGACTATCCGGTCCAGTCTCTTGTCGACCTCGGAGTCGACCCGGGAGACGAAGAACGAGGCGACCGAGCCGATCTTCGTCAGGTCGTGGCCGTTCTGCTTCGCCAGCTCCAGGCCGGCCAGGAACGCCTCCATCACCGCCGAGTACCGGTCCAGGCCGAAGATCAGCGTGACGTTCACGCTGATCCCCTCGGCCAGGGTGCGGGTGATCGCCGGCAGGCCCGCCTCGGTCGCCGGGATCTTGATGAACAGGTTCGGCCGGTCCACCAGCCACCACAGCGCCTTCGCCTCGGCGACGGTGCGGTCGGTGTCGTGGGCCAGGCGCGGGTCCACCTCGATGGAGACCCGTCCGTCCACGCCCCCGCTGGCGTCGTACGCGGGGCGCATCACGTCGCAGGCCCACCGCACGTCGTACGTGGTGAGCATGCGGACCGCCTCCTCGACGTCCACTCCCCGGGCGGCCAGGTCCCGCAGCTGCCAGTTGTACTCGTCGGCGTCGCTGAGGGCCTTGGCGAAGATGGTCGGGTTGGTGGTCACCCCCACCACGTGCTGCTCCCGGCGGAGCTGGTCCAGCCCGCCGGAGCTGAGCCGTACCCGGGAAAGGTCGTCGAGCCAGATCGCCACGCCGGTGGCGGTGAGTTCACCCAGTCGGTCCGTCATGCTCACACGCTCCCCTCAGTTGCCGGTCGTGAAACCGGTGATGTCGCCGATCCGGGTCAGCGCCGCGTGCGCGGCGGCCACGATCCGGTCGGGGGTGAAGCCGAACTGCTCGAACAGCACGCTGTGCGGCGCGCTCGCCCCGTAGTGCTCCAGACTGACGTTCTCGCCGCAGTCGCCGACGAGGTCGTGCCAGGACATCGCGATGCCGGCCTCGACGCTGACCCGGGCCTTGATCCCGCGCGGCAGGACGGACTCCCGGTACGCCTCGTCCTGCGCCCGGAACCACTCCTGGCAGGGCATCGACACGACCCGGGTGGGGGTACCGTCGGCCTCCAGCCGCTCCCGGGCGGTCAGGCAGAGCTGCACCTCCGAGCCGGTACCGATCAGGATCACCTGCGGCTTGGCGTTGGACGCCTCGGCCAGGACGTAGCCGCCCCGGGCGGTGCCCTCGGCGTCGGCCAGCTCGCTGCGGTCGAGGACCGGCAGCGGCTGACGGCTCAGCGCCAGCGCGGTCGGCCGGTCGGTGTGCTCCAGGGCCTGCCGCCACGCCCACGCGGTCTCGTTGGCGTCGGCCGGGCGGACCACGTCGAGGCCGGGGATGGCGCGCAGCGCGGAGAGGTGCTCCACCGGCTGGTGCGTCGGGCCGTCCTCGCCCAGACCGATCGAGTCGTGCGTCCAGACGTAGACCACCGGCAGCTTCATCAGCGCGGCCAACCGGACCGACGGGCGCATGTAGTCGCTGAACACCAGGAACGTGCCGCCGTACGGGCGGGTGCCGCCGTGCAGTGCGATGCCGTTGAGGATCGCGCCCATGGCGTGCTCACGGATGCCGAAGTGCAGCGTGCGGCCGTACTCGTGGCCGGGGAACTCCTTGGTGGCGTGGCTGCTGGGGACGAACGACGGCTCGCCCTTCATCGTGGTGTTGTTGCTCTCGGCGAGGTCCGCCGAGCCGCCCCACAGTTCCGGCAGGACCGGGGCGAGGGCCTCCAGGACCTTGCCGGAGGCGGCCCGGGTGGCGATCCCCTTGGCGTCCGCCGGGAACTGCGGCAGCGCGTCGGTCCAGCCGGCCGGCAGGGTACGCGTCGACAACCGGTCGTGCAGCGCCTTGCGCTCCGGGTTGGCGGCGGCCCAGGCGTCGTACGCCTGCTGCCACTGCCCGTGCGCCTCGCGGCCCCGGTTGAGCGCCTCGCGGGCGTGGGCGAGGACCTTCTCGTCCACCGCGAAGGTCTGCGCCGGGTCGAAGCCGAGCAGTTCCTTGGTGGCGGCCACCTCGGCGGCGCCGAGCGCCGAACCGTGGATCTTGCCGGTGTTCTTCTTGTTCGGGGCGGGCCAGCCGATGATGGTGCGCAGCGCGACGAACGACGGCCGGTCGGTCTCCGCCCGGGCCGCCTCCAGCGCCTGGTACAGCTCCTCGACGTCCTCGTGGTAGTCGTCCTGGTCGGCGTCGCCGCGCCGCCAGTCCACGGTCTGGACGTGCCAGCCGTACGCGGCGTACCGGGCGGCGACGTCCTCGCTCTTGGCGATCCGGGTGTCGTCCTCGATCGAGATCTCGTTGTCGTCGTAGATCACGGTGAGGTTGCCGAGCTGCTGGTGCCCGGCGAGGGCGCTGGCCTCGTGGCTGATGCCCTCCTCGATGTCGCCGTCGGAGACGATGCACCAGATCTGGTGGTCGAAGACGGAGGCACCGGGGGCGGCGTCGGGGTCGAACAGGCCGCGTTCCCGGCGGGCGGCCATCGCCATGCCGACCGCGTTGCCCAGGCCCTGGCCGAGCGGGCCGGTGGTGGTCTCCACGCCGGGGGTGTGGCCGTGCTCCGGGTGGCCCGGGGTGAGCGAGCCCCACTGCCGCAGCGCCTTGAGGTCGTCCAGGCTCAGCGGGTAGCCGGAGAGGAAGAGCTGGATGTAGAGGGTGAGGCTGGAGTGCCCGGCGGAGAGGACGAAGCGGTCCCGGCCCGGCCAGTTGGGGTCGGTGGGGTCGTGCCGCATGACCCGGTTGAAGAGCAGGTACGCCGCAGGGGCGAGGCTCATCGCGGTGCCGGGGTGGCCGTTGCCGGATTTCTCCACGGCATCCATGGCCAGCACGCGGACCGTGTCGACGGCGCGGCGGTCGAGGTCGGACCAGGTGAGTCGGTCGTGCTCCGGTCGGTTGGCAGCCACGTCTGTTGTGCTCCTCGCAGCAGGTGGGCAGAGCCCTCACTGATGACCCTAACGAGGGGTCCTAAACGTGACCCTATCGAGCGGTGCTCGACGTCTGTCCCGGGATCTCGCTCTACGGTGAGCTGGGCGTCCGTACCGGTCCGGTCCGTGCTGTCCGTGCTGTCCGGTCCGTACGCCGGGTCTCCTCCGGTCGGCGGACTGTGACCGCCCGCACCCTTGACGGGTCGCCCGGGCAGCGCAAACGGTGGCGCGTAGGCTGTCGGTCGGTGTGTGGACCCGGGCCGGTCGCCGCCGCCAGAATCTTCGCGCCGACGCGCCGACGCCGGAAGGTGCAATCCGTGAGCATGATCACCGAGCGCCCCGTCACCACTCCCGCCGGGGAGCCGTCCGTGCGGGCCTCGGCCGGCGGCAGCCGGGCCCGACGGGACGTCCGGGCGGTCGTGGCGGCGTACGTGACACTCACCAAGCCCCGGATCGTCGAGCTGCTGCTGGTCACCACGGTGCCGGCGATGATGCTGGCCGACGGGGGTGTGCCGGCGCTGTGGCTGGTGGCCGTGGTACTGGTCGGCGGTTCCCTCGCCGCCGGTGCGGCGAGCGTGCTGAACTGCTACATCGACCGGGACATCGACCAGTTGATGCGGCGGACCAAGCGGCGCCCGTTGCCGGCGCACACCGTGTCGCCCCGCAACGCCCTGGTTTTCGGGCTGGTGCTGGCGGCGCTGTCGGTGGCGCTGATGGCCGTGTTCACCAACTGGCTGGCGGCGGGGATGACGCTGGCCGCGATCGCCTACTACGACCTGGTCTACACGCTGTGGTTGAAGCGGACCACGGCGGCGAACACCTTCTGGGGCGGGGTGTGCGGGGCGGCGCCGGTGCTGATCGGCTGGGCGGCGGTGACCGGTTCGCTGGCCCCGGCGGCCTGGGCGCTCTTCGCGGTGGTCTTCTTCTGGCAGATGCCGCACTTCTACGCGCTGGCCATCAAGTACAAGGCCGACTACGCGCGGGCCGGCATCCCGATGCTGCCGGTGGTCGCCTCCACCCGGCGGGTCAACGCCGAGATCCTGGTCTTCTCCTGGTTGACCGTGTTGTCGTCGCTGCTGGTGTGGCCGTTCGGGATGAGCCTGATCTACGGGGTGACCGCCCTGCTGGTCGGCGGCATCTTCCTGGTGGAGGCGCACAAGCTGTGCGGACGGGCCCGCCGGGGTGAGCCGGTCAAGCCGATGCGGCTGTTCCACTGGTCCACCACCTACCTGACGCTGCTCTTCGCGGCGGTCGCGGTGGACGCCCTGATCTGACCCGCGCGCCGGTCGCGGTGGACGCTCCCTGATCTGACCGACTGATCTGACCGGACCCGTCCGGTCGGTCCGGACCGACCGGCTTCGTCAGCGAACGCCGCCCTGTTTGTCTCGTTCTGAGTGCTATGTGGCTCTGGGGTAGTTTTATCGCCATTCGCGATGCAGCGACCCGGTCACCCTCTGTAGCGGCAAATGTCCGGACAGAAAATCACGATAAAGTGGTATAAAACCGGGCAAATCTCCAGGGCTTCCGGCTAAACCTGCAGGTAATTGGCATCACAAATTGTCAATAGTCGGCCCGCGTGGCGGCGTCGGTCTGCTTAGGCTGCGCGGTATGGCAGATGGTTCCGATACGACGCTGACGGCTGAACAGACCGTCCCGACCCAGGCCCCCAACGGCCTGGTCTCCGGCATCAAGTCGTTTGCCGCCGGCCACGGCGGCGCGAAGGCGGTCATCGAGTACGTCGGCAAGCGGGGCGCGCGGATCGTTCTCGTGGGGGAGGACGGCGCGTGGGCTGACCAGTTCGCGGACGGCACGGACGTCGCGCGACTGGCCTGCGCCAAAGCAGGAGTTGCCGTGGAGAACACCTGGGAACGCGAACTGATGGACCAGATGCGTCCGAGCAACGACCTGTGGCGGTCGATGGCCCGGCGCACCATGGCCCGTTGATAGTCCTTGTCCGCTAACTGACCCGATAACGGAAGCGACCCGGGGGAGACCCCGGGTCGCTTCGTCGTACCAGGTGGGCTGGTGGGCCCGTGGAACCGGCCCGGTCTCAGCCCACCGCGACCGACTGTCCGGCTGCTGCCGGCGCCGGTACCGCCGTAGGCTGCCGTTCCCGGGTGGCCCAGAGCACCGCCAGGGTGGCCAGCCAGACCAGGCACGACCCGACCATGTGCGCGCCGACCAGGATCGCGGGCAGGTGGGTGAAGTACTGCACGAAACCGATCAGGCCCTGACCCAGCTCGACGGCGAGCAGCAGCAGCGCGGCCCGGGCGGCGCCGGTGGCACCGACCGCGCGGAAGGCGTACCACAGGGCCACCGACAGGCCGATGAGCAGGAAGACGCCGTCGGCGTGCACCTGGGCGATGGTCTCCGGGTCCAGCCCGTTACGGGCCGCACCGTGGTCGCCGGCGTGCGGCCCGCTGCCGGTCACCCAGGTGCCGATCACCAGTACGACGGCGCTCACCACGACGGTCAGCCAGGTGAGGGTACGCAGCGGGGCCGGTACGGTCGGCAGGGCCGGCCCGTCGGGCTCGCCACTGCGCCGCCAGAGCGCGTACGCGGGCACCAGGACCGCCGTGGAGGCGAGGAAGTGCAGCCCCACCACCCACGGGTTCAGGTCGGTCAGCACGGTGATGCCGCCGATCACCGCCTGGGCCGGGATGCCCAGGAACACCGCCACCGCCAGGGGCAGCAGCCGGCGACGCCGGGGGTGCAGGAGGGCGGCGACCAGAGCGGCCAGGGCGATCAGGCCGACCGCGAAGGTGAGCAGCCGGTTGCCGAACTCGATCACCCCGTGGATGCCCATCTCGGCCGTGGTGGTGTACGACTCGTCGGTGCACCGGGGCCAGGTCGGGCAACCCAGGCCGGAGGCGGTCAGCCGGACCGCCCCGCCGGTACCGACGATGGCGACGTTGGCGACGATGGAGGCCAGCGCCAGCCGGCGCACGACCGCGGTGGAGACCGGGAACCGGTCGAAACGCATCACCCGCCAATCCTACGTAGCGTAGTGCTCGGGCTCCGGGCGGGCCGACCGGCCCGGTGGCCCGGATCACCGGTACCCCGGGTTTGCCACCCGTCACCCAATTACGTAACGTTGGCGTTGTGAAAAACATGGCGGCGCTCTCCGAGCAGCCGGCGACCGCTCCGGTCGCCGGGGCCGCCGTGTCCGGCACCACCGGTGACCCGCGCACCCGGGACCGGGTCCGTCAGCTCCTGCTGGAGCGGGGCGCGCTCACCGCGGCCCAGCTCGGCGCGGCCCTCGGGCTCAGCCCGGCCGCCATCCGCCGGCACCTGGACGCCATGCTCGCCGACGGCGACGTGGTGGCCCGCGAGCAGTCCGTGCGGGCCAACCGGCGCCGGGGCCGGCCGGCGAAGGTGTTCGTGCTGACCGACGACGCCCGGGGGCGCTGCGGCACCCACCACTACGACAACATGGCCACCGCCGCGCTGCGCTGGATCGCCCGGGAGGGCGGCCCCGGCGCGGTCGACGCGTTCGCCGCCGAGCAGGTGGCCGCCCTGGAGGCCCGCTGCCGGGCCGCCCTCGAAGGGGCCGGCGACGACCCGTTGGCCCGGGCGGAGGCACTCGCGGGGGCCCTCACCGCCGAGGGTTACGCTGCGAACGCGACCACGATCGCCTCCGGCGGCCAGCTCTGCCAGCACCACTGCCCGGTGGCGCACGTGGCAGCCGAGTTCCCCCAGCTGTGCGAGGCCGAGACCGCGGTGATCTCCCGCCTGATCGGCACCCACGTGCAGCGCCTGGCCACCATCGCGCACGGCGACGGGGTGTGCACCACGCACATCCCCGGGCAGCCGGGGCGTGCCCAGTCCGGTAGAACCGTCACCACTGTGAGGACAGACAGATGACCGAGCAGATCGTCCAGCCACTGACCCAGGATGAGCAGCTCGCCGCCCTGGGCCGCTACGAGTACGGCTGGGCCGACCCGGACATCGCCGGGTCGGTCGCCCAGCGTGGCCTCAACGAGGCGGTGGTGCGGGACATCTCGGCCAAGAAGAGCGAGCCGGAGTGGATGCTCGACCTGCGGCTGAAGGGCCTGCGGCTGTTCGGCCGCAAGCCCATGCCGGCCTGGGGCGCCGACCTCACCGGGATCGACTTCGACAACATCAAGTACTTCGTCCGGTCCACCGAGAAGCAGGCCACCAGCTGGGAGGACCTGCCCGAGGACATCAAGAACACCTACGACAAGCTGGGCATCCCCGAGGCGGAGAAGCAGCGGCTGATCGCGGGTGTCGCCGCGCAGTACGAGTCCGAGGTGGTCTACCACAAGATCCGTGAGGACCTGGAGGAGCAGGGTGTCGTCTTCCTCGACACCGACACCGCCCTGCGCGAGCACGAGGACCTGTTCAAGGAGTACTTCGGCACGGTGATCCCGGTCGGCGACAACAAGTTCGCCGCACTGAACACCTCCGTCTGGTCCGGCGGCTCGTTCATCTACGTGCCCAAGGGCGTGCAGGTGGAGATCCCGCTCCAGGCGTACTTCCGGATCAACACGGAGAACATGGGCCAGTTCGAGCGGACGCTGATCATCGTCGACGAGGGCGCCTACGTGCACTACGTCGAGGGCTGCACCGCCCCGATCTACTCCTCCGACTCGCTGCACAGCGCGGTCGTCGAGATCATCGTCAAGAAGAACGCGCGCTGCCGGTACACCACCATCCAGAACTGGTCGAACAACGTCTACAACCTGGTCACCAAGCGGGCGGTCTGCCACGAGGGCGCGACCATGGAGTGGATCGACGGCAACATCGGTTCCAAGGTCACCATGAAGTACCCGGCGGTCTACATGACCGGCGAGCACGCCAAGGGCGAGGTGCTCTCGGTGGCCATGGCCGGCGAGGGGCAGCACCAGGACGCGGGCGCCAAGATGGTGCACGCCGCGCCGCACACCTCCAGCACGATCGTCTCCAAGTCGATCGCCCGGGGCGGTGGCCGGACCTCGTACCGGGGTCTGGTGCAGGTGCTGGAGGGTTCGCACCACAGCCGCAGCACGGTCAAGTGCGACGCGCTCCTGGTCGACACCATCTCCCGCTCGGACACCTACCCGTACGTCGACATCCGTGAGGACGACGTGTCGATGGGGCACGAGGCGACAGTCTCCAAGGTCAGCGACGACCAGCTCTTCTACCTGATGAGCCGGGGGCTCAGCGAGGACGAGGCGATGGCGATGATCGTGCGCGGTTTCATCGAGCCGATCGCCAAGGAGCTGCCGATGGAGTACGCACTCGAACTCAACCGCCTGATCGAGCTCCAGATGGAGGGCGCGGTCGGCTGACGCCGGTCGCCCCGTTGCCGCCCACCGCACCCGCACGACGAAGACCAAGGACGAGATGACTACCCAGGCTTCCGCGCCGCCGCCCAGCACCAAGTCACAGGCGCTCCGCTCGTACGACGTCGCCGACTTCCCGACCCTCACCGGGCTGGAGGAGGAGTGGCGTTTCACCCCGCTCAAGCGGCTGCGGGGGCTCGCCGACGGGACGACGGTCGCCACCGCGACGGTCGGGTACGACCAGGTGGCGCTGCCGTCGGGCGTGACCGTCGAGACGATCGGCCACGACGACCCGCGTATCGGTTCCGTGCTCACCCCGTTCGACCGGATCAGCGCGCTGGCGTACGGCGGTGCCGAGCAGGCGCTGCTGGTGTCGGTGACCCCGGAGGCGGTCGTCGCGGAGCCGGCCGTGATCCGGGTGACCGGGACCGGCGCCGGGGGCGTCGCCTTCGGGCACACCTACCTGGAGGTGGGCCGGTTCGCCGAGGTCACCGTGGTGCTGGAGCACACCGGTTCCGCCACCCTGGCCGACAACGTCGAGGTGGCGGTGGCCGACGGCGCCAAGCTGACCCTGGTGACCGTCGCCGACTGGGCGGCCGACGCGGTCCAGGCGCAGCACGTGAAGCTCAGGCTCGGCCGGGACGCGAAGGTGGTGCACGTCCAGGTGACCCTCGGCGGTGACCTGGTCCGGCAGTTCACCAGCGTGGAGTACGCCGGCCGGGGCGGCGAGGCGGAGCTGTACGGGCTCTACTTCGCCGACGCCGGTCAGCACCTGGAGCACCGCCAGCTGGTCGACCACACCGTGCCGGACTGCCGCAGCTACGTCGGCTACCGGGGCGCGTTGCAGGGCGCCAGCGCCCACACCGTCTGGGTCGGTGACGTGCTGATCCAGGCCGCCGCGACGGGCACCGACACGTACGAGATCAACCGGAACCTGCTGCTCACCGACGGTGCCCGGGCCGACTCGGTGCCCAACCTGGAGATCGAGACCGGCGAGGTCGCCGGGGCCGGGCACGCCAGCGCCACCGGCCGGTTCGACGACGAGCAGCTGTTCTACCTGATGGCCCGGGGCATCCCCGCCGACGAGGCGCGCCGGCTGGTGGTGCGGGGCTTCTTCGCCGAGGTGATCAACAAGATCCCGGTCGAGGAGCTGCGCGACCGGCTCGGTGCGGCCATCGAGGCCCGGCTCGTCGAGGCGGGTGCCTGATGATCCGGATCTGCTCCGTGGAGGACCTGCCGAAGGGCTCCGTGCTCAGCGCCGACGTCGACGGCACCCCCCTCGCCGTGGTGCACGGCGGGGACGACCAGTTCTACGCCGTGTACGACCAGTGCTCGCACGCCGCCGTGTCGCTGTCCGAGGGCGAGGTGGAGGGGTGCACGCTGGAATGCTGGCTGCACGGCTCCCGTTTCGACCTGCGTACCGGCCAGCCGACCGGGCTGCCCGCCACCGAACCCGTACCCGTCTACCCCGTCGAGATCCGCGACGGCGCCGTCTACGTCAGCCTGACGCCGAGTAATGGAGTGAACCCGTCATGAGCACCCTGGAGATCCGCAACCTGCAGGCTTCGGTGAAGCTGCCCGAGGGGGAGCTCAAGCCGATCCTGGCCGGGGTCGACCTGACCGTCCGGTCGGGGGAGACGCACGCCATCATGGGCCCGAACGGCTCCGGCAAGTCCACCCTGGCGTACTCCATCGCCGGTCACCCGAAGTACGAGATCACCGGCGGTTCGGTGACCCTCGACGGCTCCGACGTGCTGGCCATGTCCGTCGACGAGCGGGCCCGCGCCGGCCTCTTCCTGGCCATGCAGTACCCGGTCGAGGTGCCGGGCGTCTCGGTGGCGAACTTCCTGCGCACCGCCAAGACCGCGATCGACGGTCAGGCGCCGAAGCTGCGTACCTGGGCCGGCGAGCTGCGCGGCGCGATGGAGAAGCTCCAGATGGACCCGTCGTTCGCCCAGCGCAACGTCAACGAGGGCTTCTCCGGCGGCGAGAAGAAGCGGCACGAGATCGTGCAGCTGGAGCTGCTCAAGCCGAAGGTGGCCATCCTCGACGAGACCGACTCCGGCCTCGACATCGACGCCCTGCGCGTGGTCAGCGAGGGCGTCAACCGGGTCCGGGACACCGGCGACACCGGCCTGCTGCTGATCACCCACTACACCCGCATCCTCCGGTACATCAAGCCGGACTTCGTGCACGTCTTCGTCGGCGGCCGGATCGTCGAGGAGGGCGGCCCGGAGCTGGCCGAGAAGCTGGAGGCCGAGGGGTACGAGCGGTACGTGGCCGGGGCCGGCGCGGCGCGGGCCTGATCCCGGGTAGAACGGAAGGAGGTGCTGTCGAGATGACCACCATCGCGATCCCGGCGGGGATGCCGCAGTACGACGACATGCCCCGCTTCGACGTCGAGCGGGTACGTGCGGACTTCCCGATCCTGGACCGGGAGGTGAACGGCCATCCGCTGGTCTACCTCGACAGCGCCAACACCTCGCACAAGCCCCGTCAGGTGCTGGACGTGCTGGCCGGGCACTACGCGCAGCACAACGCCAACGTGTCCCGGTCGGTGCACACCCTGGGCACCGAGGCGACCGAGGCGTACGAGGGCGCGCGGGCGAAGATCGCCACGTTCGTCAACGCGCCGAGCGTGGACGAGGTGGTGTTCACCAAGAACTCCACCGAGGCGATCAACCTGGTGGCGTACGCCTTCTCCAACGCCTCGCTGCGCGCGGACGCCGACTCCCGGTTCCGGCTGGGCCCCGGTGACGAGGTGGTGATCTCCGAGATGGAGCACCACTCGAACATCGTGCCGTGGCAGCTGCTCTGCGAGCGGACCGGCGCGACCCTGCGCTGGTTCTCGGTCACGGAGAACGGCCGGCTCGACGAGTCGAACCTCGACGAGCTGGTCACCGAGCGGACGAAGATCGTCTCGCTGGTGCACATGTCGAACATCCTCGGCACGGTCAACGCGACCTCGCGGATCACCGCGCGGGTCCGGGAGGTCGGGGCGCTGCTGCTGCTCGACTGCTCGCAGTCGGTACCGCACCTGCCGGTCGACGTCGTCGACCTGGACGCGGACTTCATCGTCTTCACCGGGCACAAGATGTGCGGGCCGACCGGCATCGGCGTGCTCTGGGGGCGGGCCGAGCTGCTGGCGGCGATGCCGCCGGTCTTCGGCGGCGGCTCGATGATCGAGACGGTGACCATGCAGCGGTCCACCTTCGCCGCGCCGCCGGCCCGGTTCGAGGCCGGTACCCCGCCGATCGCGGAGGCGGTGGCGCTCGGCGCGGCGGTGGACTACCTCACCGGGATCGGCATGCGGGCGATCCAGTGGCACGAGAAGGAGATCACCGCGTACGCGCTGGACGCGCTGGCCTCCGTGCCGGGGCTGCGGATCTTCGGTCCGACGGTACCGGTCGGCCGGGGCGGCACCATCTCGTTCGCGCTCGGCGACATCCACCCGCACGACGTCGGCCAGGTGCTCGACGCCCTGGGTGTGCAGGTGCGGGTGGGGCACCACTGTGCCCGGCCGGTCTGCGTGCGCTACGGCGTACCGGCGACCACCCGGGCCTCGTTCTACCTCTACACCACCACGGGGGAGATCGACGCCCTGGTGCGTGGCCTGGAGCAGGTGCGGAAGGTGTTCGGCTGATGCAGCTCGACGGTCTCTACCAGGACATCATCCTGGACCACTACAAGCACCCGCAGGGGCGTGGCCTGCGCGACTGCGCCGACCCGCAGGCCCGGGTGGCGGAGGCCCACCACGTGAACCCGACCTGTGGCGACGAGGTGACCGTCCGGGTCGCCACCGACGGGTCGGTACTGACCGACGTCTCGTACGACGGGATGGGCTGCTCGATCAGTCAGGCGTCGGCGAGCGTGCTGCACGAGCTGCTGCACGGGCGGGCGGTGGCGGACGCGTTCGGGGTGCACGAGGCGTTCGTGGAGTTGATGTCCGGCCGTGGTCAGGTCACGCCGGACGAGGACGTACTGGGTGACGGGGTGGCGTTCGCGGGTGTGGCCCGCTACCCCGCCCGGGTGAAGTGTGCGCTGCTGCCGTGGATGGCGTTCAAGGACGCCGCGGCACGCGCCGGGGTGGGCGCGAGCCCGGAGGTGAAGGCATGAGTAGCGAAGAGACCGCGACCGCGGCGGAGCCGTCGGCGGTGCCGGCCGGTGGGGGCGGCCGGGCCGCCGTCGCCGACGTCGAGGAGGCCATGAAGGACGTCGTCGACCCGGAGCTGGGCATCAACGTGGTCGACCTCGGCCTGGTGTACGGCGTGCACGTCGACGACGACAACGTCGCCACCCTGGACATGACGCTCACCTCGGCGGCCTGCCCGCTGACCGACGTGATCGAGGACCAGACCCGGCAGGCGTTGACCACCGGCCCCGGTGGCGGCCTGGTGCAGGACTTCCGGATCAACTGGGTGTGGCTGCCGCCATGGGGACCGGACAAGATCACTGACGAGGGTCGGGACCAGTTGCGCGCCCTCGGCTTCAACGTCTGAGCGTCACCTGTCGGGCGCGGCACCCTGTTGCGGGTGCCGTGCCCGACGCTTTGGCGCGCCCGGCAACCGGACTCGGCGGGCGTTCCTATGCGTCCGCTTCGGGTAGCCAGGGCGCGAGGACGGCCGGGTCGGTGACAGAGCGTGTCACCCGTTCCCGTTCCGGCGCGGTCAGCGTGAGCGCCCGCAGCCGGGCGCCCCATTCGGGTACCCGCTCCGGCTCCGACAGCTCGATCTCCGACAGCTCGATCAACGCGGCGAGGGCCAGGGCCTGTTCCACGGCCGGCGCCGCGTCGCCGTGTCGACGCAGCCCGGAGTTCAGCGCCCGGAAGGCGGCCCGGTCGTCGTTCTTGAACTCGCGCAGGATCCGCGCGTTGTCCAGCACCCGGGCCAGCCCCGTGAGCCGCTTCGACCCGCCGTACTCCAGTTCTTCCGGTTCGTCGCGCCGGATGAAGACGATGATGTTCCCGGACGGGTCGGTGACGGTGAACCGGGAGGCACCGGGCCGCAGCCGTGTGATCCGTGGCAGTCCGGTGACGAGCACCTTGCCGTAGGCGTGACGCATCGCCGCAGTGAAGGTCTCGTGGTACGGCGCGACCGCGTCGACGAACACCAGAGCGCCGCCGGTCTTGCCGGCTGCCGGGTCCACGCCGTCCGGAGCTTCCCGGTAGTGCAGCTCGACCCCGCTCCACCGGAAGATCTGCCACAGGTACGGCCTGGTCTGCTCGAAGGTCACCGTGAAGCCGAGAGCCCGCCAGAACGCGAGGGTCTCCGCCGGTGCGACGCAGGGCAGCAACGGCACGACGGTCTCGTTGGGCTGGACGCGATTTCCGGTCATCGGCACCTCACCTGGGGTAGCGGTCGGACGGCCCGGCCATTGTGTCCGCGTTCCGCCCCCGGATGCCGCTGTCGAAAGTGACAAACTTCCCGGTCGGCCGCTGGCGGGCACGACGTTTCCCGGCCGGCCCGGACCTGATCTGCGCCGGACTCTGCCGGCCTCCGCCGCGGCCGGCTCGGGCTTCTGTTCCGCGGCCTCGTGGCGCTGGCCCGACGGTTCGGGCTCAGCGCCCGTACCTCGTTCCGGGGCTGCGGCAGACCTGGCGGCGTATTGACGGCGTGGCCGACCCACCCCTATGGTTAACAAACCTAACAGATTGAGAGTTGCTGATATCTGCTTGGGTGGGGTGACGACGGACCCGGCGGTTGCGCCGGCATCCGATCGAGTGGGATCTCCCCGGTTCGCAGGCACCGACCGCTGTCTCACCCATGGGAGTCACCGTGTTCACTTCCCGTGCCCGCCGTCGCGCCGGTCCCCGCCCGGGTGGCGCCGTCGCCGCGCTGCTGCTGCTGGCCAGTCTCCTCGTCGTGGCGGGGAGCCCCCCGGCGCAGGCGGCAGCCGGACTGAGGGCCACCTTCTCCACCGCCGACAACGGCTCCTGGCACCTCGACAAGTACGTGATCACCAACGGCACCGCCAACGCGGTGAACGGGTGGACCCTGGAGTTCGACCTGCCGCCCGGGGTTACCCTGGGCAACGGCTACAACGGCAACATGACGGCCAACGGCAACCACGTCACGGTCACCAACGCCCACTACAACGGCAGCATCCCGGCCGGCGGCAGCACCGAGCCGCACAGCTTCTGGTTCATCGCGTACGGGTCGAACGCCGAGCCGCTCAACTGCCGGATCAACGGCGACAAGTGCGACGGTACCCCCGACCGGGCGCCCGGCACGCCGACCGGGGTGGCGGTGGCCGGCCGTACCACGAAGACGGTCACGTTGACCTGGACGGCCGCCGTGGCGACCGACTTCCCGATCGCCGGCTACGACATCTACCGCAACGGCACCCTCGCGGCCAGCGTCACCGGCGGCAGTGGCGCCGTACCGACCACCGGTACCGTCACCGGCCTGACCCCGAACACCGCGTACACGTTCACGGTGCGGGCCAAGGACACCCGGGGCAACGTCTCGGCGGACAGCGCCCCGGTCGGCGCGACCACACTGAACCCGGCCGACGACACCACGGCGCCCCCGGCGCCGGGCGGCCTGCGCGCCACCGCCAAGACCTCGGCGAGCGTGACGCTGGCCTGGAACGCGGTCACCGACCCCAGCGGCATCGCCGGCTACGACGTGTACCGGGGCGGTGCCCTGGTGCTCAGCACGACCACCGCCACCACCGCCGTGGTCAGCGGCCTGGCACCGCTGACCGCCTACACCTTCACGGTCCGGGCCCGGGACAGCTACGACAACGTCTCACCGGCCAGCGCGGCGCTGAGCGTCACCACCGACGACGCGGTCGGCAGCGGCAAGCATGCCAAGGTCGGCTACTTCGTCCAGTGGGGCATCTACGGCCGGCAGTACTTCGTCAAGAACCTCGACACCTCCGGTGCGGCGGCCAAACTGACCCACATCAACTACTCCTTCGCCAATCTCGACCCGGTCAACCTGACCTGCCTCCAGGGCGTCACCAAGGGCACCACCTCGAACCCACAGGACCCGGACCAGGGGACCGGCGCCGGTGACGCGGAGGCGGACTACGGTCGGGGGTTCAGCGCGGCGCAGAGCGTCGACGGGGTCGCCGACACCGGTTGGGAGCCGCTGCGCGGCAACTTCAACCAGCTCAAGAAGCTGAAGGCGAAGCACCCGCACCTGAAGGTGCTGATCTCCATCGGCGGCTGGACCTACTCCAAGTTCTTCTCCGACGCGGCGGCCACCCCGGCGTCCCGCGAGAAGCTGGTGCGCTCCTGCCTCGACATCTACATCAAGGGCAACCTGCCGACGTACAACGGGGCCGGTGGCCCCGGCGTGGCGGCCGGCATCTTCGACGGCATCGACCTGGACTGGGAATGGCCGGGCGCCGAGGGACACCCCGGTAACCACTGGGGACCGCAGGACAAGGCCAACAACACCGCCCTGTTCGCCGAGTTCCGGCGGCAGCTCGACGCGCTGGGCGCGGGCACCGGCAAACGGTACCTGCTCACCGCGTTCACCCCGGCCGACCCGGCCAAGATCGAGGCCGGCTGGGACATCAGCAGGACCGACGGTACGCCCAGCGTGTTCGACTACATGGACTTCGCCAACGTGCAGGGGTACGACTTCCACGGCGCCGGTTCGGACAACTCGTGGGAGCCCCACCGTACCGGTCACCAGGGCAACCTCTACCGGGATGCGCAGGACCCGTACCCGTTCGACTTCAGCGTGGAGAAGGCGATCCGGACGTACCTCGACGCGGGCGTGCACCCCCGGCAGTTGACCCTCGGCATAGCGTTCTACGGCCGGGGCTGGCAGGGCGTCACCGACGGCGGGGCGAACGGCGAATGGCAGGCGGCCACCGGTGCGGCCCCGGGCCAGTTCGCCGAGGAGGCCGGCACGCGCGGCTACAGCAACCTGCTGGCGATGGTGCCGAACTGCGCCGTCCACCACGACACCCAGTCGGTGTCGACGTACTGCTACACCGGGGCGAACGGCACCTGGTGGACGTACGACGACCCCTGGTCGATCGGATTGAAGACCACCTGGCTCAAACAGCAGGGCCTGCTCGGCGTGATGATCTGGGAGATGTCCGGGGACACCGCCAACGGGGCGCTGATGTCGGCGCTGCACACCGGTCTCTGATCCGTTCGGCCGGCCGCCGGTCGCCCGCCCACCCCCTCCGGGACGGGCGGCCGGCGGCCCGGTCGTGACCGGCGACGCCGGTTCGCGCCGATCCGACCAGCGGAAAACCGGTCGCGCCGGACCCCGGGCCGGGGCACGATCGCCGGGTGATCGAGTCGCCCCCGGACCCCGCCGTTCCCGTCGCCGTGGCCAACACCGCCCGCCGACAGCGGCCGACCGGGGTCCGTGCCTCGACACACCCGCCCCGACCGTCGTGACCGGCGCCTTCCTCGCCGGCCTGCTGGCCGGCTACGGGGTGGCCGTCCCGGTCGGCGCGATCGCTGTCCTCATCCTCGGGCTCAGCGCCCGTACCTCGTTCCGGGTCGGTGCCGGGGCCGCGCTCGCGGTGGCCACCGCCGACGGGCTCTACGCCCTGGTGGCGGTCCTCGGCGGGGCCGTCCTCGCCGACCTGGTCAGCCCGGTGGCCGGTCCGCTGCGCGTGGTCGCCGCCGTGGTGCTGCTCGCCATCGCCGGTCACGGTGCCTGGCGGGCGCTGCGGCACCGGTCGTCGGTCACCCCGGGGCGGACCGGAGCCGGGTTGACCACCCCGGGGCGGGCGTTCGCCGGGGTGCTGGCGCTGACCCTGCTCAACCCGGCCACCGTGCTCTACTTCACGGCCCTCATCCTCGGTCGCCCGGACACCGGCCCGGACCTGCCGGCCGGGGTGCTCTTCGTCGCCGGGGTCTTCCTCGCCTCGGCGAGCTGGCAGTTGCTCGTCGCGGGCGGCGGCAGCCTGGTCGGCCGGCTGCTGACCGGGCCGCGTGGGCGGCTGGTCACCGCGCTGTTCTCCAGCGCCCTGATCACCGCGCTGGCGGTCGCCATGCTGCTGCCCACCTGAGCCCCGGTCGGGCGCACCGGGCACCGGGCCGGCAGCCCGGCCCCCGGGTGCCGTACGGTCCCCTCATGACCAGTCGACCCGCTGCCGGTGGTGGTCGCTGGGTGGATGTCGACCCGGCCCGCCTGGCGCGCTGGGTCGACGGCTTCGCCGAACGGCACGGCGCCCCGGTCACCACCACCGTCGAGGAGTACGGCCTGCTGCTCACCGCCCCGGACGGCGGCACCGCCGAACTGCACACCCCGCCCGGTGCCCCGTCGGCCGTGGACGTCCCCGGGTTCGTCGCCGCGGCTGCCGCGCCCCGCCGGATCGGGCTGCTGCTCGCCCGCAAGGGCGCGGTGGCGGTCGGGGTGGCCGACGGTACCGAACTGCTCTCCTCGAAGGTCGACACCCGGTACGTGCAGGGGCGCACCGCCGCCGGGGGCTGGTCGCAGCAGCGGTTCGCCCGGCGCCGCGACAACCAGGCGAAGGCGGCCCTGGGTGACGCCACCGAGTTGGCCGTCCGGCTGCTGCTGCCCGAGGCGCCGGCGTTGGCCACCCTGGTGACCGGCGGTGACCGGCGGGCGATCGACACGGTCCTCGCCGACCGGCGGCTCGCCCCGCTGGCCGCGCTGCGGGCCGACCGGTTGCTCGACGTGCCCGAGCCCCGGCACGCGGTCCTGGTCGACGCGATCACCGCCGCCCGTGCCGTCCGCATCCTGGTCCGGTAAGGAAGGGCCCCTTCCTATCGTTTCCGGTATAGGAAGGGGCCCTTCCTAACACCTGTGAAAGAGGTCAGCTCCCGCTGCCGAAGGTGTCGCAGGACTTCGGGTCGCCGGTCTGGTACCCCCGGGTGAACCACTCCTTGCGCTGGTCGGACGTGCCGTGGGTGAACTCGTCCGGGTTCACCGGGCGGCCGGACCGCTGCTGGATGGCGTCGTCGCCGATCTTCTCGGCGGTGTCGATCGCCTGGGAGATGTCCTGCTCGCTGATGCTGGTGAAGATCTTCTCGCCCCGGGCGTCGGCGGTGCCGGTGGCGTTCTTGGCCCAGGCGCCGGCGTAGCAGTCGGCCTGTAGCTCCAGCTTGACCGACAGCGCGTTGGCGTTGCCCGGGTCGCGCTGCTGCTGGCGGCGCATCTGCGCCTCGGTGCCGAGCAGGTCCTGCACGTGGTGGCCGTACTCGTGGGCCAGCACGTACGGCTGGGCGAACTCGCCCTCGGCGCCGAGCTGGTCGGCGAGGACCCGGTAGAAGGTCAGGTCGATGTACACCTGGTCGTCGGCGGGGCAGTAGAACGGCCCGACCCCGGAGTCGGCCTGGCCGCAGCCGGTGCTCACCGCCTGGCTGAAGAAGACCGTCTTCGACGGGGAGTACCGCTCGCCGAACGCCTCGGGCAGGGCCCGCTGCCAGTACGCCTGGATCGAGTTGACGTAGAGGGTGTTGCGGCAGTCGAGCTGCTGGAGCGCGTCGTCGGCGGCGCACTTCTGCTCCAGTGCGGTGTTGTCCCCGGCCTCGCCGCCGTCGCCGCCCATCGCGTTCAGCCCGAAGCCGCCCCCGACCAGCGCCACCAGGACGGCGATGATGATGCCGACCAGTCCACCGCGTCCGCCGCCGCCGGCCGGGATGGGGATGGGGATGCCCCCGCCGCCGCCACCTGACCCGCGTCGGTCCTCGACCTGACTGGTGTCGATTCGCGCGTTCTCGTTCAGCTCCATCATGACCCCGATCGCGTGGTGATCCGGTTTCCAGGTAGGTGAATGCCGGACGGATCCGGACCCGGATCCGGTACCCGATGATCTTGATTGGTAATCCGGGCGGCGACTCTCCCGCCGCCCGGTACAATCGGACCGTGCTGCGCTGCGAAGGCTGAACCGCCCCGCGCCGACGGGTTTCACCCGCCGGCGCTTTCGCGTGCCCTGAGTCAGCCCTTCCAGACCCCGAGAGCGAGTCCGCACAAATGATCACTGCCACTGGCCTGGAGTTGCGCGCCGGCGCCCGGATCCTGCTGTCCGACACCACGCTACGCGTACAACCCGGCGACCGGATCGGCCTGGTCGGCCGGAACGGCGCCGGCAAGACCACCACGTTGAAGGTGCTGGCCGGCGAGGGCCAACCGTACGCCGGACAGATCGAACGGCGTGGTGGGATCGGTTACCTGCCGCAGGACCCGCGTACCGGCGACCTGGAGGTCACCGGCCGGGACCGGGTGCTCTCCGCCCGGGGCCTGGACGTGCTGATGGCCGAGATGGCCCGGATCGAGGCGGAACTCGCCGACGGCGCCGACGACCGCCTGGTGCGTCGGTACGGCGCCCTGGAGGACCAGTTCGCCTCGCTCGGCGGGTACGCGGCCGAGGCCGAGGCGGCCCGGATCTGCGCCAACCTCGGGCTGCCCGACCGGGCGCTGGCCCAGCCGATCGGCACCCTCTCCGGTGGCCAGCGCCGCCGGATCGAGCTGGCCCGGATCCTGTTCCGCGACGCCGCCGAGAACGGGGGCGGCATCCTGCTCCTCGACGAGCCCACCAACCACCTGGACGCCGACTCGATCACCTGGCTGCGCGGCTTCCTCGCCGGGCACAAGGGCGGACTGATCGTGATCAGCCACGACGCCTCCCTGCTGGAGGCGGTGGTCAACAAGGTCTGGTTCCTGGACGCCACCCGCAGCGTGGTGGACGTCTACAACCTCGGCTGGAAGGCGTACCTCGAACAGCGCGAGACCGACGAGCGGCGGCGGCGCCGGGAGCGGGCCAACGCGGAGAAAAAGGCCGGCGCGCTGATGGCGCAGGCCGACAAGATGCGCGCCAAGGCCACCAAGACGGTCGCCGCGCAGAACATGGCCCGCCGCGCCGAGCGGCTGCTCTCCGGGCTGGAGGAGACCAGGGTCGCCGACAAGGTGGCCAAGGTCCGGTTCCCCAGTCCCGCGCCGTGCGGCAAGACCCCGTTGACCGCGACCGGCCTGTCCAAGTCGTACGGCTCGCTGGAGATCTTCACCGACGTCGACGTGGCGGTCGACCGGGGCTCGCGGGTGGCCATCCTGGGGCTCAACGGTGCCGGCAAGACCACCCTGCTGCGGATGCTCGGCGGGCTGCTGGAGCCGGACACCGGCGAGATCCGGCCCGGGCACGGGCTGCGGCTGGGCTACTACGCCCAGGAGCACGAGACGCTCGACGTGGACCGTACGGTGCTCGACCACATGCGCAGCGCCGCCTTCGAGCAGAGCGACACCGAGCTGCGCAAGATCCTCGGCGCCTTCCTCTTCTCCGGTGACGACGTGGACAAGCCGGCCGGGGTGCTCTCCGGTGGGGAGAAGACCCGGCTCGCCCTGGCCACCCTGGTCTGCTCCGGCGCCAACGTGCTGCTGCTCGACGAGCCGACCAACAACCTGGATCCGGTCAGCCGGGAGCAGGTGCTCGACGCGATCGCCCGGTACCCGGGGGCGATCGTGCTGGTCACCCACGACCCGGGTGCGGTGCTGGCCCTCAAGCCGGACCGGGCGATCCTGCTCCCCGACGGTGACGAGGACGCCTGGAGCGACGACCTGCTCGAACTGGTCGAGCTGGCCTGACGCGGCACCCCAGCGGCACGCCAGCGTCAGCCGGGGCAGCCCGGCCCGACCGGTCGGGCACCGTGGGTGGTGCGTCCGGGTACCGTCGGCGGTGCGGCAGGGCAGACACCGGGTGCCGGCGGGGCGGTGCCGGTGGGCCGGTCGGGCCGGGACCGGGGTCCGGCGGGGCAGTTCCGGCGCCGGCTCAGCCGGCCAGGTCGACCAGCCGGGCCGGTACGCCGGAGCTGATCAGGATCACCAGGCCGATCAGGATGAACACCGCCGGTACCAGCCAGCGACCGGCCCGTTCCACCAGGCGGACCACCCGGGGGTGACCGCCCAGCCAGGCGGCCGTCGCGCACCACAGTGCGATCAGCACGACGAAGACCAGCAGGAAGACCCCGGTCTGGGCCGGGCCGAGCGCCCGGAACACCGGTACGTAGACGGCGATGTTGTCGGCGCCGTTGGCGATGGTCACCCCGGCCACGCCGAGGGTGCCGCCGACCACCTCGGGTGCCTCGTCGTCGTCCGCGCCGATCAGGGCGCGTACCCCGAGCCCGATCGGTAGCAGGCCGAGCAGCCCGGTCCACGGGTCGGGTACGACCAGCAGCCCGGCGGCCACCACGGCGCTCGCCACGACCAGGGCGCCGATGCCGAGGTACTGCCCCGCGACGATCTGCCCGGGGCGGGGGCGACCGCCCCGCCGGGCCGTCACGAAGAGCACGGTCAGCACGATGATGTCGTCGATGTCGGTGCCGGCGAACACGACGGCCGCGCCGACCGCCGTGCTGAGGAGGTCCATCACCGGCGCAGGGTACGGCTCCGGTTCCAGGGACCGGCACCGGGGTGATTCGCACCTTTCGCCGGCCTGATCGTCACGCTATCCAGAAGCTGACAATGCTGTGCGTGTCGGTTGGCGAAGAGTTGATATCTAGCGCATGATCGTCCGAGGCGGTCTAATAGGTGGGACCGTATCGAACCGCACAGTCTGGGACGTGAGGAATCAACATGGCAGCCACCGGCACAGCCACCAGCACTGAGAAGGGTCGCCGGATCGTCGGGGCCGAGCGGCAGACGCTCGCCAAGGACCTGGTCAAGCGGTACACCTCCGGGGAGAGCATCCGTGCTCTCGCGGCCTCCACCGGCCGCTCCTACGGATTCATCCACCGCGTGCTCACCGAGTCCGGCGTGCAACTGCGTCAGCGCGGCGGGGCCCGTCGGCGCAAGAAGGCGTGACCCGCCCGCACATCTGGTCCGGACCGCTCCCGCGTCGGGGGTTCTGATGACCTCCGACGCCGGCGTCCGGCTGGAATGCGAAGGGCCGGTCGCGACGGTCACGTTGTGCCGGCCCGACGTCCTCAACGCGCAGACCCCCGCCATGTGGCGGGCGCTGCACGACTTCTCCCGCGACCTGCCCGGGGACGTGCGGGTGGTGGTCGTCCGGGGCGAGGGCCGGTCCTTCTCCGCCGGGCTCGACCTGTCCGTCGTACGGGGTGCGGGGGAGGGCTCGATCGCGGGCCTGACCGCGCTCAGCCCAGCGGAGTGCGCGGACCGGATCGCCGAGTTCCAGGCCGGGTTCACCTGGCTGCACCGTCCGGACATCATCTCCGTCGCTGCCGTGCAGGGGCACGCCATCGGCGCCGGCTTCCAGTTGGCGCTCGCCTGCGACCTGCGGGTGCTCGCCGAGGACGCCCGGCTGTCCATGGCCGAGGTGACCCTCGGGCTGGTGCCCGACCTGGCCGGTACCAAGCGTCTGGTGGAGCTGGTCGGCTACGCGCGGGCCCTGGAGATCTGTGCCACCGGTCGACGACTGGACGCCGCGGAGGCCCAGCGGATGGGGCTGGCCACCGTGGTCGTGCCGGCCGCCGAGCTGACCGCAGCGGTGGCCGACCTGACGGCGGCGCTGCTGGCCGGCCCCCGGGACGCGGTGGTGGAGATCAAGGCCCTGCTCGCCGGGGCGACCGGGCGGACCCATGCGGAGCAGCAACGGGCCGAGCGGGAGGCACAGACCCGGCGCCTGCGTGACCTGGCGGGTATCGGCGAGTAGTGCGCCGTCCGGGGAGTGGTCGTCCCGTGCCGTCGTCCGGGTAACAGTAAGGACCGTTCGGGAAGATCCTGGTTACTTCTGAGGTTGTCGTAGCCGTCGGGAGAATGGAGCCCGACGACCCGTACGATCCAGACCCGGAGGTGACGAGTGTCCCATCCGATGCCCGGTGGTGGCGGCATGGGCGGCTGGAGCATGCTCCGGGCCATGCGGGACTCCGACGAGGTGGCCGGTCACCGGCTGGGCCGGGGGACCGCCCGCCGGGTCGTCGCCTTCGCCCGACCGTACCGGCGTGACATCGTGGTCTTCCTGGTCACCGTGGTGTTCGCCGCGGCCATCGGGGTGGCCACCCCGGTCCTGGCCGGTGACGTGATCAACACGATCACCCGGGGCGGCCCGTCCGCCGGCAGCACCATCGTCCGGCTGGCACTGTTCATCGCCGCCCTGGCCGTGGCCGACGCCCTGCTCTCGCTGGCCCAGCGGTGGTACTCGGCGCGGATCGGCGAGGGCATCATCCTCGACCTGCGCACCCAGGTGTACGACCACGTCCAGCGGATGCCGTTGCAGTTCTTCACCCGGACCCAGACCGGTGCGCTGGTCAGCCGGCTCAACAACGACGTGCTCGGCGCCCAGCGGGCGTTCACCTCGACCCTGTCCGGGGTGGTCAGCAACGTCATCCAGCTCGTGCTCACCGCCGGGGTCATGCTCACCCTCTCCTGGCAGATCACCCTGCTGTCCCTGGTGATGCTGCCGGTCTTCATCATCCCGGCCCGCCGGGTCGGCAAGCGGCTCGCCGAGATCACCAAGGAGTCGTACGACCTCGGCGCCAAGATGCATGCCACGATGACCGAGCGGTTCGGGGTGGCCGGGGCCCTGCTGGTCAAGCTCTTCGGCCAGCCGGAGGTCGAGGCGAAGCGGTTCGCCCGCCGGGCCGAGCGGGTCCGGGACATCGGCATCCAGTCGGCGATGTACTCGCGGACCTTCTTCGTGGCGATGCTGCTGGTCGCCTCGCTGGCCCAGGCCCTCACCTACGGGCTCGGCGGCTGGCTCGCGGTCACCGGTGCGGTCAGCGCCGGTACGGTCGTCACCCTGGCCCTGCTGCTCACCCGCCTCTACGGCCCGTTGACCGCGCTGTCCAACGTCCGGGTCGACGTGATGAGCGCGCTGGTCTCCTTCGACCGGGTGTTCGAGGTGCTCGACCTGACCCCGGGCATCGCCGAGCGGCCGGACGCGGTGACCGTACCGCGCGGCAACGGCCGGTTGGAGTTCCGGGACGTGCACTTCCGCTACCCGTCGGCGGCCGAGGTGTCCCTCGCCTCGCTGGAGGACGTCGCCACCCTGGACCGGACGGTCTCCGAGCCGGTGCTGCGCGGGGTCTCGTTCGCCGTCGAACCGGGCCGGATGGTGGCCCTGGTCGGGCCGTCCGGCGCCGGCAAGTCCACCATCTCCATGCTGCTCAGCCGGGTCTACGACGTCACCGACGGGCAGGTCCTCGTCGGCGGGGTGGACGTCCGGGAGGCCACGCTGGCCTCGCTGCGTGACGAGATCGGTGTGGTCACCCAGGACTCCCACCTGTTCCACGAGACGATCGCGGAGAACCTGCGGTACGCGAAACCCGACGCCACCGACGACGAGATCTGGGCGGCGCTGGCCGGTGCACAGGTCGACGGACTGGTCCGGGCGCTGCCCGACGGGCTGGACACCGTGGTCGGCGAGCGGGGCTACCGGTTCTCCGGTGGGGAGAAGCAGCGCCTGGCGATCGCCCGGCTGCTGCTCAAGGCACCGTCGATCGTCGTCCTCGACGAGGCCACCGCCCATCTGGACTCCGAGTCGGAGGCGGCGGTGCAGCGGGCCCTGTCGGTGGCGCTGGCCGGCCGGACCGCGCTGGTGATCGCGCACCGGCTCTCCACCGTGCGGGACGCCGACCAGATCCTGGTCCTCGACGGCGGCCGGATCGTCGAGCGGGGCCGGCACGAGGAGCTGGTCGCGGTGGGTGGCCTCTACGCCGAGCTGTACCGCACCCAGTTCGCGGTCGCCGACTCGCCCCGCCCGTTCGTCGACGCGACCGGCCCCGAGCCGATCCCCGGCCTGCCGCTGGGGGAGTACGTCACCGACGGGGCCCCACCGGCCGCACCGTCGCCGAACTGATCCCACCGTCGGTCGGGCCCGGACGGCGGAACGCGATGCCCGTCCC